>CAYMQH010000031.1:0-31450 GCA_964392525.1 uncultured Aestuariivirga sp.
TAATAGGAGGCTTCCATGGGTGCTTACAAAGGCAAGGCTTCCACGATCAAGGAAGCTGAAGAGAAGACCAACGGCTTCAAGAAGGGCGGCATGGCCAAAAAGATGGCCGGCGGCTACGCCGAGGGCGGCATGTCCAAGAAGAAGGTCATGTCGTCTGCTGAGAAGTGCGAGCGTCCGGCCCGCAAGAGCGGCGGCGGCGTGTTCTCCTCGGCTTCGTCCGGAACGCCTCGCGGCAAGGCTTCCCATTACTGATCGTTTCCTCCCTTGACGTATCAGTGATGGGAGCGGGGGCCTTTGAGCCCCCGCACTTGCATGGAGGGTATGATGGCGAAGTCGCCTGCTTGGACCCGCGCCGAGGGCAAAAGCCCGAGCGGCGGTCTCAATGAAAAGGGCCGGGCCTCTCTGCGCGCCGCTGGCCATGATATTAAACGCCCGCAGCCTGAAGGCGGGTCTCGCAAGAAGTCATTTTGCGCCCGGATGACCGGCTTGAAGCGCAAGTTGACAGGCTCCGCGACCGCTGCCGATCCCAATAGCCGAGTGAATAAAGCGCTCAGAAAGTGGGACTGCTGAGATGGCCGCCAAACCTCAAAACTCTGGCCTCTGGGGTCGCGCCAAAGCAGCCGCTCGCGCCAAGTTTGACGTTTACCCGAGCGCCTACGCGAATGCGTGGGCTGCCAAGTGGTACAAGTCCAAGGGCGGCAAGTGGTCTGGCGACGACAATCGCGTCAACAAGGCTGCCGGCGGCGGCTTGGGCAAGTGGTTTGGCGAAGATTGGCGTGATGTGAAAACCGGCAAAGAATGTGGTAGGATCGAAGGCGAGAAGGGCAAGCGTCCTTATCCGGCCTGTCGTCCTGCTTCAGCCGCTGCCGCCATGTCTAAAGATGAAAAGGCGTCAATGGCACGTAAGAAGACTGGGCCTGCGCGCAGGGATTGGCCGGTCAGCCCGTCTGGGCAGAAAAAAGGAGACTGAAATGTATATCGGCACCCTTAGCAAGACTGGTGTCGGGCGCAGTGCGGTGATCGCAGCCCCTGACCACTTTCAGACCCCCTTCAACGTCGGTGTCGGCGCTACTGTGACGGGCACCGTCACGTTCAACGTCGAGTATTCGATGGAAGATCCGATGGCGGCGGGCTTCAATCCAGCAACCGCCAAGTGGTTCATTGCTCCCGGATTCTCGGGCGCATCGGCAAGCACTGGCGGGTCTTTGACCATCCCGTGCCGGGCCATCTGCATCAACATCGCGACTGGTGACGGCTCGGTGTCTGCTGATTTGATCCAAGCCGGACCCGCGTAAGGAACTGTCATGGCGACCAGCGGCACATACACGTTCAACCCCGGCCTCGGCGAGATCGTTCTGTACGCCTATCAGAACATCGGCGTGAGGCCTGCGGCGCTGCTTCAAGAGCACATGGACTCGGCGCGTATGGCGACGAACATGATGCTCGCCCGCTGGTCCAACCAAGGGGTCAACTTGTGGTGTGTTGATCTCATCACGACGCCGCTGGTTCAGGGCACGACAACGTACCCTGTTGATGCAAACACGGTGATGATCCTTGATGCCTACATCGTTTCTGACGGCATCGACCGCATCATCTTGCCAATCAGCCGCACCGAGTACGCCTCGTACCCCAACAAGACGCAGCAGGGCTTTCCGACTACATTTTGGTTTGATCGCCTGATCTCTCCGACCGTCACGCTGTGGCCGGTGCCAGATGGGTCTCAGACCAGCCTGAAGTACTACCGCGTGCGTCGGTTGCAGGACAGCAATTTGCAGGGCGGCGAGCAGGTCGAGATCCCGTACCTGTGGCTTGAGGCTTTTGCGGATGGGCTCACCTATCGCTTGGCGCGCATCTGGGCTCCGCAGATGGCCCCTGCACTGAAGGCGCAGGCAGACGAGAGCTATGAGATCGCCGCGTCTCAGGGCATCGAGCAGGCCCAGCAGTACATTTCGCCCCAGCTCTCTGGTTATTGGAGGGCCTGATGGGGTACGCCAGCCAGTCGGGACGGGCCAGAACAAGCGCGAAAGGCCCGCAGGCGCATGCCATCTGCGATAGGTGCGGGTTTAGGTTCAACCACACCAATCTACGGTGGCAGTTCGATTGGCGCGGCGCGTCCCTTCAGAACATTCGCTTGCTAGTGTGCAGGACGTGCGAGGACACGGCGCAAACGCAGCTTCGCGCTATTGTTGTGCCGGCAGATCCCGTGCCGATCCAGAACCCGCGCGTTCAGGACTTTGTGGTTGCTGAGACCAACTACCGCGTCACGTCCGGGCAGGATTCTGTTGATCCGACGACGGGCATCCCGGTTCCGGGCGGCAATCGTCGCATTACGCAAAACAACAACAACCGCGTCACTCAACAGACCGGCGCGGCTCCGGGCAGCTTGAACGAGCAGCCCGGCACCAGTATTGATGTACCTAACGAAGCTGGCGGAAACGACCCCGGCCTGCCTTACGATAACACCTCCGTTCCAGAGACAGGGCCGCTCTAATGGCGAATACGCAGATCCCAAATTTGCCGGCTGCCATCTCGATAAGCGGCCAAGAGCAGTTGGAAGCTGTTCAGGCTGGCGTGTCGGTTCGTCTTACGACCCGGCAGATCGCCGATCTTGGCGGCCCCACTGGCCCAACAGGCGCGACAGGGCCTGCGGGCGGGTTCAACTACAAGGGATCTGTCCCGACTGTTGGTGATCTCCCGCCGACTGGCAATACGGTTGGCGACGCCTATTCGGTACAGTCCAACAACAATCTCTACGTATGGAATGGCACGACTTGGGTTGATGCTGGCCCCGTGTCCGCTGGCCCTACAGGCCCGACTGGCCCCACTGGCGCTGCATCAACTGTTCCCGGTCCGACTGGCCCCACCGGGTCAACGGGCGTTACCGGACCTACAGGGCCGACTGGCCCGACAGGTGTGCAAGGCGTGGCTGGGCCTACTGGGCCTACCGGATCGCAGGGCGTTGCGGGTCCAACCGGCCCAACCGGCCCCACGGGCTCGACGGGTGCCGTTGGTCCGACTGGCCCTACAGGGCCGACGGGTCCGACCGGCCCAACGGGCGCTGACTCTACCGTTCCCGGTCCTACGGGGCCGACTGGTCCCGCTGGCGGCGGTATCACTTACAAAGGTACTGTTGCGACTGTCGGCAATCTGCCCTCATCGGGCAACACGGTCGGTGATGCATACGTCGTTACCGCTGACAATCACCTTTATGTCTGGGACGGGTCTGTGTGGACGGATGCCGGCCCGGTGGCGGCCAGCATCACCGGGCCGACTGGTGCGACCGGACCAACCGGGCCTACCGGACCCACCGGAAGCACTGGTCTCACGGGTCCGACCGGGCCTACTGGCCCCACGGGCGTGCAGGGTGTGGCTGGTCCGACTGGACCCACTGGACCTACGGGCGACACCGGGCCTGCCGGACCCACTGGACCCACCGGCCCGACAGGCGTGCAGGGCGTCATTGGCCCGACCGGTCCGACTGGACCTACAGGCGACACTGGACCCACCGGCCCCACCGGGCCTACGGGCGTGCAAGGTGTCGTCGGCCCCACCGGACCTACGGGGCCGACCGGACCTACCGGCACGACTGGCGTGATAGGGCCGACAGGCCCCACGGGCTCTTCGGGAACGTCCGTTGGCCTCACCCTGTTCCTTGATGGCGCGACCGCCACGGGGCCGCAGGCGTACAGCCTTATCGCCATCCCGAACGCTGGGCCGCTGACAACTCTTTCCATAGCGACCAACTCTGCTTCCAGCACGTTTCTCGGCTCGTTTGTCACGGCGGCTGGCGTGCCCGGAAACTCTTCGTTTGTCGGAGGGTTGTGGACGCTTCATGCGTGGATGAGCCATTCGGGCGCAGCCGACTTCCGGTTCTGGATGCAGGTTCAGGAGGTTGCGTCAGACGGCGTAACTGTTCTGAGTACGCTGGCCACGGGTGACTACGCATCCGGGACGACAGTCACAACTAACACAGCGGCTCTCTATGAGTACGATCTAGTTGTGCCGTCAACGACACTGGCGAGCACGACAAGCCGGCTGCTCATTAACATTTATGTCCAGTCTGTAAGTGGCACTCCGACAGCCACTTTGAGCATGCGTAATAACACGCAGTCGCACCTCGTCACGACGATTGCGTACAACGTCGCCGGTCCCACGGGTCCGACTGGCCCGACTGGTCCGACTGGCCCGACCGGTCCCACCGGTTCCACGGGATTGACGGGTCCAACCGGCCCCACGGGTCCAACTGGCGATACCGGAGCTACTGGCCCCACGGGGCCGACTGGGCCTACGGGCGATACCGGAGTGGCCGGCCCCACCGGGCCTACCGGCCCCACAGGCAGTACCGGCCTTACGGGGACGGCTGGCCCAACTGGTCCCACCGGCCCGACTGGGCCGACCGGTGCGGCTGGCCCCAACACGATCACGGTCGGCACGACCACGATCTCCAGCGGCACGTCAACCCGGATGCTCTTCAACAACGCTGGCGTTGTTGGTGAGACGACGGGGCTCACGACGGACGGCACAACACTGACGCTTAGTGGGTCTACGGCTGCTGTCGCAGCGGTTTTGACGGACGCCGCCGAGGTGGTGACCATCTCGGCTACGGCGGCGACGGGAACTATCGCGTATGACGTGACGACGCAGGCGGTGCTCTACTACACAACCAATGCCTCGGCTAACTGGACGGTGAACTTCCGGGGCTCGTCCGGCACGTCACTGAACACCCTCATGTCCACAGGCCAGTCCATCACCGTGGCCTTCTTGGTCACTCAGGGCTCTCCGGCCTACTACAACAACGTGGTGCAGGTCGATGGTTCGTCCGTGACCCCGAAGTATCAGGGCGGAACGGCGTGGACATCTGGCAATGCCTCTGGCATCGACGCCTACGTCTACACTATCATCAAGACCGCAAACGCGACGTTCACCGTTCTCGCTTCGCAAACCAGATTTGCGTGAGGTTAACTGATGCCCGTTATTTCGACCATCGGTTCGCTTTCATATCGCGGGTTTGGCGCGACGCTGGGGGCTACCGGCATTTCGATTTCGTATCTGGTTGTTGCTGGTGGTGGCGGCGGCGGCGCGACAGGTGCGGGCGGAGCCGGTGGATATAGGACATCGAGTAACTTCACCATCGCCAGTTCCGAAACTTATACGATTACTGTTGGCGGCGGTGGTGCCCCTATCAATAACAATACAGGGACAACTGGCTCTTTAGGATCTGCGTCTAGTTTCTCAACGACAGTTTCATCCACTGGCGGCGGCGGCGGTGCGTCGATTACTGGCGGGGGCGCTGGCGTTGCTGGCGCAGCTGGCGGCTCTGGCGGCGGCGGTATGGGGGGCGCTGGTGGCGCGGGAACTTCTGGTCAAGGCAACGCTGGCGGATCTGGCCCAGCAAGTGGCTCTTATGGTGGTGGCGGTGGTGGCGGTGCTGGCGCGGCTGGGACTAATGGCACGACAACTGCCGGCGGAAACGGCGGAAACGGCCTAGCCTCCTCAATATCCGGCTCATCTGTAACGTATGCTGGCGGTGGCGCGGGTGGGACGTTCTCCTCTGGAACCGTTGGCACTCCCGGAACTGGCGGTGGCGGTGCCGCAGGGACATCCGGGAACGGAAACGGCGGGAATGGAACCGCGAACACGGGTGGTGGAGGTGGTGGCGGGTCTTATTCAACCGGCCTTACACGATCCGGCGGCTCTGGCGGCTCCGGCATCGTAATCGTCAGCTACGCCGCCCCGCTGCGGTTTACGGGCGGCGTCGTTACCGTGAATGGTGCGAACTATGTCCATACCTTCACCGCGTCTGGCACGCTTGCGCCGTACACGGGGACGATTGAGGCTGAATATCTGGTAGTCGGAGGTGGCGCTGGTGGCGGCGGTGGTCGGTCAGCGAACGGCGGTGGCGGCGGCGGCGGCGCAGGTGGGTATCAAGCAGCAAGCGGCCTTATCATTTCTGCGTCTACCACTTATGCGGTCACCGTAGGTGGCGGTGGGGCCGCCGGGTCAGGTGGTAACGGAACGTCAGGCAGCTCAAGTGTTTTTGGCACATCTGTAACGAGTTTTGGCGGTGGCGGTGGTGCTTGGGCGGGCTCTAATGCGCCCAGTGGAACGTGGGGGTCAGGTGGTGGCGCTGGCGGCTCGCCTGCCGGACAATCTGGTGCCGCTGGAACAGCGGGCCAAGGCAATTCAGGTGGTAGCGCAACAGGTGGCCCGACTTATGGAGGGTCTGGAGGTGGCGGGGCGAGCGCAGCGGGCGGGGCTGCAACTCAAAGCGCAAGTGTATGGACTGGCGGCAACGGAGGAAATGGTAGCACCTCATCAATTACGGGAAGTTCCGTAACTCGCGCTGGCGGCGGCGGCGGTGGGGCGAACGGAACGGGCTATTCAGGCGGCACTGGTGGAACAGGTGGCGGTGGCGCTGGCGCGAACACACCATCGGCTGCCGGTACTTCTGGGACCGCTAACACAGGTGGTGGCGGTGGCGGCGGTGGTCAGAACGCTGGCGCTGTGTCCAATGGCGGCGCTGGCGGTTCCGGCATCGTAATCATCCGCTACCCCAGCCCGCAGCGCTTCACTGGAGGCACAGTCACTACGTCTGGCGATAGAGTTATCCATACCTTCACTGGATCCGGCAGCCTTGCGCCTTACAGCGGGCCGTTTGCTGTTGACTATCTTGTTGTCGGTGGTGGCGGCGGCGGTGGATCACGTCATGGCGGCGGTGGTGGCGGTGGCGGCTATCTGGCGGCAAGCGCGCTGGCAATTATACCCGGAACAAACTACTCAATTACAATTGGCGGCGGCGGCGCTGGGAATACAAATTCCGGTGCCGCTGGCGTTGGAGTGGCCGGAAGCAATAGTACCGTTTTTGGTCTTACAGCCGTTGGAGGCGGCGCTGGCGGCGGCAATGGGTCTGGTACTTCTGGTGGGTCTGGTGGCGGCGCAGGTAATGCTGGTTCCGGTGGATCGGGAACGGCGGGCCAAGGCAATTCAGGTGGTGGACCTCAAAATACTACAGGCGGCGGCGGCGGAGGTGCTGGATCAGCAGGTCAGAGCGCACCCTCTACATCTGTCGCGGGCAATGGCGGCGCTGGCATAACAAATTCCATATCTGGAAGCTCTGTTGGTTATGCCGGAGGTGGTGGCGGAGGCATTTTCAGTGCTGGAACAGCCGGCTCAGCAACCAATGGCGGTGGAAATGGAGCTTTTACATCTCCATCCGTAACTACAGCAGGTAGCGGAACAGCTAATACTGGTGGTGGTGGCGGTGGCGGTGGCGTTGGTGGCTCCGGCGGCTCCGGTGTCGTTATTATCCGTTACCCAGACGTTTTCGCAGCCGCGACATCGACCACGGGTTCGCCAACGATCACCGTTGCAGGCGGATTTAGGATCTATACATGGACCGGATCAGGTAGCATCACCTTCTAAGAGGGAACCATGGCGCACTTCGCAGAGTTGGATCAGGACAACATTGTCCTTCAGGTGATCGTCGTCGGAAACGACTCGATCAACAATCTTCCGTTTCCTGAGAGCGAGCCTGTCGGCATCGCGTTTTGTCAGTCACTTCTCGGGCCAGATACGCGCTGGGCTCAGACATCCTACAACGCCAACTTCCGCTACAACTACGCGGGAATTGGATATACGTTTGATCCGACGCCCATGCCCAATGGCGCGTTCATTCCGCCGAAACCATATCCGTCATGGCTGTTGAACACGAGCACGTTCCAGTGGGAGCCTCCAGTTCCGTATCCGACTGATGGCGGCATCTACCAGTGGGATGAGGAGACGCAGAGCTGGGTGCCTGTGCCTATTGAGCCAGCCTGACGCTTCGTATCTAGCCGGCATTGAAAGGGAGAAATCATGCCGCTGAAGATTTGCGTTTACGCCATCGCCAAAAACGAGGCACACTTCGTTCCGCGTTTTTGCGAGTCCGCCAAGGACGCCGACCTGATATTGATCGCGGACACGGGGTCAACTGATGGTCTACCAGACGTGGCAAGACAGCACGGCGCTGTCGTACATGACATCTGCATCACTCCTTGGCGCTTTGACCTTGCCCGGAATGCTGCTTTGGCCCTTGTGCCGCGCGATTTCGATGTGTGTATATCCCTAGACATTGATGAGGTCTTGCAGCCGGGCTGGCGCGAAGAGATCGAGCGGGTCTGGGTGCCCGGCGAGACGACGCGGCTCCGGTACATGTTCGATTGGGGCGCGGGCATTCAGTTCTACTACGAGAAGATCCACGCCAAGCACGGGTACATGTGGCACCACCCCTGCCATGAGTACCCCATACCCGATGGCCGGATTAATGAGGTCTGGGCCTACACGAACATGCTTCTGGCGGTCCACATGCCGGACCCGACCAAGAGCCGTAGCCAGTACATGGATCTCCTTGAATTGTCGGTGAAGGAAGACCCGCTCTGCCCGCGTAACGCTTTCTATTACGCAAGGGAGCTGTCCTTCAACGCCCGATGGCAGGAGGCGATTGAGGCTTGCGAGCGCTATCTGCGGCTTCCCGGCGCGACGTGGGAGAACGAGCGTTGCTACGCCTACCGCGTCATGGGGCGCTGCTACAAGGAACTGGGCGAGTGGGGTAAGGCTGAGAAGGCTTTCCATCAAGCGGCGTCAGAAGCTCCCAACACCAGAGAGCCTTGGTGCGAACTGTCCCTTCTGATGTACCATCAGACCCGGTGGGAGGAGTGCTTTGCGTTCGCCATGCGAGCGCTGAAGATCACTGACCGCTTGAAGGTTTACACGGTTGACCCTGAAGTATGGGGCGCTCAGCCTCATGATCTGGCGTCCATCTCTGCGTGGCATCTCGGTTTGAAGGAACTGGCCCTTGAGCAGGCTTCGGCTGCTTTGGCGCACAGCCCGCACGACCAGCGCATTCGCGCAAACGTGGATTTCATGCGAGCCGCTCTTCTGCCCACCGCCAATGACGAGCAGAGCCCTGCTGTAGCTCCTAACATCGTGCATTTCATCTATGTCGGAGGTCGCCCTTATGGCTTCGTCAACTATTTGGCGGTTCGCGCGGCGCACGAGAAGCTCCGTCCTGATGCCATATACATGCACTGTACAGAGGAGCCTGTTGGCAATCCGAACTGGGAAGCGATCCGTCCGTATGTGACGATCAGGAAGTTGGACGACATTACGGAGTTTGGCGGTCACGAGATCACTTGGCCCCACTACAAGTCCGACATCGCCCGCCTTCAGATCCTAATCCGCGAAGGTGGAGTGTATCTGGACAACGACGAGATCATCTTGCGGGACTTTTCGCACCTGCGGTCTGGTCAGGTGGTGATGTCTCACGACGCCCCGGACACTCAGTCGCTGGCGGCATCCTTCATCATGGCCCCCAGAGACGCCGAGTTCCTGCATATCTGGCTTTCCAAGGTGAAGGACCGCATCGCTACGGGCGTGTGGGCAGATCATGCGGTGGTTTTGCCCGGTGAACTTGCGAAAAAGCATCCCGACCTGATTAGGACACTGAATTATAAGTCTTTTGTCCCTTTCCACTGGGACAACAAGGCTGTTTTCGAGTCCGATCCGGCGGCTATCGACCTAAAACAGTCCTACGGAATGCACATGTGGGACACTTTCTGGTCCGAAGAGGTGCTTTCGCAGGTAGACGAAGCCTATCTTTCGACATCGGATAGCGTATTCGCGGCTCTTGTGCGAGAATACGCCGCTCTAGAAAAAGAGGTTGCCTGACCATAGCCTCGCTCTTGGCCTCAGAGACCTCTCTGTGTATCAATGTAACCGTTGTTGTGCGGAGCACTGAGGGCCGGTCGTGAGGATGGCAATGGACACACAATTCTTGTTCAACATGTTTGCCGGGCTCGCCATCGGCGTGGGTGGATGGCTGGCTCGGCAGCTTTGGGACAGTGTCCAAAAGCTCAAAGAAGATGTGCATCAAATCGAAAAGGATCTGCCGCACAACTACGTCAGGCGTGATGAGTTTAGAGACGTTTTAAAAGAAATTCGCGACATTCAGACAGAGATATTTCGCAAGATCGACGACCTTCGCAAAGACAAGGCCGACAAGTAATGGCTGATGATAAAGTCGCCATATGGGGCTCGGGCCTCAAATTCGGTCGCAAGCCGGCCAATGGCGAGCTTTTGATCGGCAACGGCGAAGACATGACGATGGCGACCCTGACGGCGGGGGCCGGGGCGTCCATTACAAATTCGGCTGGCGGAATCACCATATCAGCGACCGGAACGGGCATCGGGACGGTCACTGCGTCGGCTCCTTTGGCATCGTCTGGAGGCTCAAGCCCGGACATCTCCCTGACCGGAACTGTCGGCGTCGCCAATGGCGGAACTGGCCGCACGTCCTTGACCGCTAACAACATCATTTTGGGCAATGACACGAGCGCTGTTGGACTGGTGGCTCCGGGCGCATCCGGAAATGTGCTGACAAGCAATGGAACGACGTGGGCGAGTACTGCGCCTGTCAATCCAAGAGGCTATGCCCTAATCCAATCGATCTCATCCAGCGGAACTGGGACAATAACATTCAGCTCAATTCCATCAACTTACGCGCAGCTATGGTTCTTCTTCAAAGGCGTTAGTTTCGGTGGCGCTGCGGCCCCGCAAATGCAGGTCTTATTTAGCACTGACAATGGAGCAACATTTTCCGCTGCAAGCACAATTACCAATACAGTTGCAGCGGCAAATACTTTTGATGGGTTTGTCCAGTGCGTTAATTACGCTGAAACATCAATGCTAAAGACCTGCTTCATGAACCTCTACACGCCAACTGTTAACGCCATTGTCAATAACGCTCTCACCCTAAATGTACCAACAACAGTTACGGGCGTAGTCGATGCTGTACGTTTCTCCGTAACAGCCGGCGGCACTTTTGATGCTGGGCTAATAGATCTGAAGGGGTTGTAATGCTCAAGCACGGTAACACACCCGTCACCACGATCTTCATTCACTGCGCGGCCACGCAGCCCGACTGGATGGAGGACGGCCCGCTGTCTGCAAAGATTGCGGAGATTGGCCGCTGGCACGAAAAGCGCGGGTGGAAGAAGATCGGCTATCATTGGGTCATCGACCGCAACGGCGAGATCGGCAAGGGCCGTGATGAGCACATCCCCGGCGCGCATGTTGCCGGTCACAACACCGGCAGCATCGGGATCTGCTTGATCGGGGGCCACGGGTCGAACGAGAACGGCAAGTTCCTCGAATACTACACGCCCGAGCAGGAGATCGCCCTTCTCAATCTCATCGAGGACATCAAGACCCGCGCCAAGATCACCAAGGTGCGTGGTCACAACGAGGTCGCCGCCAAGGCGTGCCCCGGCTTCAACGTAAAGCGATGGCTGGAAAAGAAGCCCGCCAAGCCCAAGCTGACGGAAAGCACCACCATGCAGGCGAGCGCCATCCAGATCGCCTCGGGCGCTGGTGCGGCGGCCACGGCGGTTGGGGCGTTGGACGGCTACGCCCAGCTCGCAGTCATTGGTCTGGCCTTTGTGGTGATCGTGGCCGGCGCATGGATCATGCGTGAGCGCATTCGGAAGTGGGCTCGGGAGACGGCCTCGTGATCTGGCTGAGATGGATCTTCTCACCTGTGGGGCGCTGGCTCGCGGCCGTCGGGGCGGCCTTCTCGATTCTTTTCCTTGCCTACTTTAAGGGACGGCAAGAGGGTAAAGAGGCTATTGAGCGCGAGCAGGCGCAAGAGCGCGAGCGGAGGGCGAGAGATGCGATTCAGGCTGATGACGCTGTGCGCCGTGACATTGCTGCTGGCGGGCTGCTCAAGAATGACGGGCACCGGCGGGATTAACGAGTGCGACTTCTGGAAGCCGGTCTCGTGGAGCCAGAAGGACACGCCCCAGACGATCACCGAAGTGAAGATCAACAACGCCAAGCGGGCGGCGTGGTGCAAGTAGCCAAAATCGTGTAAAGTCTAGCAAAATCGGCGGGCTCACCATGACGACAGGCTTAACCTACGCAACATATAAGTCGCAAATCGCGACGATGGCGGTCGTTGAGGAGACGGATCCAAACTTCCTTACGATCCTTCCCATGATGATCGATTACGCCGAGCTGCGGATGTACCGTGACTTGGACTTCTTGTTCACGTCCACGACGAACAGCACCCAGACATGCGTAGTTGGCAGCCGTCAGATCAGCGTTCCGGTGGGCACGTTCGTTGTCACCGACCAGATCAATGTGATCTCGCCGGCAGGCACGACCGACCCTAACGCCGGCACGCGAAACGCGCTCCTGCCGACGACGAAAGAGTTCCTTGATGCAGTTTACGGAACGCCGAGCGCTCCGGGATTGCCGAAGTTCTACTGTGCGTTCAATGATAACGTGTTCCTGATTGGGCCGTTCCCGGATCAGGCGTACCGCGTCGAGATCACCGGCACATTCAGGCCCGACTCGCTGTCAGCCGGCAATCCGACCACGTTCATCAGCACCTACCTGCCCGATCTCTTCGTGATGGCGTCGATGATTTACATCTCCGCCTATCAGCGCAACTTCGGGCGCGCGAACGACGACCCTCAGATGGCGATTACTTACGAAAGTCAGTATCAGGCGCTCCTGAAGGGTGCCGCTGTCGAAGAGGCACGTAAAAAGTACGAGGCTTCGGCATGGTCTTCGCAGTCTCCGTCACCCGTCGCCACTCCGACGAGGTGATCCATGCCCCATAATTCGCTCAAGCTCATCCCCGGAGTTGACCAGAACAAGACCCCGGCCCTCAACGAGGCCGCGATCTCTACGACGAACCTTGTTCGGTTCATCCCTGATCGCACACTTGGCGGCCTCGTTCAGAAGCTCGGCGGCTGGACGAAATTCTTTCCAAACCAGATTGGCTCCACTGTCCGCGCTTTGTGGGCATGGGAGGACATCAACGCCAATTCGTGGCTCGGTGTTGGGGCTAACCAGTCTCTCTCGGCGATTGTGGATGGCGGCGCGAAGACGATTACGCCTCAGACTACGACGGCTTCCACTTCTATTGCGGTGACCGCTGGGTCGTGGTCATCCGGTGTCGCCACGCTGGCCTTCTCATCATCGTTTCCGTTCCAACCGGGAAGCACTGTCGTCATTAGTGGCGTCACCCCATCTGGCTATAATGGGACGTATGAGCTGATTAGCAGTGGTTCTGGCGTTCTCACATACGCCACAGCGCCAAATCCGGGCGCGTATGTGAGTGGTGGCACGATTACCAGTTCACTTGGCATTCCTGTCTCGTTCAGCACGACGGCGGGCAGCTCAACCGTTTTGATTGACGACACGGACAGCTCTCTGGATGCTTTTGATGTCGTTGATATTAAAACGCAGATTAGCGTCGGCGGCCTGATTCTTTTCGGCCTGTATCGCGTCACGCCCATTTCGGCGAACCAGTATTCTATTCAAGCGCGCGATGCTCTCGGCAATCCAGCCTACGCAACATCAACTGTCCCGCCGGGAACTCCCGCTTCGGTCGCGTCTTTTGAGTTCACGAGCGGATCCGCTGTCGTCAAAGTCACCTTAAACAATCACGGCCTGCAAGTCGGTGATACGTTCCCGGTCCTCATCCCTGTTGTGGCCGGGGGCGTCACCATCAGCGGCAACTACTTGGTGCAATCTCTCGATCCGGGGTCGCCGGCTGATATTTTCACTATTCAGGCCGCAAACTCCGCGATCACAACGCCCACGCTAACTGCGTCAGGTACGGGATCGGTCGCGACGCTGACTTTCTCGTCGAACTATACGGTTCCTGTCGGCAGTACAATTGTCGTGGCTGGTGTTTCGCCGGCAGGTTACAACGGCACATATACCGTCATAGCCTCGTCCGCTGGAAGCGTCTCTTACACCAACGCGACCACTGGTGCGTTGAGTTCCGCCGGCACTATCTTTGTGAGCGTTGTCAAAGAAAACAACAACCTTGCCGGGCTCGTCTATTACAATGGAATCGGCCCTCTCGCCGTTAACTCAGGGTACGGCGTTAACGGCTATGGCAGTGGGGGCTTCGGGTCTGGTATTCCGCCCGTGGCTGGCGGCGGCACTGCTATTACCAACACTATGGACTGGTCGCTCGATAACTGGGGCGAAACGCTGATCGCGTCTCCTCTTGATGGCCCGATCTACGAGTGGTCCCCATCCGCCAATAATCCTATTGCGACGATCATTCCCGAAGCCCCTCAGATCAACGAGGGTGTTTTTGTGGCGATGCCGCAGCGGCAGATTATTGCCTACGGTAGTACGTTCAACGGCGTGAAAGACGCCTTGCTTATCCGCTGGTGCGATGTCGCTAACTACAACTCGTGGATTGGGCTCGTCACCAATCAGGCCGGCAGCTACCGAATCCCCAAGGGCTCTCGCATCGTTCAAGGCATTCAGGGACCGCAGCAGGGCCTCATCTGGACGGATCTCGCCGTCTGGGCGATGCAGTATGTCGGCCCTCCCTACGTCTACCAGTTCAACGAAATCGGCACGGGCTGCGGCCTGATTGGGCGCAAGGCCGCCACGTCGGTGAACGGCATCGTTTACTGGATGGGGCAGAGCCAGTTCTTCCGGCTCGCCGGCGGCGGCGTTGAGCCCATCCGCTGCCCGGTCTGGGACGTTGTTTTTCAGGACTTGGACACCGACAACCTCGACAAGATCCGCGTTGCGCCCAACTCGCGCTTTGGCGAGATCTCTTGGTTCTATCCGACGAAGTCAAATGGTGGCGAGATAAGCCACTATGTGAAATACAACTTCATTCTCGACCAATGGGACTTCGGAGCCTTGGCCCGCACGGCGTGGATCAACGAGAGCGTGCTCGGGCCTCCAATGGGCGCTGCCCCCGATCAGTACATCTATCAACACGAGACATCGACGGACGCTGACGGTCAGGCCATCAACGCGAGCTTCCAGACGGGCTACTTCGTCCTGACGGAAGCGAACGTAAAGATGTTCATTGACCAGATTTGGCCGGACATGAAGTGGGGGTACTATGACGGCACGCAGAATGCTCAGGTGCAACTGACATTCTACGTGGCCGACTACGCGGGACAGACGCCTATTCAGTACGGGCCGTTCCTCATGACGCAGGCGACCACGTTCCTGACGCCTCGCTTTCGCGGTCGCCTCGTCTCGATTAAGATCGAAAGCAATGACATTGGTTCGTTCTGGAGGCTTGGGAACATTCGCTATCGTTATCAAGAGGATGGGAAGTACTAATGGCTTCGCTTGGAGACATCCTCACCACTCAAAAGAATGGCGTCATCGCCATCAACAACATCTTTCAGGCGCTTTCCGCCCTGAACCCGACAGTCACATCTGCAACCGTTAACACCTCTACTCTCGTGATCGCTGGGAGCGGCAGGCTGATCTCGTTTTCTGTAGTTGTCGCCGGCAGCGCGAATGGGCTGATTCACAACTCCGGCACGCCTTCTGGCGGAACGGCTGCGAATGCTCTTGTCGCGACGCCCACCACAGTTGGCGTTTACGCGGCAAACATGGTTTTCACCAACGGCTTGGTGATTGCTCCGGGCACGGGGCAGTCAATCAACGTCACTTATTCGCAGGGGTAGCCTATGCCGCTCGCCAAAGGTAAATCACGCGAAACCGTTTCGCGCAACATTAGCGAGCTTGTGCATTCGGGTCGCCCCCAGAAGCAGGCAATCGCCATCGCCCTCAAGACTGCGCGCGAAGCCAAGGCTGTTGGCGGAATGAGCCCGCCCACACCCAAGACGCCTTCCGCAAAGGTCCATGTGGGGCCAATCCATTCTCCTGTGGCGGGCCGCACCGATCATCTACCGATGCATGTTCCGTCAGGTTCGTATGTGATTCCGGCTGACATCGTGTCTGCGCTGGGCGAGGGTAACACGATGGCCGGGTTCCGGACGGTCAAAACGATGTTTCAAAGTGCCCCCGCCGGGCAGTTTGCGCAGGGCGGCTCCACGGGAGAGCCGGTTGCTATTGTGGCGGCGGGTGGCGAGTATGTGCTGACGCCGGACGAGGTGATGTGGGCCGGTGGTGGCGACATGGATACCGGGCACAAGGCTCTTGATGAGTGGGTGAAGCAGACCCGAGCGGAAACGATTAACACGCTCAAAAAACTTCCGGGGCCTCGCCGTGACTGAGGCAGACAAGGGGAGAATGATGACTGATGCACTGAAGGTTTGGGTCGGCACGCCAGACGACGTTGAAGACATTATGGACTTGGCGATGTCGGCTTGCGGCGAGAACGGCTTTGTTGAGCCTAATCCATTGAAATTGCTTAATGAAATCTGGCCGGCTCTGAATCGGGATCGCGGGATTGTCGGGGTTGTTGGGGTGCCGGGGCAGAAGCCTCAAGGGGCAATTCTTTTGCGAATTGGCAACATCTGGTATAGTGATGCTGAAATACTTGAGGAGCGTGCCGTTTTTATTCATCCGGACTATCGCTCCGCTAAGGGGGGCAGGGCTCGCAAGCTCTGCGAGTTTGGGAAGAAAGTGGCTGACGAGTTGGGGATTCCGCTGACCATCGGCGTTCTCTCCAACGAGCGGACGGAGGGTAAGATCCGAATGTACGAGCGGATCTTTGGTAAGGCTTCCGGAGCATACTTCTTGTATGGCGTCAGGACTGGTGAATGGCGTCAGGCTGCTGAATAAATTGAGGGGCTAAGATGAGCGGCGGAAAGACCCAGACAGCTACCCAGCAGGTTCAGATTCCGCCGGAAGTCATGGCGCGCTATCGAGCCGTGAACACAAGAGCAGAAACTGCCGCCGCTCAACCCTTTCAGGCATACAGTCAGGATCCAAGCGCTTTCGTTGCACCGCTGACGGCGACGCAGCAGGCTGGCATTCAGAACATCAATCAAGCCGCAGGCATGACCCAGCCGTACTTCAATACGGCGGCGGGGCTTACCATGGGCGGCGCGCAGGGGGTCGGCCCCCTCACACAGCAGCAGATTCAATACTATCAGAACCCATTCACCCAGTCGGTGGTGGGATCTACGCTCGCCAACCTTCAGCAGCAGCAGGGGCAGCAGCTTTCCCAGCAGCAGGCCGAGGCGATCAAGGCTGGAGCGTTCGGTGGTGATCGTGCAGGCATCCAGCGCGCTCAGTTGCAGGGACAGCAGGGCCTCGCAACCGCTCAGGCAATCGCGCCGCTGATGATGCAGGGTTACCAGCAGGGCGTCCAAACGGCGGCGGGTCAGCAGGGGGTTTTGGCGCAGGATCTCCAGCGCCAGTTGGCGGCTGGTCAGCAGCTTGGTGGCTTGGGGGCTCAGGCGCAGCAGACGGCCCTTGCGGGCGCGCAGGCGCAGCTTGGCGCTGGCACGGCGGAGCAGCAGACAGAGCAGGCAGGCAAGCAGGCTCTCTACAACCAGTTCCTTCAGGAGCGCGGCTACCCGTTCCAAGTGGCGCAGTTCCTTGCGAACATCGCCATGGGCACCGGCGCACTGTCCGGCAGCACGACTGCCACCACACAGGCCGCGCCGTTCTTCTCGGACGAGCGCGAAAAGACCAACGTGCAGCCCCTCGGTGAGGGCTTGTACGCTTACGATTACATTGATGACGTGCGCCGCGCCGAAGGAGAGGGGCGGCCCATGCCGCCCAAGCGCGTTGGCCCCATGGCGCAGGACATCGAGGAGCGCGCTCCGGGCCTCGTTGGCGAGGTCGGCGGTCACAAGGTCGTCGGCATGAACTCCATGGGCGGCCTCGTTGCTGGTCCGGGAGCCTATGCGACTGGCGGAAGCGTCGTCGGCTCCGAAGATATGAGGGCTATTCTCGCTGCTATTGGTCAGCCACTCTCTTTCTATGGCGGAAAGGGCTTGTACGGCGGGGCTGACAAGGGTGGTGTTGGAGCCACCGGATACGTGTCTCCAGCTTCGATTCCCGTTCCCAAGCTGGTCACCGCTGGCGGCTTGCCGTCTGCTCGCCCGTCCGGCTTGTCCGAGGCAGCGCAGACCGGATCTCAGATTGCTAGCCTTGCGCAGATGGGCAAGTCTGCGCTGGTTGGGTCTGAGGGTGTGGGAGGCAAAAAGGGCAGCACGGGCCTGATTGGTAGCGAGGGCTCGTTTAATCGGAGAGGATATATCTCCGGTCTTGGCGGCGGCGATGCCAACAGGCCCAATGCTCCCATGACCCTTGCTGGTGGTCTCAACGCTGTTGACGCCATTGGCCGCGATCCGTCTTTGGATCTGGATCAGCTCGGCACGCGAACTTCTCGCGCCGGCGGCGGCGCTCTTCCCTACTCCACGGGCAATGTGGGCGAAGATCCGCTCCAGAAGATCGGTGACGACGGCGATCAGAAGTATGAAATGCTGAAGCCGGCCAGCCTCCCGGCTCCGGCGAGCAGCGGCCTTGGCGACATCGTAAACCTCGCGAAGACGGCAGCCAGCATCTATGCGATGTCCGACGCCCGCATGAAAGACAACATCGAGCAGGTCGGCGAACTTTACGATGGCCAGCCGATCTATCGCTACAACATGAAGGGCTCGCCCAAGACCCAGATCGGCCTCATGGCACAGGATCTGGAGCACAATGGGCATCAGGACGCTGTTGCGGGGCTGGGGGGCCTCAAGATGGTGGACTACAAGCGCGCCACTGACGTTGCTGCGGGTCTCGCGCCTCGGCGGGGTTATCAGGAGGGCGGCGCTCCCAGATCTGAAGAGGAGGAGCGTGTTTTGCGGGCGCGGGAGGCGGATAGGTCACCACCGCCGGGTGTCGCGAGCGGTGAGCGCCCAATTGGCGGCGTGGTTCCTCCCGAACAAATTCCTTCTCGCTCTCCTTATGCAACCCTGATGGGTGGCATGTTTGGTCGCGACATGAAGCCCGAAACCAAGCAGGCTCTTACGTCTGAAAATCTCTGGGTTCCGGCTCTTGCCGGTATCGGTTCTATGTTGGCATCGCGCTCTCCGTTCCTTGGGGTCGCGATTGGCGAAGGTCTTGTCGGCGGCACAAGCGCCTACACTGGCCTTCAGAAGCAGCAGGCCGAGGCTGACGAGGCGAAGGCTCGTACCGCTCTTACAAATGTTCAGGCGGCTGGCGCATCGATTAAGTATAACCCCAAAACAGGCAGCCCTGAGTACGTCCTTGTCTCTGACGGTCGCGGCGGCACTCGTATGGTTCCGTTCTACACGGTTCTGGAGAACATTGGTTCCTACAACCTTTCGCCTCAGACCCGCGCGGAAGTGGAAGAGGCTGCTCGCCGTGCTCGATCCCAGCAGCCCGAAGCCCCGCCTCCGTCCCAGCGTCCGAGCGAGGCCCGCACTGGCGCAGGGGCGACGCAGCCTGCTGCGCCTGAGCGGACTGCGCCCGATATGCCGCCTTCGCCACCTCCGTCTGGTGTTGCTGCACCCGCCGCTGCACCAGCCGCCGCTCCTGAAGCGCCTGCTCGTTCAGTTGTGCGGGCGGGGGCGATTGAGATCCCGAAAGAGGGCGAGTATCGCGTTGATATTGTGCCAGAGCGTGGCGGCATTGCCGAGCGGGACATCAGATCTATTCTTCCGCCCGGTCTAAACGCAAATAATCCGCGTGCGATTGAGGCGTTTATAAATACTTCCGCTAATCTGCGTGAGCGAGCAGAGGCTGACGCTAGGCGGGCCGAGGCTATTCGTGATGCGAGCCGCTCAACGGATAGAAGCATTGCAGATCTTTGGTCGTTGTCTTCGTCTGTAAACAAAATCAGCACTAATAACCTGACTGGTGAGGGCGCTGGGCAAGAGGGTCGTGTCGCGCTGGTCAATATCTATAATACGTTCGCCAAGATCGCAGGTATTCCGGGTGCCCAGATCGAAACCGGGTCTGACATTCCCGACACTCAAATCATTCAAAAAATTCAAGCTCTCTCTTCGACAGAGATGGCGGCAAGAGGTGGCTTTAACGCGGCTTCTGTTGCCAGCTCAATTCGCAACGCGATGGCTAGCGGCAATATCGACAAGGAGGCCGCCAATACCATCATGGCAAAGATGCTGGTAGAGCTTCAAAAGGATCGCGATTTCAATCGCTACTACTCGGCATACACGCGCCGCTTCGGCACTGCACTCAACGTCTACGACAACTTCAACCGCGAGATGGGTGACCGTTACGCGATTGAAGAAAAACGTCTAAAGATGGCGATGGGGGCTGAAGACATTGAAACTCGCGGTCCTGACGGGAAAGTCGTTAAGAGGCGTGTCAGCCCCGCAGATATTTTGCGTAACGACCCAAGTCGCGCTCGTCAATTCGACCGCACGATAGACACGCCCGGCCTCGCTCGGTACTGGAGAGAAAACTAATGGACGAAGACAATCCTTTCGCCCAATTTCGTCGATTCTCTCCGGCCTCCAGAGAGCCAGAGCAAGATCCCTTCGATCAGCTTCGTATGGCTCGCGTAGTTCGCGAAAAGTCAGCCACCGAGCCGCCAAAGACGCCGCAGACGGCTCTGGAGTACGGCAAGGACATTCTCGGAGCCGGCGTGGCTGGTGCAGGGCGTGGCCTCGTTTCTTTGCCCGGCATCATTGGCGACATTGGACAGCTTTATGAGCGCTCGCCGGCCTATGCCGCGTGGGTTCAGAATCGCGTGCAGGAGCTGCGTGGACAGGCACAGCCCGGCAGCGCCCGTAAGGCGTATGAAGAGCGCCTTGCACCAATTGAAGAGCGCATGACTCCGGGTGAGCGCGCTGGGACTGAGTATCGTATCGGGAACATTCCATTCCCTACCGGCCAGAGCATGGTGGATTTCGCCGCCCGTGGCGTTCCTGCCATCAAGTATGAAGGAAAGACCCCAACGTCCCGCGTTATCGGCACCATTGGCGAGTTCGTCGGGCAGGTTCCTGCGACTAGCGCTGTGGCTGTCGGCACACGGGCTGCCCTTGGCGCTCCCCGCGCCGCTGGGATAGGGCAGGCTGCTGGCCGAGAGGCAATCACCACCGCAGTTGCGGGAGCAACTAGCGGCGGTCTCGGAGAGGCTCTGCGCGGCACCGATGATGAGGCGGCGGCTCGTGTTCTTGGCGTGGTCCCCGGCATGCTCGCTGGCAGGGCCCTTGCGGGGCGGTTGCCGGGTGCGGCGGCAGAGCGCGGAGAGCGTATTGCCGGCGACATTGTTCGCGAGACTGATCCGAACGTAGCGCTGCGTCCGTTCCCAATGGGTGATGTGCTTGAAGAAGTGAGGCCCACGTCCGCACAGGCTTACGGCCCCAGCATGGCGGCTTTGGAGCGCGAGGTGCCCGGCGCGAGAGAGGCCGCACGAACCCAGACGGGCCAGAGCCGTGTGGCGGTCGAACAGGCTGCTGGAAATATACCGGAGATGATTTCGCCGGGCGGCGTTCGCGACACGAGCGTCAATCCGATGGCGATGTCGTCAGCGGAAGCGCAGAATCTGTACCGTGCCGTGCAGGAACCTGCGCGCATCGCCTACGATGCGGCGTGGCAGCATCCGGCGTTCACGCAGGCGCGTTACAACTCCAGTGCGGTCAGCAACGCGATTAACTCGGCCTTCAAAGAGATGGGCACGGCTCGTCTCAGCATTGGCGATGACATCATGGCGCAGGTCGATGCGCTGCGGAAGTATCCGGGCGGTCAAATCCCGTTCGCGGATGTGCAGCGGCTGAAAGCCGACGCCAACGCAGTGCTGCGTGATCCGACCGCCAAGCCATCAGCGGTGACGGCAGCAAAAGCAATTTCCACCAAGCTCGATGATATGATGACTGACACGAAGGCGGTGTCGAGAATCTTCATGAAGGGTGTGACTCCCGCTGAAGTTGGTGCTGCGTTTGACAACGCCCGCACCATGACGCGCGAGTACAAGAGCACGTTTGAGACGCCGACAACGAAGCCTTTGTCTGAAACGCATGGCCGCTACCATGCGCAGGCCGGAAGCCCGATGATCGAGCCGGAGACCTTCCTTTCTAAGGTTCTGGGGTCTCCTGACGAGGCACTGGCCAAATATCGCGAGCTTCAGCAAATTCCCGGCGTCGATGTGGCGCGCCCGGTCGGCGACTGGGTGGTCGGCAAGATCCTAAACGGCAAAGCGTTCATCACGCCGGAAATGCTCGCCAACTTCCGGCGCAATCCGGGCTACGACGCGCTGGTACGCGAAGTTCCCGGTCTGGAGGCGCGGCTTACCCAGATTGCCTCCACTGGCCTTGGCAATCAGGTCATCATGTCGCTCACCGACGCGATTCAGCGTGATCCGTCAAGGTTGGCGGATTGGATTAAAAACAATCGGGCCGACATTAACAAGTTTGTTACGACGCCGGAAGACCGGGCGTTCGTTGAGCGCGTCAATCGCTCGGCTAATCTTCTGAAGAAGCTGCCCGTCAACGAGGAGCTACCGCAGGGCGCTGCCGCGCGCCTGAAGCTGCTTCAGAGCGGCGACATGTTCACCCTGCTCCACGGGCGCGCCACGGGCGCTCTATCGGGCGCTGTGGCGGGCTACGCGGCTGGTAAGGGGATTGGCATGACCATCCCCACGCAGATCGCCTTGGAGGCGTTGGGGATGGCTGCTGGCGCTGGAGCAGCGAGTTTTATGTCGCCGGTCACCCGGTTTGCCGCGAACGTGGTCTACGGCACGACCCAGCAGGAGGCCATGGCGGCCCTTCAGCGGGCGGCAGTTGATCCGGACTTCGCACGTATGCTGGCGCAGAAGCCCTCCGAGGCAAACACCATGAAGCTCCGAGGGCTGCTGCGCGAGATGACGGCGCGTGGCCCGGCTCTCGGCTTTGCGGCAGAGCGCATCCCCAGCGAGCCTGCACCGCCAGAGAAGACGACGGAAGAGAAGTATCGCGAGTTGACCATTCCGTTGCAGCGCCCCGCCCGCGCGACTGGCGGAGCCGTCAATCTCAAGGCGCTCGCCAAGAGCGCCAAGGATCACGTAACATCCAGCACTGAAAAGCTCCTCGGCACTGACGACGAGACGGTCGCCAAGGCGCTTGAAGTGGCAAATCGGCACATCTGAGGGTTGAGCAATGGCCTCCAGCTACACGACAAACAAGAACATCGAGAAGCCCGGCTACAACGACTACGCCGCCAACCCGACGGGCTGGTCAGGGCCGGTCAATGCTGACTGGGACATCATTGATAGAGCCTTCGGCGGCGTTCAGGCCAAGAGCACGACTGGCGGGACGACCAACCTCACGATCTCTGAGACACAGAACCTTATTCTGATAATCAGCGGGACGCTCGTCTCTAACGCGACTTTCACGCTTCCCTTGAACACAGCGGTCACCGGAATTGTGGGAGGCCAGTGGATCGTCAGGAACGCCACCACTGGGAGCTTCACAGTCACTATCAGCCCTGTGTCTGGCGGCGGTACATCAGTTGTTATTCCGCAAGGACAAACCAAAATTATCTTCTCTGATAGTACAAACGTTTCAGAATCTGTTTCTGTTCCGACTCAGATCCCGTCTGGCACAGCGATGTTGTTCGCTCAGACCAATGCGCCAACGGGGTGGACAAAATCAACGACCCACAACAATAAAGCTCTGCGTGTTGTGAGCGGAGCCGCTTCAAGCGGTGGATCTGTTGATTTCACGACAGCGTTTTCGTCGCAGTCAGTCGCCGGTACAGTTGGTGGAACTGCTCTAACTGTATCTCAAATTCCTGCGCATCGGCACTACACTTTTTTAAATGCGGGAGACACTACAAACGCTCAGATCACAGGCGAGGCCAGATCATTGGTGGCGTATACGTCCGGCAATCCCGCATCCGGGTACTACATACGTGGTAACGATGTTGTAAGCGAACCCTCTTTGGGGCCAAGTAGCGCTACCGGGTCTGGTTCTACCCATACCCACACATTCACAGGAACGGCCATAGATCTCAGCGTTGCTTATGTGGATGTCATCATCGCGACAAAGGATTAAACATGGAACTCAAAAACGGGTCGTTCTGCCCGCTCATCAAGAAGGACTGCGTGCAGCTCAAGTGTTCTTGGTTCACGATGCTGCGCGGTACGAACCCGAATACGGGCAAAGAGGTAGATGAGTGGATGTGCGCAGTGGCCGCACTTCCAATGTTGCAGATTGAAGTTGCAAAAGAAGCCCGCCAAGGCGCGGCTGCGACTGAGAGCTTTCGCAATGAGATGGTGAGGGCTAACCACCAAAACGGGATTGTTACCTCACTGATAAACAGTCGAGCCCCGTCTCTTCTGGAATAACGAAAAGACCCCCGGTCGTCAGCCGGGGGTCAAGTCAGGGGACACAGTCAGGGTTAATCGGAGGAGGCCGATTAGCGCCTGCGAATAAGACATCGAGACCGTCTCGATGCCCTTCGGCTCACGCCGAAGCTCTGCGAGTTTACATTCTTCTCGCTGTAATCATAGCAGCATAACGCTGCTTATACCGCTCAGCGTTGCGGTTGAGCCTTTTGTTCCACCCTCCGACGCCGGCGACATGGCAGCGCGCCATCTCCTGCGTCGTGCGAACGCCGTGTCTGATGCACAGCGCCATGTGAGCCACTCCTGCGGCAACGCCATGCTCGCAGTCGTGAAGCCGAGCCGGGTCGTACCCAAGAGCCCTTGCAGAGCCCGGCATGACCTGCATCACGCCCCTTGCCCGACCGTGGCGAGTAGATGGGCCGGTGGCTCGGCAGTTAAATCCGCTTTCCAGTTTAGCTATGCGTAGCGCGGTATCCACCCACTGCGGACCCAGCTTTTGCGCCGCCTGCCGGGCGACGATCTTTTGCACATCACCCCGGACGGTGGGGGCAGGAGACATGGCGGACTGGGTATAGTCTCCAGTCCAAACTCCGGCTTTTTCACGAGCAAAAAACTCGGCAGAGGACATTTCTGCAAATGCTGGCGCTGAAGACGCCAATAGGGACATTATCACGATAAGCGCTCGCATGCGTTCTCCTGTTGCTGGCAGGACCGTTATCTCCGTTGGCCTTGCGTTTTGAACTTACTGATCGGGCCATACTTGGCTTCGATCTCCTCAACAGTGAGGCCACCCACTCTAGCAAGAGTTACAGGCTTTTCCGAGACAGCCGATCTGGAGGCGTTAAAGACGCCTTGGAGCTGTTTCATTTCGGACTTGCCTTGGTGCTGGCGCATCTTCTTGACGATCATTCTGGTTCAAACCTCGCTGGCTGCGCACCGGGGAGCTGGTCTTGGTACTTGCCCGTGTATGGCGTGTCAGTGGCCTCTGGGAGGAGGTGAAAGATGACCTGAGCGATGGGCGAGCCCTCCTCAATCATCAGATCTCCATATCCATGGTTCGTCAACTCCAAGGTCAGCCAGCCGCGCCAGCCGGGCTCGATCACTGTGTTTTGAACCGCAAGCCCCCGGCGCGCCCATGTGGACTTATCGTGAACGAAGCCGATCACGTCGCTGTGCATGGAGAATCGCTCAATGGTCGAGGCGAGCGCAAATGCGCCCGGCTTCAACAAGATGCTCTCCCTGACGCGGACATCGTAGCCTGCGGGGCCAACGCCATATGTCATGCCGTTGGCGACTGCTCTTTCCGAGAACGGCTCAACGGGCTTTATTTGCCTGAGCCTTTGTGAGGTAAGGATCAATTTTCTCTCTCCGAGGGTTTATTTTGTTGAGTGCGTGAACGACGGACGAGTGGTCTTTTTGCCCCAGAAACGTGCCGATCCGCGTGGTGCTCCACTTGCGGAGGTGCAAGATCCAGATGATGGCGCGTCGGCAATTGCATACCTGCCGCGTCCTTCCCCGGCCAACAATCGCCATCCACGGCACACGATAAGCCACCAGCATGCTCACGATTGACGGGCGCAGATTGTCCAGCATTGGCGGCATTCCTGCCGTCAAGTTTCTTATAACTGCTCTTTCGTTGTCCCGTGGGCCGTCTTCGACGGGGGGCTTTGGCGGGCACACGGCCCGCTTCTTTTCTCCCGTGATCCGCCGGCGAACATCGGCGTAGTGCTGGTGAAGCTCTGCGGCGTTCATTCCTCGCGCTCTCCCGTCACTCGCTCGCGAATGTACTTTCGCAGCATCAACTCCGCCGATATGGCCACGTCGATCTCAGACCATACATCGGTGGGGTCTGTGGCCGGTCGGCTCTTTGCTCGGCACCACGCAGCCCACAGATCGGGGTTGTGCAGGTGGCAGGGCTCCTCACTGGCCCCTTCCATCGGCAGAGTCAAAAGCAGATCCATCGCATCCAGCGGTCCCATTTTTCATCTCCAAAGCAAAAACGAGGTAGTTGATGGCATCCAGATAGTTGTCTCTCTTGTCTCGCGATCCGGACATTCTCGCGAGCTTGGTGGCCACCAGCACCATGGCCACCTCATACGCAGTAATTTCGCGTCCGGTTGAGAGGCTGGCTATTGCGGCGATCTTGCGAAAATTGTTCTCAATCCCGCCGTAGTCTTTTCCTCTCTCGCCGATCAGATTGGCGCATTCGTGCAGTACCAAGCGCGGGTCCATGTCATCTTTCCTCAAGTTCTCGTACTTTTCCGATCAAGGAACAGTTTATGATGATCCTGCCGCGTAGCTTGTATTTGCCGCTCGGATTAAACCGATCCTCTGCGTCATAGTAGTATTCGTTGATGAGCAGGAAGTCGTAACGAACTAGAGCATTGAGAAATTCAGGCAAAGAATTGATGCCTTCAATTTCGCAAGTGATCTGGTGTACTGGCTTACCTTGGTTTGACGGCATGTGCATCGTTATCAAGAACTTCATCGCTTCTCCTTAATTCCAGAATGTCTGGATCATAAGCGGCTGCGGGCGGTAGGGTCAAGGACAAAATGTCTTGCGAATTGACCCTATGGACATTTTGTCTTAGGCTACAGTTTACGTGAGGTGGTGCATGACCGTGGTGAACTGGGATCTGATCGAAAATATTGCGCATGAGCTTGGGGTGACGAAGTACGCCACCGCCAAGTGGCGTCAGCGTGGCACGGTCCCATACAAGTGGCGGCTCCCAATTGTTCTTAAATCAGAGGGAAAGATCCGCTGGGACCAGTACACCAAGATGGACAATCAGCGGCGCAAAGAACTCAACTGAGTCTTTGCGTCTTCCTGCCCGTGCGCAACGATGACGGTGTGCCCGATTGAGGTGAGATATTCGCGCCAGTCTTTCTGCCTCTGGCTCAGAGTTCCGCCGCCCAGCCGCTTCATCTCCACCCATGTATTCCAAGCCGGAATGAAGAGGTCGGGCACGCCAGCGGTCGCACCCTCCGCCTTCAGTCGAGCCGCTGTCGCGAGCGACCGAGCCCCGCCATTGGGAATGGCGAAGATCCGGACGCCCGGATGGTTCTTGCGGAACCACGAGACGAACTCGCGTTGTTCGAGGTGCTCGCTCATGCCCGAAACATCCTTGTGCCGCCGTGCCATCCGCGCTCGAAGACGAACCACGAGAAGTCCACAGTGCCGCTGTGCCCCTTGTCGAGATACTGCTTGTCGGCGGGCAGCATTTTAAGACGCCCGCAGATGACTACCTCGCGGATTAGCGGCAGCAGGTCCGCGCGCTTTTTGGCGCAAGGCCACGTATGGCGCAGCAAGGCGTAAACTCGCCCGCGCTGCGGCACCAGATCGAGCGCATGGCGAATGAACTCGTCCGACTGCTTGAACGGCGGATTCATGACTATCGAGCGATACTGAATTTCTGGCTTGAACGTCAGAAAGTTAATTCCGCGCGAAATGTCAGGATGCTCGCCACGGTCCATCGATAGCTCAACACCACGCACTTGATAGCCACGCTCCTTCAGCCCATCGAGCAGTACACCGTCACCGGCCCCAGCGTCCAGAATCGGTTCGTTAAGAACCAAGTCTGTCAGATCAGTGAGGCAGTGGATCGCCTCCGGCGGGGACTTATAGTAGTCCTTCTCCTCGCGCTCGTTCTCCCGCGCGCCGTACTGGCCAAATGTGGGCTTTTTCAAAACGGGATCTCCATGATCCACTTATCGCACTTGCTCGTCTCAGAAACGAACTCTGGCGGGGGCACCATGTGATAGAAGTCGCATTCGCCATCGTTGTTGTAGAATTGGCACGTATGGCAGCAGCGCGGCGGCCCTTGCTTGACCCACTCGCGCCATGCGGTGACGAAATCGGGCTCAGGCGGCTTCATGTTCTTGTTCATCCCAAACTCTCTTAATGACGCGGGCATATTTGCCGTCCATCCGGTATTCGATAACGTCCGGAGGCTCAGCATCATTCATGGCGACGACGATTTCTTCAAGCCCTTTCGACATCAAGTCACTATATAAAACACCAGCCTCCCGAGCCATTTTCGCCAATTGCTGCGCGGCCTTCTGTCCGGGGTAACCCTCGTAGCCGATGGTCAGATACTCCGTGATGCCGGGGTCCGCGTAGCCGCCATAGTAGGTCACGGCGAGCATCTCCTTGCCGCTGGCGCGGCTTACATGGACGCGCCAGCGCCACGAAGTCACGCCCATCTCAAGCCCCTCCATCCCCATGATGTCTACGTTGGCCAGCTTCCACTTCTTCGGCTCTGGCGCTGGGAATGGATTACCGCAGGACGGGCACTCGGCCACCTTGGGATGGCACAGCTCGCCGCAGGCTTCGCAGACCTTTACGGGGGCCTCTCCGGTGCTGTCGCCCTTCTTCTTGGGCGCTCGCACGGCGGTTATCGGCCCGTGCGTCTCCACCACGCCTGCAAAGTCGAGGACGAGGCAGTGATCTGTGTGCGACTTTGGTCGCATCCCTCGCCCAGCCATCTGAACATAGAGGCTGGGGCTCATGGTGGGCCTCACCATGGCGATAAGATCGATGTCGGGATAATCAAAGCCGGTCGT
This sequence comes from uncultured Aestuariivirga sp., assembly GCA_964392525.1. Lineage (GTDB taxonomy): Bacteria > Pseudomonadota > Alphaproteobacteria > Rhizobiales > Aestuariivirgaceae > Aestuariivirga. Next base: position 28,604 of record CAYMQH010000031.1, read on the forward strand.
CAGCACATTGGCGTTCGTGAGCGCGCGGATCTTGCCGGACTTGAACGCCTCCAAGATCTCCTCTCGCTGCCTCTTCGGCGTGTCGCCCGTCACGCAGTCCGCCTCGATGCCGCAATCGCGCAGCATGTTCGCCATGTTTTGGGCGTGCTTCACGCCGGCGCAAAAGAAGAGCCACGCCTTCCGGTCTCCGGCGCGCTCGATGACCTCGCGCACCACGGCCTCGTTGGTCAGCTTCTTGTCCACGGCGGCTTGCAGTTCGCTCTCGATGAACTCGCCGCCGCGCTTGTGGACGCCAGACAGGTTGAGCTTCGTTTGGGTCGTCTTGCTGCTGAGCTTCGCCAGATAGCCCTTGTAGACCAGCTCCTCGATGCTGACCGGATCCAGCAGGGCATGAAACAGCGCGGGCTCGTCGGTAATGAGCCCGTGGCCCAGCCGATACGGCGTCGCTGTCAGGCCGATCACGCGCAGGCGCGGGTTGATGGCGGTAAGCTCATCGATCAGAAACCGATAGCTGCCCTCGTGCTTATGGGACACGAGGTGACACTCATCGATAATAGCCAGATCAATGTGACCGATCTCTCGCGCCCGGCCCCTGATCGATTGAATGCCGGCGAACGTGATCGGCTCCTCCAGATCTTTGCGGCGCAGGCTGGCCGAGAATATGCCCAGAGGCGCTCCGGGCCAGTGCTGAAGCATCTTCTCGGCGTTCTGCTCGATCAGTTCCTTGACGTGCGTCAGCATCAGGATGCGCGTCTCGGGATAGTCTTGAAGAGCGTTCTTGCAGAGCGCGGCAATCATGTGGCTCTTGCCCGCGCCGGTCGGTGCCACGATGCACGGGTTGCCCTTGTTGCCGGCCTCGAACCACGCATAGAGTTCATCAAGCGTGCGCTGTTGATAATCTCGGAGCTTCATCGTTCGCCCTCCACGGACTTCCATGCGTTTAAAATATAAACCCTAGTAGAACGAGCATGGCTTCGAGGGTCTTTCATAGGCTTGTATTGAGAGGTTGGGATCAGAACTTTCTTTTTTATCAAACTGTTTACAAGCGCCCCCCATGCGTTGGGATGATTAGGCTCGATGCCCAGCTCAGTGAGGGTGGCGCGAATGTCTTCCCCCGTGAGAAATTCGCCCTCTCTTCCTTTTAAGATTGTGCTCAATCGATTGCGCACCGCCTCCACCCAAGACTGGTTGGAGCTAATAACTCTCTCCATTCCGTCTTTCTTGTTCTGCATCGACTTTTCGGCGTCAAACTCAACCATTCTATTCCCCTTGATTGTTTTTGATAGACGTTCATTTCACCACTTTCGCGCCGGGCCACATCTGGCGGATCTTCTGAACCGCGCCACTCGCGCAGCCTGATGGATTGGTCAGGATCTCGCGTGAGGAAAAGATAGTTGCATCAGGCTCGCCATTCGACACATCAACGCCGTCGATTTCGTAGACGATGACCCATTCGTTGATGCCCTCTTTGGCCTTCCACGGCACCAGATCGAAGTGCAGCGCATGAGCGTCGCAGCCTTTGATCTGATAGTCGAAGGGAATGCCGTCAGCGTCAAATCGCTCGCAACGCCACGTCGAGTCTTCCTTTGGCGTCGAGTGAGCGCAGGTCCGGCAGTTCACTTCCTGCGTCGTCTTCGTTTCGTGGCAAAACTCGTGCGCCGGACAGAACCTGCATTGATACCACGACGAATCTGTCGAGATCGGCGGCGGCATGCGGTTTTCCAGAGCCAGACGCTTGCCGCGAGAGATCAGCTTCTCTGCTTCTTCCTTGTCGAACTTGACGCGCTCTGTGTAATAGCGGTCGTCGTCCTTGCAGATGGCGACGTACAGGGCGCGGTCGATGTACATACCGGCCATATAAACCTGCATCTGCATCCAGTGCTCCGGCTTTGATTTCTTGACGCCTTCTTTTTCAAGAGCATCAAAGCTCTTCTTGTTGTGCGTTTTGAACTCGGCGATATGGCGAGCTTGAGGCGCTTCCGGCACGCCACTCTCAATGATGGCGTCGGCGCTGCCGGAGACATGAGATCCGAAGTTGACGTGCGCTTGGCGCTTCGAGAACTCGACGCCAATCATGCTCAGGTCTTTCATGATTGCCGCCTCCTCCATGTGCCCACGTCGGAACAGGCGAAGGATGCGACCGGGGAATTTCTGACGCACCGCCAATCGAAACGAGAGCCAGATCCAGCGGTCGCAAGGATGTCCGAGCACAGACGCGCCAAGATGAGGACGCGGCTTGTTCTCTTGCGCTTCATGCGCAGCATCAATCAAAACGGCGATGTCGTTTTTTGGCGGAGGTACGGGGGCCATTATATTTGCTCCTAATTGGCGCTTCTTTTGATCTTCATTCGGTTAATCTGATACACCACCACATGCGCGTTGTGCTGGCGCTGGCGAGGAATGCAAAGGCGGTGGCTCACGGTTTTGGTTCCGACTGTTCGAGGGCGGCGCGGGCTTGATCTACCGCCTTTTGCCATGACAGAGCGCTACCTATCAACGGCGGTCCATTTTGCTCGTCCAACAAGCTCTCCAGCGCCTCCCGCAGCCGCTCGTTCTCTACGGTCAGTAAGAAGTTTGCCTCACGCTCGCTGTCCAGCGTCTGGGCGGCGGTTTTTGCTTGCTGATGCGTTTGGCGAAGATGCGATATTTCTGTGTTTTGGCACTGATCCAGCATCCGAACGGCATTGGCCTGCACTTGCAAATCCTTCCGCAGCCGCACGTTCTCGGCCTTGAGGCGTTCAATCTCGTCGGCGGCTTCGTCGCAGATCAGTCGCTCAGTTGTGCGCGTAGACACAGCAGCTTCGCGCAACCGCTTCACAAGATCATCGCTCATCACTTCTCCCCCTT
>CAYMQH010000032.1:0-29113 GCA_964392525.1 uncultured Aestuariivirga sp.
GCTCGTGCACTCCTTGTGAATTGAACGGAATTGCGCGCTCTTAGGCCGGATTTACGGCCAAATCAAGCCCGCGCTTGGCGCCACCCCTTAACGGACCAGCCAGAGAGCGGCCAGCCCCAGGAAGGCGAAGAACCCCACCACATCCGTCACCGTGGTCACGAAGGTGCCGGACGCGATGGCGGGGTCGATATCGAAATGATCGAGCGCCAGCGGCACCAGGATTCCGGCCAGCGCCGCGGCCAACAGATTGATGATCAGCGCTGCCCCGATGATCAGCCCGAGATCGTCGGAGCCGAACCAAACCCAGGCAAAAACACCCATGATGACGGCAAACAGCAGCCCGTTTATCAACCCAACCGTGCATTCCCGCAAGGTCACGCGCACCGCGTTCACGGGGCTCAGGCTTCTGGTGGCCAACGCCCGCACAGCCACCGTCATGGTCTGGGTGCCGGCATTTCCCCCCATGGAAGCAACGATCGGCATCAGGATCGCCAGTGCCACCATCTGTTCCAGTGTGGCATCGAACAGCGAAATCACCCATGACGCCAGAACCGCCGTGAGCAGGTTGATGAACAGCCACGCAAAGCGCGACCGCGTTGTTTCCATGACCGTATTGCTGATGGCCTCCTCGGCACCCACGCCGCCAAGGTGCAGCACCTGTTCGCCCGCCTCCTCCTGTATGACGTCCACGATGTCATCGGCCATCAGCGTGCCGACGAGGCGGCCGTTCTCATCCGTCACCGCGGCGGAGACGAGATTATACTTGTCGAACCGCCAGGCCACGTCATCCTGCTGGTCCGTGACCCGGAAGACGGTCTGCTCCTCATCCATGATGGCCGAGATCATCTTGCCTTCGGCCGCCCGCATCAGGCGTGAGACGGGGACCGTTCCAACAAGGTGGCGAGACAGGTCGATGACATAGACCTCGATGAACTGCTCTGGCAGGTGACGGTCCTTGCGGATGTACTCGCTGGCCTGCCCCGCCGTCCAATCCGCCGGAACCGCGACGAATTCGGTCTTCATAAGGCGGCCGGCGGTGTATTCCGGATAGTCGAGGCCGCGGGTCAGGGCGGCGCGGTCTTCCTTGGGAACCTTCGCCAGGATTTCGCGCTGATCGTCGGTTTCGAGATCCTCGATCAGGTAAAGCGCGTCGTCGGTGTCGAGTTTCTTGATGGCGGAGGCGATGACGTCGTTCGGCAGCGCCTCCATCAGTTCGTCGCGCACGCCCTCGTCGAGTTCCGCCAAAGACTCGGCATTGAAACTCCGGCCAAGCGCGGTGATGAGGCGCACCCGGTCATGCTGCGGCAGGGCTTCGATCACATCCGCAAGGTCGGCGGCATGCAGATCGCGGGTCAGCGCGCGCACCGGCTTCGCCTCGCCCGCGCTCAGCGCCTCGCTCACCCGCGCGATGAAGGCGGGCTCGATCACGCCCCAGTCGTCATGAAGTCTGCCGGTTTCACTGTCGCTCATGGAGCGACTCTCAAGCCCATTCCGTAAGGGCGCGCAAGGTGAAACGCCCGTCGGGCAAGCCGCCTCTCCCCGAAATAGCAAGGGCCGCATCCCCGGAGACGGACGCGGCCCTGCTGGGCCGGATTGTGACATCCGGCCGCCTCTTCCAGCGGCGGCACCCAGTACATCCGTGGTGTGCCGTTCCGCACGAAGCGGTGTAACCCCTGTCAGGCTGTGCGAAGCTGATCAGCCGAAGCCTTGCCGCTGCGCCGGTCGGTGATGATCTCATAGGAGATCCTCTGACCATCCCTCAGGCCCGGGAGGCCGGCCCGCTCGACAGCACTGATGTGGACGAACACATCGGGGCCGCCAGACGCAGGCTGAATGAACCCGTAGCCCTTCTGGGCGTTGAACCACTTCACGGTTCCTGTCTGCACGTGACTTCCTTTCGGGACCGCCCGAGCGGCGTGCCCAACGCACAGCGCCCCTCATGACTGCCGGTGATGGTGCTGGGACTTGGGAGCACTTGCGGCGAGACGGGCACGCATGGCTGAGCCGTGACGACTACAAACTCCATGTGGGCATGCCCTCCGTACCTTGCAAGCTGTGCGGGGGCTGAACGCCGGGTTTTCCGAAAGGTTCCACATCACAGCAACCGGGAACCAGCCGGAACCTCGCGCGTTGCGGGCCGGAACATGCTTGCGGGGGGCCAGCCCGACGACCGCACAGGAGCTTTACCGCCGATGACCATCATGCCCGGGCAGGACAACCGCCACCACAACGGCTCATCGTTGAAACCTGCGCGCCGGGTAGCCGCCAGCCCGGGCGTCGGATATCAGAGGGACGCAGCGCACTATGTGGCGGCGATGATCGCCGAGTTGCGGCTGATTTCCGGCCAGGCCGGTTTCGATAAGCTCGTCGCCGCACTCGATGCCGCCTATTACGAAGCCTATGCCCTGGTCGAACCCCGCCCCGCCGCGGACGAAAAATCCACCCCGCCTGAGGAACCATCGCCGGTGTGAGCCCGTTAGGGTCAGCTTGTCTCTCTCGAGGTCAAGTTCGGGCGTTCCGGTCACTCTTGTGGATTGCCCCCCGGCTGGGGTGGCCGGGCGCTCCGAAACGCATATGCCTGACACGCGCCGCCTGCGGCCAGTAGCGCAAACCGCCATGAGCGTGTAGAGAGCCCGTATCTGGCGGGCGTGGCGGAACGGTAGACGCAGCGGACTTAAAATCCGCTTTCCGTAAGGAAGTGCGGGTTCGATCCCCGCCGCCCGCACCAGCCCGGCACCGGAAGGACATTCCGTGCACTGAACAGCAAAGCAGCGACACAGCAAAACTGCCCGCGCCGGAGCAGGTTTCCAGATCAATCCATCGGTCGGGGGAGAACGATGGTGCGGCCAAGAGGACTCGAACCTCCACGGTGTTACCCGCTAGCACCTCAAGCTAGTGCGTCTACCAATTCCGCCATGGCCGCACGCCATATCGTTGGTGGCGCGGTGTCTAACAGGGGTGTTTCCATTAATCAACCCCTTTCGGCGGGCCGGGCGCGGCACCCCCTTGGTGAACGGAATGCTACCGCGAAACAGCGTATTTGGCCCGCCGTCTGAACGTGATTTCAAAGCATTGAAGGCATGTTCTCCTCAACATGACACAGATGGGGCCGAACATGATGAGATGGAGCGCCGTGGCGGCGGCACTTCTGGCACTGGTGCCGCAGGCCGGGACAGCGCAGGCCTCCCCATCCCAAGGCGAGGCCAGCCGCCATGCCAGGGCGCACGGCCCGGCTTTGCCCCCCCTTGGCTTCGTCAGGTTCTGCGGCCGCGTTCCCCTTGCCTGCCGCAAGGAGACCGGGACCACCGCAAGAGTACAGATGACGGACGAGCGCTGGCGGCTCGCCTACCGGGTCAACAGCTTCATCAATGCCCGGATAGCGCCCTTGAGCGATGAGGAACTCTATGGCGAGGCCGAATACTGGGCCTACCCGTCCGACGCCGGTGACTGTGAGGATTATGCCCTGCTGAAGCAACGCTATCTGGAGCGGCTCGGTTTTGCGCGCTCCGCGCTGCTTCTCACGGTGGTGCTGGACGAGAAGCAGGAAGGCCACGCCCTCCTCACCATCGTCACAGATGAGGGTGATTTCATCCTCGACAACCGGACCAACCAGATCCGCAGCTGGGACAGCACCGGCTACACCTTCCTCAAGCGCCAGTCCCGCCACGACCCGCGCAAGTGGATTTCCCTAACCCCACGCAACGGCCTTTCCACCCGCATGACGGCGGCGGACGGCACGCGATAGACACAGCAAACAGAATGAGGCCCGGTCGGCGTCCCCTCGCAACACCCCACCAGACCGGGCTCTAGGAGCCGGTGCAGACCCCACACTGCACCGGCTCCGCCCATTTCATATGCCCGAATCATCCGAATCCACATGATGCGCGACAGCCCCGCATTCCATTCCCCTTCCGGGGGCAGAGGGAACGGGACAACTCCGATCTCAAACCATTCTAGGTATTTCTACGCAGTGCATTGCGGTTCCACCGAATACAGCCCCGGGCAGGTCTTCGCCAACAGTGTCATGCAGAACAGGAGGGCTACTGTGATGATGATGGAACTGAAGGCCGCCGAACCCGGAACGACGATCTTCGATGTCAACCGCGAGGCACCGCAATTTGCCATTGCCTGCGCCATTCAGGACCTGGAGCGGCATCTGGGCTCCTACAACCGGGCCTCGGGGCCCGACAATCAGGCGGCGCTCCTCGACGAGATCGAGCGACTGAGGCGCTTCGTTCTGGTTCGCGCCAGCCTTGCCAGGGCACTGGCCGGGTCGTCTCGGCGGGACAACCGCAGCATGGGCCGCCAGCTCTGCGATGCGCTGCACAGCATGATCGGCGATGTGCCACTCTTCGTGAAGATCCACACGGCACCGGGCGCACCGGCCATGGACCGTGACAGCTTCCGCATCATCGCCTGCCTGAATTTTCTCGGCAGCCTCGACGCGAACTTCCTGTGAACCCTGCCTTGTCAGGCCTCCGGTGCGCCGAGGCCTTACAGGACCGCCAGCCGCACGAGTGCCGCCGTATTGGTGACGCCCAGTTTCTGGAGCGCATTGGCGCGGTGTGCCTCGACGGTGCGCTGGCTCACCGACAATGTGTCGGCGATCTGCTTGTTGGAATATCCAGCCGCGATGGCGTCAACGACCTCGCTCTCGCGCCCGGTCAGCAAACGGAGCATGCGGCGCGCCTCGCGGACACTGTCCTCCGCCCGACGGGAGAGCACCTTCCGGCTGATAGCCTTCGAGATGGCCACAAGCAACTCTTCGGGTGGACTTCCCTTCTCGATGAAATCGACGGCACCGAGCTTCATGGCGAGGGTTGCCGCGCGAACGTCACCGAAGCCGCTCAGCATGATCTTCGCAAAGCCATGCCCCTCCTCGCTGAACTTACCAAGCAACACCGTGCCAAGCGTGGCGCCGAGATTATAGTCGATCAAGGCGCAATCGAAGGGATGGTTGCGCGCCAGCGCCAGCGCCCCCGCGGGATCGTGGCTTGAGCGGCAGCGGTAGCCCTCGGCCCCAAGCAGCAGGCAGACAGACTTTGCAAAACGCCGATCATCATCGACAACAAGGATGTTCCCGGCTTTCATGACGCCTGTTCCTTTCCTGCCAGCGGAACCATGAACTTGAAAAGCGTGCCGCCGGCCTCGCGGTTTTCCCATGAAATCGAGCCACCGAGATTAGCGGCAATTCGCTGGCAGATCGCCAGCCCCAGCCCCATGCCGCCGCCCTCGGACTGGCAGAACGGCTCGAACATGCTGGCCGCCGCCTCCGGGCTGACGCCCACCCCGAAATCGGCGACGGAAATCTCCGCGAAGCCATCCAACTCGCGCAGGAAGACCACCGCGCCAGAGTCACCGGCGGCGGCGGAGGCTTGCAGCGCGTTCCTGACAAGATTGATGATGACCTGGCCGATCAGTGGCAGTGACCCCTTAACCCGCAGATCCGAACTCGCCGCAGTCTTGATGCTGACGGAGGGCGGCGGGGTGATGCCGAGCGACAGCAACCGCACCGACCGCGCAACAGCCTCGGAGACGTAGCAACTCCCATCCAGCTTCGCCTCCTGCGGCCCCAGTGCGCGAACATTCTGGATGATGTCGGAAATACGGTTCACCTCATCGCCGAGGTGCGAGACGATCCGGCGGCTTGAGGAACCCACCTCCGCGAATTCCGGCGCCTTCTTCAGGACGTGCAGGTAATTCCGGATGGCTGACAGAGGCTGGTTGATCTCATGAATAATCCCACCCGTGATCACGGCATAGGTCATGACTCGCCTGACCTCGCAGATGCGATTCTCATACTCAACGCCCTGCCGTGCAGCCTCCACTTCAACGCTTACATCCCGGATGGTGACGACACGCAAACCGCAGGCCCCTGCCTTCCTGCCCCAGCAGGCCTCGCGCGAGCTTGTGAGGCTGAGCGAATAATGACGGGTGACACCGTCCTCAACCACATGAAACCGGCTGCTGACCGGCACTTCGGCTGACACCGGGCCGCCTCTATCTGAGATCAGCGATCGGACATGGCTCAGCAGCATCTGCTCGCCTCGCGCAGAGAGCGGCAGCGGCCGGTCCAGAACGGCCATGTTACCGAGCAATTCATTTGCCCGCGCGTTGAAGAAAACGACATCGCCCTGCGGATCAATACCCAGAATGCCCTCATCAACAGCGCGCAGAATGGAGTCCTGTGTGGCATTCTTCCTGTCCCGTTCACGCGCCGTACGGATGAACTGCCAGCCGATCCAGCCAGCACCCAGCATGGCCACAAGCAGGGCTGCATGCAGAAGTTTCATGAGGTCGAGATAGCCATCAACCGATTCCGCCCAATAGGCGCGCTCCTCCTCCGCCTCCTTGCGGTAGAGTTCGCTCAAGGTCATCATGGTGTCTCTGACCAATGCAGCATCCTGCAGCAACTGCTGGCGCAGGGCCTCCAGTCCCTCACTGCTTCCGAGATTCGCCAGCTTGAGAACGGTTGCCTGCACTGCGTCATCCAGCGCAGCCATCTGGAGATGCGACCCGCCTGTCAGCGCCCTCAACGGCGGCGCCTGGCGCAACTGGTCAACGGCACCGAGAAAGAGATCACCGTGCAGCTTCAGCGTAGCCGCGGCGGCTCCAGTCTCAGCGGCCAGCAGCAGTTGCGCATGCTCGCTCCCGACCCGGTAGGGAGCCCAGGCGGTATCGCCACCACTGGCATGCGACTCCACAAAATCGCTTTCCTCAGGATGTCCGAACCCAAGGGTTTCCACGACGAGCATGACCGCGAGCAAAGTAACCAAAACACAGTATACCCGCATGGCCTGCTTCTTCGTAACGTCTGGAACAAACGCGGTCATGACAGCGGCGCTCAATGAATGCGGAGGCGATGGAACTGAAACGAAAACCGATTGCAGCCGACATCCATGCGCCGTGCAGGTTCATGTAGCGGCGTTGGGGTCATCTGCGGCGGGACGGCCACAGCAGGCGGGATGCGTGCGCCTTGCGCTGGCCGCTTCATCTTCAATCGTGAGTTCCCGGAAACCCTCAACAGGCCCATCACCGTCCTTGACCCTTCAGCGGTCCGTATACCGCTATTACTGAAAACGTTTGTATAAAATCAAAAGCACGTCAATCCCTGAATGAACATTCAACGTTTGTCGTATTCAAATGCCTGTGGATAACGTAAAGGTCCTTGAAATGAACTTGTATATTAATATTAAAAAGGAAAAATCACGGAGGTTTTCGGGATTTTCCGGAGCGTTACAATCAGACCGAGCGGAGATCGGCGGCGAAGCGCTGCCAGTTGCGCACATAGTTCTCCGCCGACACTGTCAGGCGGGAGATGGCCTCAGCACTCAGTTCCCCGGCCACTTTTCCGGGCTGGCCCATGACCAGCGAATTGTCGGGGATCACTTTGCCTTCAGTGATCAGTGCATTGGCGCCGATCAGGCAGTTACGGCCGATCATCGCCCGGTTGAGGATCACCGCACCCATGCCGATCAACGTGTTGTCGCCGATCGTGCAGCCGTGCAGTATGGCCTTGTGGCCGATGGTGCAGTTGCGGCCGATGGTCAGTTGCAGACCGGGGTCGGTGTGCAGGACGGCACCATCTTGCACGTTGGAATTTTCGCCGATCAGGATCAGATCATTGTCGCCGCGCACGACCGCGCCAAACCACACGCTGGCGTTGTGCCCGAGCCTTACCCGTCCGATGACCGACGCACTGGGGGCGATCCAACAAGCACCCGTATCCGGAAGGACAGGAGTTGCTTCGCCGAGTGCGAACACGGTCATCGGATGGTTACCCGCTAGTCCTCAAGGTCGAAATCGAGAATGGCCATCGAGAAATTGTAAGACAGCTCGCCATCTTCCTCATCGCGGAAGATCACGCCGACGAACTCGTCCCCGATGTAGACTTCGGCGGAATCCGTCTTTTGCGGCCGCTTCCTGACGCTGATCGAGGGCAGCTCGAACTTCTTGCGGAAGAAATTCGTCAGCTTGGCAATTTCATCGGGTTTCAAGACGGCTTCTCCGCTGTTCCTGTAGCCGCCGGTCTAGCCCTAATCCCGGGGGTCCGCAACCTGCTCCACATTATGATCCATGGCCCGGGCAGGCTCGATGCAGCCCGCATAGCCCACCACCTTCGCCGGTACGCCCGCCACAGTGGTGTTTGCCGGAACGTCATGCAGCACCACCGAGCAGGCCGCGACGCGCGAGCAATGACCGATCTCGATGTTGCCGAGGATCTTCGCCCCAGCGCCCACCAGAACGCCACGCCGGATCTTCGGGTGGCGGTCGCCCGCCTCCTTGCCGGTTCCGCCCAGGGTAACGCCCTGCATGATCGACACATTGTCCTCGATCACGCAGGTTTCCCCGATCACGATGTCATGACCGTGGTCCACCATGATGCCTTTGCCGATCCGAGCGCCGGGGTGAATGTCGATCGATGAGATGACCGACAGGCGGCTCTGCAGGTAATAGGCGAAATCCTTCCTCCCCATGTGCCATAGACGGTGCGCCATGCGGTGGGTCTGGATCGCCTGATAGCCTTTGAAATACAGCAGCGGGTCGATGTAGCGGTGGCAGGCGGGGTCGCGGTCGAAGGTGGCAATGATGTCGGCGCGCGCCGAATGGCCAATCTCCGCATCGGCCTCGATCGCGTCCTTGAAGGCATGCACGATCAGGTCCGCGCCGATGTCGGCATTGCCCAGCCGCTGGGCGAGGCGGTGGGTGAGCGCCTCCTCGAAACTGTCGTGGTTGAGGATGAGGGAGAAGATGAATCCGCCCAGGGCTGGCTCGTACCGCGCGATCTCTTCCGCCTCCTCGCGGATACGGCTCCAGACCGGATCGATCTTCTCGATGGACTGTGTCTTGGTCGCCTGACGCATGATCAACTCCCTTCGGCTCTACGTTGAGCGTTCATCCACTATAGCGCAACAAAAGGACTATGGGTATCCCGTCGCGGAATTATGAAGACCGACGCTGCGCCGTTTGATTTGGCGGCACCCTGCTCTAAAAGGCCGGGGATGATCACGATTTCCTCGCCCTCGCCCTTCATCCAGTGCCGCGTCGATGGTTCAACCGGCTGGCTGGTGCTCAACCGGCCGGAACGGCGCAACGCCCTCAACGCCGCCATGTGGGCGGCCATCCCGCCGCTCATGGCCTCGCTCGCTGAACACCCTGACGTGCGGGTCATCGTCATCCGCGGTGCCACTGCTGAAGCCTTTGCCGCCGGGGCCGATATCTCTGAGTTCAGCGAGACCCGGAACGACTCCTCCGCCGCCGCCGAATACGAGCGTCTGAACGGCGAAGCCTTCGCGGCGATCCGCGGCGCGGCGCGGCCGGTCATCGCCATGGTGCAGGGCTTCTGCATCGGTGGCGGCCTTGCTCTCGCCTTGGCGGCCGACCTTCGGATTTCTGATGCCTCTGGCCTCTTTGCCCTGCCTCCCGCGCGCCTCGGCCTTGCCTATCCGCTGGATGGCCTGCGCGATCTCGTGGCCGCCGTGGGTGCAGCAACCGCGAAGCAGATGATTTTCACCGCTCGCCGCCTGACGGCGGAAGATGCCAGGGCGGTCGGCCTGATCGACCGGCTGGCCACCGACATCGAAGCTGAGACCGCCGCGCTCTGCGCTGAGATTGCCGCTGGTGCTCCCCTCACCATCACCCACGCCAAGCGCGCCATCGACCTGATTGCGGCCCGACCCGGCCACGGGAGTGAGGACGTCGTCAGGGGCCTTGCAGCACGCTGCTTCAACAGCGCCGATTACGCGGAAGGCCGCGCCGCCTTCGCCGAGAAGCGAAAGCCCGTGTTCAGGGGCGTATGACCGGCTCTGACAGAAACGCGAGCACCGCCTCCCTGAAGCCCCGGTCGCCCACCGCATTCATGTGGTTGCGGTTGGGAAGCGTCACGCCGCGTGCGCCGGGAATGGCGTTGACCAGCGGTCCGACATCACCTGCAACATCATCCTTCTCGCCCGCCACCACCAGCACCGGAACCCGGACGCGCGAAAGCTCCTCCGCCGAAATCTTCTCGCGCGAGGAGCGTATGCATGCGGCCAGCGCCTTACGGTCGCTCCGCGTTTGATCGGCGAACAGGCGAAAGGCCCGCGCGCCGGGGTCTGTCACGTCCCGGGCCTCTTCCGCTTCAAGCGCTTCGGCGATCGCCTCCGCGCCGCCAACCCCGGTGATCATGCGGGAGGCAAGACCCGCGAAGATCGCCTTGCGCACCCGGCCGGGGTGCGCCAGCGTCAGGAAGGCCGAAACCCGGGCGCCCATGGAATATCCCATCACATCCGCCTGGCCGATGCCGAGGTGATCGAGCAGGCGCGCTGCATCCTCCGCCATTTCGGCCGCCGGATAGAGTGCGGAATCATAGAGCTTCTCGCTCTGGCCATGGCCGCGGTGGTCAAAGGTGATGACGCGATGCCCGGCTTGCACCAGCGTTTTCACCCAGCCCGTATCCCACCAGTTGACCCGGCCATTGGAGGCGAAGCCGTGGATAAGCAGGATGGGGAAACCCTCGCCCGCCTGTTCAAAGGCGATTTCCACGCCTGCGGAATTGAATTTGTGCATGGCCGCGAAGATATGCTAATTGGCCATCGAAACAAGCATTTCGAGGACAACATGGCATCGGGCGCAACTCCGCATTTCCATAACCAGATGGGCCTTTCCGCCATCGAGGTGGGTGCGAAGGAACTGATGTGCATTGGATCTTTGCCCCCCTTCGACCATCCGCACATCTTCATCGACATGGGCGCGGACAATGAAGCCGTATGCCCCTATTGCTCGACGCTCTACAGGCACAACTCAAAGCTCGGGCTGGAGGAGTCGATCCCCGCTGATGCCGCATGGGCGCACAAGGCTGCCTGATAGCCTCTCCCTCGCACAGGCGAGGCGCGTGGCGCTTGCCGCGCAGGGGTTCAAGTCCCAGGACCGCACGAAAAAGGTAACGTGGAGCCGCATGGCCTCCATGATCAACCGCCTCAACCTGCTGCAGATCGACAGCGTCAACGTTCTGATCCGGTCCCATTATCTGCCGCTCTATTCCCGGCTGGGGCCCTATTCCCGTGCCACGCTGGATGACCGGACTTTCCGCCCGGAAAAGCGCGCGCTCTTCGAATGCTGGGCCCATGAGGCGAGCTTGCTGCCGCTGGAGCTTCACCCGCTGATACGCTGGCGCATGGCGCGGGCACGGGCCGGAAACGGCACATACACATCGATGAACCGCTTCGGGCAGGATGAGCGGCGCTACCTGCGGCAGGTTCTGGACTACGTAAAGCGCAACGGCGCAACGGCAGCGCGGGATGTGCCGGGCGGCGGCAAGGCCGAGGGCGGCTGGTGGGGCTGGTCACGCGGCAAGCTGGCGCTGGAAACCCTTTTCGACCAAGGCCTTCTGACGAGCGCAACACGGCAAGGTTTCGAGCGGCTCTATGACCTTCCGGAACGCGTTATACCGTCAGAGATCCTCAGCCGCGAAACGCCACCAGAGCGAGAAGCGATCCGTCGTCTGCTGGAGCTTTCCGCCCGCGCCCATGGCATCGGCACCGAAATCGACCTGCGGGACTATTTCCGCCTTCCGGCGCCTGAAACAAAGCAGGCACTGGCGGAACTGGTGGAGGACGGAACGCTCACGCCCGTCACCGTCGAGGGCTGGAAGCACAAGGCTTATCTCCACCGGGAGGCCCAACTGCCCCGAACGGCTGGCGGCAGCGCACTCCTCTCCCCCTTTGACCCACTCGTGTGGGAACGCTCAAGGGCTGAACGTATCTTCGCATTTCACTATAGAATAGAGATATATACACCTGAGAATAATAGACAATTTGGCTATTATGTTCTGCCGTTTCTGCACCAGGACCGGATCGCCGGTCGCGTTTGCCTCAAGGCAGACCGTCAGTCCGGCGTGCTGCGGGCCAATGCCATTCACCATGAACCACACGCCGACAAGGACGCAACAGCCCAAGCTCTGTCAGGTGAATTGCGGCTCATGGCCGGATGGCTGGGCCTTCCCGAGGTCGAAGCCGGGACAAAAGGCAATCTGGCCCCGGCCCTGAGGGCGGCGCTGAAATAAAAAGCCACGCCGTGATGGCGTGGCTTTCCCGCAATGCGACAACGTTAAGGTTTACGGCTTCACCTCACCCGTCGGGCGCGGCGTTGCCGCAGTTTCCGGCGGGAGGATCGGCAACGTCACATCAGGCAGCTTGCCCGTGAGCGAGCCGAGGAAGGCAACGATCTCATTGGCGTCCTGATCGCTGATCTCCGCGCCGAGCTGGGAAACACCCATGATCTCGACGGCCTGCTTCAGATCCCACACCATGCCGGAGTGGAAATAGGGTGCGGTGAGCGCGATGTTGCGCAGCGGAGCGGCCCGGAAGACGTAGCTGTCGTCCGCGGTCTTGGTAACCTCGAAGCGGCCCTTGTCATCTTCGGGCAAAATGTCCGCGCCGGGCTTTTCGATGACGCCGAAGGGATAGTATCCGTGGCCACCGACATTGATGCCGCTGTGGCAGCTCGCGCAGCCCTTGTCCATGAACAGGGCAAGGCCCTTCTTCTGCTCGTCCGTCAAGGCATTTTCATCGCCATTGAGATAGGCATCGAACGGCGCTGGGGTAATCAGTGTCGCCTCGAATGCTTCAATGGCCTTGGCCATGTTGTCGAAGGTCACCGGATCGGCTTCACCCGGGAAGGCCGCCTTGAAGTCGGCTTCATAGGCGGGCATCGACTTCAGCGTGGCCACCACCTGTTGTGGGGTATTGGCCATTTCGACGCCGGCCTGGACCGGACCCTTGGCTTGTGCCTTCAGGTCTTCGGCACGCCCATCCCAGAACTGGGCTTCGTTCAAAACGGCATTCAGAACGGTCGGCGAATTGCGCGGCCCCTTCTGCCAGCCATGGCCGATCGAGGTTTCGAGATTGTCGTCACCACCAGTCGCCAGATTGTGGCAGGAGTTGCAGCTGAAAACGCCGGACGCGGAAATGCGGGTGTCGAAGAACAGCTTCTTGCCGAGATCGATCTTTTCCGGCGTGATCTTGTTGTCCTTGACGGCCGGAATGGTGCTGGGAAGCGGCTTGAAGGTTTCCTGCGCCTTGGTCATGAGCTCGTCGGCTGCCTGGGCGGCCCCCACCCCAAGGCAGGTCGCCATCACAAGCGTGGCAAAAACTTTCATGATGTCCTCTGTCTGTCTCGTTTGCCTCGTTGCCCTCACCAAGCATCTTGCGATTCGAAGTGTTCAGCCGCCTGCGTTCCAAAGGCACACTACGGCCACACGGTTTCAGGGAGTTGATCTGCGTCAAGCGTGAGTGCGACAAAAGCGACATATCAGCCCAGACATCATTGTCTGCTGCCCGACAGTCCAGCAATTCATGTTCAAGGAGACAAAGCGCGGCCGGACGAAGCCAGCTCCGCCCGGCCCTATTGCAAATCGTTTCAGATAATCCCTTCGGCCTTCAGTTCCGCCGAAGCCCTGACGATGGCGGCATGCAGCGTCTCGACCACGAAATCAACCTGCTGCTTCGTGATGATGAGCGGCGGGGACAGCACGTCGAGGTGGCCGATGGGCCGCACCAGAAGCCCATGGGCCTCGCATTCATTCGAGATGCGCTTCGAGATGTTGCAACTGTCGGGAAGACGTTCGCGGGTCGCCTTGTCCCTCACATATTCGACGCACATCATCAGCCGCCGCCCGCGCACATCGCCCACGATGGGCAGATCACGCAATTCACCGAGGCGCTGTTCGAGATAATCGCCCACCCGCGCCGCATTGCCGCAAAGGTCCTCTCGCTCGATGATCTCGATGTTCTTGAGCGCTACGGCGCAGGCAACGGGATGGCCTGAATAGGTGTAGCCATGGGTGAACCACGCATCCGGATCGGGTGCTGAGATCGCCTCATGAACGCGCGCCGAATAGATCACCGCAGACAGCGGGATATAGCCAGAGGTCAGACCCTTCGCGCAGAGGATCATGTCCGGCACCACGCCATATTCGGCTTCGGAGGCGAACATGTGACCCAGCCTGCCGAAGGCCGTGACGATTTCATCTGCAATGAAGAGAATGCCGTGGCGGGTGCAAAGCTCGCGCATTCGCGGCAGGTAATTGGGCGGCGGAATACACACGCCGCCCGAAGCCTGGGCGGGCTCCGCGATGAAGCAGGCGATGTTCTGCGCCCCCAATTCGTTGATCATGGCAGCAAACTCCTCGACAAGAAAATCGCTGAACGCCTCGAGCGTCATGCCCTCGGGCCTGCGGTAGGGATAGGGTGCCGACAGATGATGCACGAGATCCGGCACATATTTGAAATGCGGTGACTGGTCGCCATCGCGCAGCCCCACCGTCATGCCAAGATAGGTAGACCCGTGATAGGAGTTGCCACGCGAGATGACATACCGGCGCGATGCCTCGCCCCGGCGCGAATGATAGTAATGCGCCAGCCGGATCGCCGTATCGACGGCAAGCGAGCCCGACGTCGCATACATCACATGATCCAGATCGCCCGGCGCCAGCGCGGCGAGCTTGGCCGCAAGGCGCGCGGCGGGTGCGTTGGTGACATCGACGAAGCTTGTGGCGTAGCAGAGCTGCATCGCCTGCTCCGCCATGGTGTCGGCAATCTCCCGGCGGCCATAACCCGCATTCACGCACCACATGCCGCCGATTCCGTCGAAATAGCGACGCCCCTCGGCATCCTTCACATAGCAGCCCTCGCCCTCCACCAGCACGAGCGAGCCTTCCTTCTTGAAGCTGTCGAAATGGGTGTAGGGGTGCAGCACATGGTCATGATCCTGCTGCCAGAGTTCACGCGCATCGAACTGGATATTGGCCCTTTGCAACATGCTGCTCACTCCTCGACATCAAATTGAATGGTCATTTAATATCATGCCGGGAGACAAATATCCACCCCCGTGACTACTCCGGGAAATCGCCCAATACTCTATTGTTTTCATATTCTTACAGAATACGTAAGAGCCAGGACACGCGGGCGGCGAGCTGGAGGATCCGCTACACGAGCAGATCGCGCCGCCGGTTCACATAGGCTTCGACAGCCTGAACCACGCGGTCGCAGTCCTGATCCGTCACCATCAGGGACAGCGCCATGAAGCCGCGCTCGGCGATGTAGATGCCCTGCTCCAGAAGATCGAGGTACAGCAACTGACGCAGGTTCTTGTCGGTTGCATCAAGGTCTTCAGGGCTGGTGATGTCACCCGACGCCGGGTGTATGGTGATCATCGAGCCCTGCCCCATCGCCTTCATGCGGACCTGGTAGCGCATGAACAGGTCATTCAGCCTCTCGCGCAGGCGGTCACCCCTGGCATTGAGGGCAACGCAAGCCTCCGGCGTGTAGATCTCGGTCATCGCCACCTGACCCACTGTCATCGTCAGGGTGTTGTTGTTGAACGTACCGGCATGCGGCAGCGCGTCGGGCTTCGCCGGATCGAACAGATCCATGATGGCGCGCTTGCCGCCAAAGGCACCGAAACTCATGCCGCCGCCCACATATTTGCCGAGCGTTTTCAGATCCGGCTCGATGCCCATCTTGGCGGAAAGCCCGCCAGGATGAAGGCGCGAGGTCATCACTTCATCAAAGATCAGAATGATACCGCACTTGCGTGTCTCTTCACGCAGCATGGTGAGGTATTCCACCGTGGCCGGAATACAGCCGCCACCACCCAGCATGGGCTCCAAAATCACAGCGGCGAGATCATTGGCATTGCCCGTGATCAACCGCCGTGTGCCTTCCACGTCGTTGTAATGCCCCATCACGCAGTCGAAGGGCGCATTCACCGGCGAGGCGCCATGGCTGAAATACAGCGTGCCGCCATGATAGCCGCCCTGCATCGGCATGATCTTCTTGCGCCCGGTGAAGCAGCGCGCCGCCGACAGCGCCATCATGTTGGCTTCTGTGCCGGAGTTGGTGAAGCGCACGAGATCGAGGTTGAAGCGCTGTGTCACGGTCTCCGCCAGCATCACCTCGCCCTCGTGGTGGGCGCCAAAATTGAGGCCAATGTCGAGCGCGGCATGGGCCGCCGCCAGTATCTGCGGATGCGAATGACCGTAGATGCCGGCCGAATATTCGCCGAGAAGATCGAGATAGTTGTTGCCGTCGATATCGGTGAGAGCCGCTCCCGCGGCCTTCTCCACGCGGATCGGGAAGGGCGCGGTAAACAGAACCGTGCGGGTGTTTCCGCCGGGCATGACGTGGGCCGCGCGCTCATGTAGCGCCCGGGTCTTCGGGCGCTTGGCGGCAAAGGACTGCTTGGCTTCGGTCAGGGCGGCATCGATGGTCTGCACGGTGCGTCTCTCCCGGGATTGATCAGGCGGTCGCCTTGTCCTTGATCGGCGGCGCGAAGCTGAGGCCCATGTCCCACGGCAGGTAGATCCACGTATCCTGGCTCACTTCGGTGATGAAGGTATCGACCAGCGGGCGGCCTGCGGGCTTGGCATAAACGGTCGCCAGATGGGCCTTGGGCAGCATCTCCCGCACCACGCGGGCGGTGGCACCCGTATCCACGAGGTCATCGACGATCAGTACGCCCGCCCCCTTGTCGGTTCCTGCCACATCGGGGCTGATGCCCTTGAGTACCCGGATTTCGCCCTGCTTGTCATATTCGTATGAGGCGACGCAGACAGACTCGACGACCCGGATGCCAAGTTCCCGCGCCACCACCGCGGCGGGAACAAGCCCGCCGCGTGTGACGGCAACAACAGCCCGGAACGGACCGGCCGACGACAACCGCCACGCCAGGGCGCGCGCATCCCGGTGGAACTGGTCCCAGGATACGGGGAAACTCTTCTGCCACTTCTCGTCCATGTTCACTGCCCCCGCCTTTGCCAGAGTTATGCCCGCCGGAAACGGTTCACGCAACGCCTCAGGACCAGCCGCGCGCCTTGCCCGCCTCGGTCAACTCCTGCGCCATCTGGCGAACAGCGGCCAGCGCCTGTTCGAGGGCCGCAACATCGCGCGAGCGGAGCACGAGGTTGGTGGCGAAGCCATCCGGCGCCTGGAACGGATAGGACCCGATCACCACGCTGGGGAAAGCCTTCTGGATCTCGCCCAGGGGCTTCGCGGCATCGCCCTCGCCGCCCCGGAACTCGACATGGCGCGACTGCATGGGAACGCCCGGCGTCAGGCGCTTGGCCACATCGTCCATCATGGCGTTCATGATCTTCGGCACACCGGCCATGACGAACACATTGCCCATCTGGAAACCCGGCGCCTTCGACACCGGATTGTCGATAAGGCTGGCACCCTGCGGGATGCGCGCCATGCGCATGCGGGCCTCATTGGGCTCCCGGCCGCTGTCGCGGAAATAAGCGAGCAAGATTTCAACAGCCTTCGGATCATGGTCGATCGGCACGCCGAAGGCCTTGGCCACGGCATCCGCCGTGATGTCGTCATGGGTGGGGCCGATGCCGCCAGTTGTGAACACATAACTGTACCGCGCGCGTAGCGCGTTCAGCGCGGCGACGATGTCGTCCTCCTGGTCAGAGACGACGCGGGCCTCCTTCAGATCGATTCCCAGTGCGGTCAGATAGTCGGCAAGGAAGCCGAGATTCTTGTCCTTCGTCCGCCCGGATAGGATCTCATCCCCGATGAGCAGGACGGCAGCAGTGGGCGCAATCGAGGTCATTGTCGCAAGCCTTTGTTTCGCTTGGGCTGTGCCACCCTTTGGCCTTGCTTGTCAACGCGGCCGCAGCGCACTTGCGCCAGACCTGCCATGCCATTATCTCCATGCGGCAAGACAGCCTGAAAGCAGCAGTTGAGGCCTTCGCCCGATCCTGTAGACTTGCCTGACGAGAAGCCAAGAAAGGCCGGCGTTGCCGGGTTCCGGATTTCCCTGAATGACTTACGCCGCCGAAGAAACCGCCTCCCCCCGTTCCAACCGCATCAAGCTGCATGGCCCCGCAGATTTCGAGGCCATGCGCAAGGCCGGCCGGCTGACGGCCGAAGCCCTTGACCTTCTGGTTCCTCATGTGAAGCCGGGCGTCACGACCGATGAACTGGACCAGATCATCGTGGAGTTCGCGCGTGACAACAAGGCGATCCCCGCGCCCTATAACTATCGCGGTTACCCCAAATCGATCTGCACCTCGATAAATCACGTGGTCTGCCACGGCATCCCCAACGACAAGCCGCTGCGCGAGGGCGACATCGTCAACATCGATGTGACGCTGATCGTCGATGGCTGGCACGGCGACTCAAGCCGCATGTACAATGTGGGCGAAGTGAGCGTGAAGGCTGCCCGCCTTGTCGATGTCACCTATGAAAGCCTGATGCGCGGTATCGCCATGGTGAAACCCGGAGCACATCTGGGCGACATCGGATATGCCATCCAGTCATACGCCGAGGCCGAGCGCTGCTCGGTGGTGCGCGATTTCTGCGGCCACGGGCTTGGCCGCGAATTTCACGATCACCCCAACGTGCTCCATTACGGCCGCATGGGCGAAGGCGTTGAACTGAAGACCGGCATGTTCTTCACCATTGAGCCGATGATCAACCTTGGCCGCCCGCATGTAAAGATCCTGGCCGATGGCTGGACGGCGGTGACGCGGGACCGTTCGCTCTCCGCACAGTTCGAACACACGGTTGGCGTGACCGATACGGGCGTCGAAATCTTCACGCTGTCGCCCAAGGGCCTGCACCACCCGCCCTACAAGGTCTAGCCGGATGTCTGGCTTTGAAGATGCAGGCAACAAGCCGCTGCCGCATTTTCTCGGCCACCGTGAACGGCTGAAGGAGCGCTTCCGCGAGGCAGGTGCTGATGCACTGCCGGACTATGAACTGCTCGAGATGCTGCTGTTCCGCGCCATCAAACGGGGAGATACCAAGCCGCTGGCCAAGCAGTTGCTTGCCCGGTTCGGCACATTCGCGGAGGTACTGAGTGCGCCTCCTGAACGGCTGATGGAGGTGAAGGGCGTGGGCGAAGCGGTGGCCACCGAGATCAAGCTCGTCCATGCCGCCGCCATGCGGCTGATGCGCGGCCAGGTCCTCAACCGGCCGGTACTCAGCACCTGGAGCAGCATTCTCGATTATGTGCGCGCCGCCATGGCCTTTCATGACACCGAACAATTCCGCATCCTGTTCCTCGACAAGAAGAACCAGTTGATCGCCGATGAAGTGCAGCAGCAGGGCACGGTTGATCATACGCCGGTCTACCCGCGCGAGGTCATCAAGCGGGCGCTCGACCTTGCAGCCTCGGCCATCGTGCTGGTCCACAACCACCCCTCGGGCGACCCCACACCGTCACTCGCCGATATCGAGATGACCAAGAAAATCGTCGATGCGGGCCAGAGACTGAACATCGTGGTGCATGACCACGTGATCGTCGGCCGCAAGGGCCATTTCAGCTTCCGCTCGAATGGGCTGATCTGATCCGCTCCAGCGCTTCCGGCGTGTCGGCATCCATCAGAACGCTCTCGTCGAGGCTCTCGACTTCGACGATCTCCTCGCTGTGGGTGCGAAACAGAACCCTTGCGCCCTTGTCACCCTCAAGCCCGGCCAGTACCGGGAAATGCTGCCGACCCCACAGCACCGGGTTGCCACGCTCCCCCCTGCTGACGGGTACGCAGATCGACCGGTGTTCCGCCGGGTTATAGGCCGCTATGAGGCGGCGCACGGTGTCGGGCGTGACCAGCGGCATGTCTCCCAGCGCGATGACAACTGCATCCGTATCCGCCCCGACCGCCTCGATACCGCGCTTCAATGATGTGGACAGTCCATCGGCAAAATCAGGATTATGCACGAAGCGGACACTCTGCCCCGCAAGGGCGGCCTCGATCTCGCCGCGATCGCGCCCGGTCACCACCAGTGTCTCATCAACCGCCTGGCCGATGGCGGCCACCGTGCGGCGGATCATCGCCTCGCCATTCACATCCGCCAACAGCTTGTTCGCCCCCATGCGCGAGGATTTGCCGGCCGCCAGAACAATGGCCGTCACGCGCGGCGCGCGCTGCGGCTTGGGCTTTCCTTCGCGCGGCGCTGGCCTCGTCGGAATTTCCGCCAGAAGGCCACCGGCCCCCATGTCCATGATGTCTTCGCGGCTTACGCCGACGCCAGCCATGACGCGCGCCAGAACCCAGTCAAACCCGTTGAGCTTGGGCGAGCGCGCGCAGGAGGGAACGCCGATCACCGGCACCTCACCCAAGGCGCCGAACATCATCAGGTTGCCCGGGTCCACCGGCATACCGAGATGGATGACACGGCCCCCGGCCCTCTCAAGCGCCTGCGGGATCACATCGCCCCGGTCGACAATGGCGGAGGCGCCGAAGACCAGAATCGGATCGCAGTGGAGCGCCTGCATCCCGGCAATGGCGGCGGCCACCTCGCCCACCCCGTGGGGCACGGTTTGCACCTCTGCAAGAGTGCAACCCAGTGCCGAGATCCGCTCTCGCATCGCATCCTCCGACTTGGCGATGATGGAGAGCTTGGTCTGCGGCAGTTGCGTGATTACAAGACCTGCCCGCTTTTTGCGAAACGCCTCTACCCGCAGCAGGGGTGCGCCTGCAAGAATGGCAAGCGCCTTGTCCAGCACATCCCGAGGCACGGCAAAGGGGATGACCTTCACCGTTGCCACCATCTCTCGGTCATCGACGATGGCAAAGGGCTGAACCGTGGCAAGCGTCAGGCTTTCATGAAGGCGGTTCAGCGCCCGCACCCGTTCCGTGTCGACAATCGCCAAGCCATGGGTGGTGGCGTGCAGATTGGCGCGGCCGGTGAACGGCGCCTGCGCCACGGTGCCAATCCCGCCTGTCACGCTCGCAACGGCAGCAGCCGCCTCATCTTCCGGCACGTCCACGGCTGTCAGCCTTGCGCCGAAAATGCTGGCGATGCCGGATGCCGTGAGTGTGGCGACATCCTCCGCCGTCAACCGGCGGCCCTTCTTGAACAGGCCCCCGCCATGCTTGACCGAATGCGCAAGGATTGCACCTTCGGCCTCATCAACCGGCATTTCGCCGAACAACATCTCAAGCCCCGAGCCGCAGCGCGCGGGTTACTTCCGCCATGATGGAAACGGCGATTTCCGGCGCACCCTTGGCACCAATGGCAAGCCCGATGGGGCCGTGGATGCGGGCAATCTCCGTCTCTGTGAAGCCCGCCGCCTTCAACCGCTCCAAGCGGGAGGCTTGCGTCTTCTTCGAGCCCAGCGCGCCGATATAGAAGACCTCCGATCTCAGCGCTGCATCAAGAGCCGGATCGTCGATCTTCGGATCATGGGTCAGCGCAATCAAGGCGGTGCGCTGATCGAGGCCCATCTTCGCAAGCACCTCATCGGGCCATTCGGCATGAAGAGCAATGCCGGGAAACCGCGCGCCCGTGGCAAATGCGCCGCGCGGGTCGATCACCGTTACGTCATAGCCAAGCTGCTGCGCGATGGGGATGACGCTCTGCGCAATATGCACGGCACCGATGATTATCAGCCGCAGCGGCGGATTGTGGATGTTGATGAACTGCCCATCATGGTTCTGTGAGTGGTCGAAGCGGAAGGCCTCCTCCAGCTTTGCCGCCAGCAGATCATCCGCCGCCTCACCGCGCGGCACGAGGCGTTGTTCGCCAGTCTCCAGATTGGTGATCAGCGCCACACCCTGCCGGTTGGCGCGCGCCGCCAGCAATTGCTCGAGAATGGCCCGCTTCAATGGATTGGCTCCACATAGACAGCAATCCGTCCGCCACAGGCGAGGCCCACCTTCCACGCCGCCTCATCCGCCACACCGAATTGGAGGAGCTTGGGCTTACCGGAAGAGATGATGTCGAGCGCCTCTGTCACCACGGCTCCTTCGACACAACCACCTGAAACGGAGCCGATGAAATTGCCTTCGGAATCGATCACCAGCTGGCTGCCGATGGGCTGCGGGGCCGAGCCCCATGTCTCGACCACGGTGGCCAACGCCAGCTTGCGGCCCGACTGCAGCCAGTCCGAAGCCTGTTGCAGGATGGTATGATCAGATGCTGCCATAGCCTTCTCCTAATGCGGAACCTGTTTCATCCATTTCCTCGGATCATGCGCCGCGCCCGGTGGGCCTGCAAGGGCATCCGCCAGATCACGCAGGCTGTCGAGCGAGTGAATGGGCCGGAACTCATCGACATGCGGCATCATCGCCCGAATGCCGCCAGCCAGCGCCTCGAAGCCATCATAGCGCAACAGCGGATTGAGCCAGGTGATGCGCTTGGTCTGCCGGCGCAGACGCTGCATCTCATGGGTGAGTGTTGCCGTGCCCTCGCGGTCGAGGCCATCCGTCATGATCAATACATGTGCGCCCTGCGTCAGAACGCGGCGCGCCCATTTATAGTTGAATTCACGCAGCGACGTTCCGATCCGCGTGCCGCCCGACCAGTCCTTGACCGCACCGGACACTTTCGACATCGCCTCATCGATATCGCGCCGTTGCAGTTCGCGCGTCACATTGGTGAGCCGGGTTCCGAACAGGAACACCGTCACCCGGTCGCGGTCATTGGTCAGCGCATGGAGGAAATGCAGGAACATGCGGGAATAATTCGAGCATGAACCGGAAATGTCGCAAAGCACCACCAGCGGCGGCTCCTGCCATCGCCGCTCGCGCCGTTCGAGATCGATGACATGCCCGCCCGCCCGGAGTGAACCCTGCAGGGTGCGCCGCATGTCGATCGCGGGTCCGCTGTGCGCGCGCTGGTAGCGGCGCGTCATCACTTCGGTGCGGTGCAGCCGCAGCCTTGCGATGGCGGCTCGCGCCTGGGCTTGCTCGGCCACCGTCATCTGCTCGAAGTCCTTGCGGCGCAGCACCTCCTCGGCGGAGGCGGTGAAACTTGCATCGACTTCGAGATCATCCTTCCGGTGTCGCTGCTGGCTTTCGCTCTCATGCTTGTCAAACATCGCTTCCGCGAGGCGGCGGAAACCGGATTGCTTGGCCTTTTCGCCCAGATCCCGTGCCACACCGTGAAAGAACAGCTGCATCAGCTGTTCCAGCATCTTGGGTTTCTTCCAGAAGACGTGGAAGGCTTGGTCGAAGAGTTCGCGCTGGTCGCGCCGCTTCACGAACACGGCATGGAGCGTCCAGTAGAAATCATCCCGCGTGCGGAGCGAGCCCGACATGGCGGCGTCAAGCGCATCGATCACCGCGCCTGGCCCCACCGGAATACCGGCTTCCCTGAGCACACGCGCAAAATGCATGACGTTCTCCGCCAGCTTGCCGGACAGCAGCCGCTGGTTCTGGTTTGCCGGAGTGGAGAACGGGTTTTGCATCACGTCTTATGTATGCGCCGAGGTTCGAATTTCATCCTTGATCTGGTCGAGAATGCGCTTCGCCTCGGTTCCCTGCATGCGGGAAATGTCATCCTGATATTTGAGCAACACGCCCAGCGTGTCGTTTACCGTCTGCGGGTCGAGCGACATGGCATCGAGTTCATAGAGTGCCGTCACCCAATCCAGCGTTTCGGCGACACCGGGCGCCTTGTAGAGATCGCCGCCACGCAGCGCCTGAACGAACAGCACGACCTCTTTCGCAAGCGCGTCAGAGGCCTGCGGGCGGCGGGCCTTGACGATTTCCAGTTCGCGCTTGGCATCGGGATAGCCAACCCAGTGATAGAGGCAGCGCCGCTTCAACGCGTCATGAACCTCGCGCGTGCGGTTCGAGGTGATGATGACGATGGGCGGCTCCTCCGCCCGGATGGTGCCAAGTTCCGGGATCGTCACCTGAAAGTCCGACAGCACTTCCAGGAGATAGGCTTCGAACGCCTCATCCGTGCGGTCCAACTCGTCGATCAGCAGAACTGGAGCCAGGCCTTTCGGCGCTTCCAATGCCTTAAGCAAGGGCCGCTTGATGAGAAAGCGTTCCGCGAAGATGTCATGGCCCAGGCGCTCACGGTCAAGTTCCCCTGCCGCTTCTGCCAGCCGGATTTCAATCATCTGGGCGGAATAGTTCCACTCATAGACAGCGGAGTTGATGTCGAGGCCTTCATAGCACTGCAGGCGGATCAACTGGCGGCCCAGTGTTTCAGCCAGCACCTTGGCGATTTCCGTCTTTCCGACGCCTGCCTCCCCCTCAAGGAACAGCGGACGCCCCATCTTGAGCGAGAGATAGGTGACCGTCGCCAGATCGCGCCCCACGATATAGCCGGTGGCACGGAGGAGCTTTACGGTATCGTCGATACTGGTCGGCAGTGCTGTCATCGTGTCTCCCCTTTGGTTCCGTAGCCCGGCGAAGGCCGGGGTTGAGCTTTGGCACCCTCAGCGGGTTTCCGGCCGACGCCGGAATGGCGGCGTAACACCGAAACAAAAGGGGCCCGCGATTTTACCCGCGGGCCCTTCACTCGCAAGTTGGGCTTTACTTCGCCGCTTCCACAGCCCGCTTCGCCATGACCGTGATCAAATGCGCGCGATATTCGGCCGACGCATGAAGATCGCTGTTGAGGCCCTTTGCCGCAACGCCGACGCCGTTCAGCGCAGCAGCAGCAAAATTCTTCGACAGGGCAGCTTCCATGTCAGCGACACGGAACACGCCAGCGCCGGCCCCGGTCACCGCCACACGGGCCGAACCATCGGCGAGTTGCGCGGCGAACACGCCGACCATGGCATAGAGCGAGGCCGGGTTGGGGAACTTGGCATAGCCGCACGTCTTCGGAATGGGGAATTCCACCGCCGTCACCACTTCGCCGTCATCCAGCGCGGTCGAGAACATGCCGGTGAAGAAATCATCGGCAGCAATCTTGCGGCTGTTGGTGTGGATGGTGGCGCCAAGGCCCAGACAGGCGGAGGGATAATCCGCCGCTGGATCATTGTTGGCAATGGAGCCGCCGATCGTGCCCTTGTGACGCACATGCGGGTCTCCGATGCCGCCCGCAAGAGCCGCGAGGCCGGGGATTGCCTTGCGGAGGTCGGCGTTACCGGCCACTTCGGCGTGGGTGGTCCCCGCCTTGATGACAACGGTGGCACCAACGCTCACTCCGGCGTTCTTGAGCCCACCGAGATCGATGATGTCGGTGGGGTGCGCGAGGCCGTGCTTGAGCGCGGGAATCAGCGTCATGCCGCCCGACATCACCTTGGCGTCAGCAGCGCCCTTCAGGGCCTTGACCGCGTCATCGATGCTCGCGGGGCGATGGTAATTGAAGTTTTCCATTTCTTGGGTCCTCCCGCCTTATTCCGCGGCCTTCTTCATGGGCTGCAACGTTTTCCACACGACATGGGGCGTCGCCGGCATCGGCACGTCCTTGACGCTGAGAGCGTCCGTCACCGCATTGATCACCGCCGCCGGAGAAGCGATGGCGCCAGCCTCGCCGCAACCCTTCATGCCGAGCGGGTTGGACGGGCACGGCGTGCAGGTGAAGCCGAGGTTGAGGTTCGGAATGTCGGCCGCGCGGGGCATCTGATAGTCCATGTAGGAACCCGTCAGCAGGTTGCCCGACGCCTTGTCATAGACGCAGCCTTCATACAGTGCCTGGCCGATGCCCTGCACAATACCGCCATGCACCTGACCTTCGACGATCATCGGGTTGATGATGTTGCCGAAGTCATCGACCGCCGTGTAGTTGACGACGCTGGTGACGCCCGTATCCGTATCCACCTCGACTTCGGCGATATGTACGCCAGCCGGGAACACGAAGTTCGACGGATCGTGGAAGGCCGATTCCTTGAGGCCAGGCTCAATTTCAGCAGAGTTGAACTTGTGGGCCACATAAGCCGACAGCGCCACTTCACCGAAGGCCATCTTCTTGTCGGTGCCCTTCACGGCAAAGGTGCCGTTCTTGAACTCCACGTCATCGACCGAGGCTTCCATCACGGCGGCCGCGATCTTCTTTGCCTTGGCCTCGATCTTGTCGAGCGCCTTGGAAATCGCTGTCATGCCGACAGCACCCGAGCGCGACCCATATGTGCCCATGCCGAACTGCACCTTGTCGGTGTCGCCATGAACGATGGATACATTGTTGAAGTCGATACCAAGCCGGTCGGACACAAGCTGCGCGAAGGTCGTCTCGTGACCCTGGCCATGGCTGTGGGAGCCCGTGAGGACCTCCACCGTGCCGACCGGGTTGACGCGCACTTCCGCCGATTCCCAGAGGCCGACGCCAGCGCCCAGCGAGCCGATGGCCGCCGAAGGCGCGATGCCGCAAGCTTCGATATAGGCCGAGAAGCCGATGCCGCGCAGCTTGCCATGCTTGGCCGCTTCGGCCTTGCGGGCCCCGAAACCCTTGTAGTCAGCGATTTCCAGAGCCTTGTCGAGCGAGGCATTATAGTCGCCCGCATCATAGCACATGATGACCGGCGTCTGGTGCGGGAACTGGGTGACGAAGTTCTTCCGGCGGAACTCGGCCGGGTCCATCTTCAGTTCACGCGCCGCTGTTTCGACGATGCGCTCCACCACATAGGTGGCTTCCGGGCGGCCCGCGCCACGATAGGCGTCGACCGGCGCGGTGTTGGTGTAGATCGCATCCACCTCGGCATAGATGTTCGGGATCGCATACTGACCCGACAGCAGCGTGGCGTAGAGATAGGTCGGCACGCAGGACGAGAAGGTGGACAGATAGGCGCCGAGCGACGCCTTGGTGTGCACCTTGAAGCCGATGATCCTGCCATCGGCATCGGTCGCCATTTCTGCATGCGTGACATGGTCACGGCCATGAGCGTCTGCCAGGAAGCTCTCGTTGCGTTCCGCCGTCCACTTGATGGGGCGTCCGCCGATGCGCTTGGATGCCCAGGCGCAGACGACCTCTTCCGCGTAGATGAAGATCTTGGAGCCGAAGCCACCGCCCACGTCCGGCGCGATGACCCGCAGCTTGTGTTCAGGTGCAAGGCCGTGGAAGGCCGAAATCACCAAGCGGGCCACATGCGGGTTCTGGCTTGTCGTGTAGAGCGTGTAGGCGTCCGTTCCCGTATCATAGGAGCCAATCGCTGCGCGCGGCTCCATGGCATTGGGAATGAGACGGTTGTTGACGAGGTCGATCTTCGTCACATGGGCGGCACGCTTGAAGGCCGCGTCAGTCGCGGCCTCGTCGCCGATCGACCAGTTGAACACGCGGTTGTCGGGCGCGACATCATGGATCTGCGCCTTGTGTCCCATCGCATCAGCAACATCCACCACATGCGGGAGCACATGGTAGTGCACCTCGACAGCGGCAGCGGCCGCCTTGGCGAGGTCCCGCGTCTCGGCGATGACGACAGCGACGTGGTCACCCACATAGCGGACCTTGCCCACGGCGAGGATCGGATGCGGGCCGGCCTTCATCGGCGAACCGTCCTTCGAATGGATCATCCAGCCACAGATGAGGCCGCCGATCTTGTCCTCGGCCACATGCTCACCCGTGAAAATGCCGACAACACCTGGCATCTTGGCCGCGTGGCTGGTGTCAATCGACTTGATTTCCGCATGTGCGTGGGGGCTGCGCACGAAATAGGCGAACGTCTGCTTGGGTAAATTGATGTCGTCGGTGTAATTGCCCTTGCCGGTGATGAAGCGCTGGTCTTCCTTGCGCTTGACGCGGGCGCCGATGCCGGTTCCGTTATCCATGTATCGCTCTCCCCTAAATCACATATTGGCCGCGCCGGCCTTAACGGCGGCGACGATGTTCTGATAGCCGGTGCAGCGGCAGATATTGCCCTCCAGCTCATGGCGGATGGTCTTGTCGTCCAGGTTCTTGCCAAGCCGGTTCACCATGTCGACCGCAGCCATGATCATGCCGGGCGTGCAGAAGCCGCACTGCAGGCCATGGTTCTCGCGGAAGGCCTCCTGCATCGGGTGAAGCTTGCCATTCTGGGCCAGACCTTCGACGGTGGTCACCTCGGCCCCGTCATGGGCGATGGCCAGCGCGGTGCAGGATTTCACGGCCTTGCCGTTAACATGCACCACGCAGGCGCCGCACTGGCTGGTGTCGCAGCCCACGTGGGTACCCGTCAGGCCGATCTTGTCACGGATGAACTCCACCAGCAGCGTGCGGCCTTCAACCTCGCCGCATACCGATTGTCCGTTCACCTTCATTGAAATTGCAGGCATTTTTATCCTCCCAAACTTGCTTCCCGCTGGCGGGCGCCGAAACCGGATTTCTGCAAGCTGCGCGTGATCCGGCCAGAGCATTTCGATCATTGCCGGATTGGATACTCGGCTGCGAATCCGCCAACGTCAAGTGTGGCTGTGTCGGTCGCGGAAAGAAAAACGTCGCAGGACGCCGCTGCTGCAATGCAGCATTCATTGTGCGCCGCGCTGGCATCTCTCATTGCCACAACTTTCAGCGTTCCTGCGCTCATCACGCCTCCCGGATTGATCCAAAGCCAGATCCAACCACACCTTCGTTTCGTAACATCAACGGCACAAATCAGACATTGCGCTTCGGCCCCTGCACCGACTTTCCGGATTGGTTGCGGGGTGCCCGTGCCGATGTTTCAAAATATAAAGATTGGAGACACCAGAGCCATGGAGATCGGAACCCGTTTGTCACCCGTTGTGATCCCTCCGGACGGCGGACAGAGCGTCTTTCTGGTGGGTGACACCTACACAACACTTCTGACGGGGCAGCAGACAGGCGGCGTTTTCACCCTTCTGGAGGCCATCGTGCCGCCGGATACAGGCCCCCCGCCCCACCGGCACAACGCCGAAGACGAAACCTTTATTCTCCTGGACGGCGAGATTTCCTTCCGCATCGAAGATGACGAGCATGAAGCGCGCGCAGGATCTGTGATCTTCGTGCCCTCGGGAATTGTTCACAGCTTCAGGAACAAGGGCCATGGCCTTGCGAAGATGCTCTTCATGTATTCACCAGCGGGTATGGAAGGCATGTTCGCTGAAATCGGGGCGCCCGGAGTCCGCAATGTGCAGGCACCTCCTCTGAACCCGACAGACATCGCCGCCATGATTGCGATTGCCGGGAAGTACAAGTTCACGATCGTTCCGGGATAGACACAGGACGGTTCTGATAAGTCCAGGCCCACGCGAAGGCACTCCGTCACTTGCCCCGCAACGATGAGGGCGGCCTCCCATAGCGGGCCCTGAAACTCCGGGAAAACAAGGGCAAGGATGAGAAGCCGCAGGCCACGGCAATCTCTCGCATGCTCAGGCTCGAATACGTGATGAGCCGCTCGGCCTTCTCGAGCCGGAGCTTCAGGTAGAAGCCCATTGGGCGCTCGCCCAGCTTCTCCGCGAAGAGGCGCTCCATTTGGCGCACCGAAATGCCCGCGACGGCCGCCAGCG
>CAYMQH010000032.1:29213-31233 GCA_964392525.1 uncultured Aestuariivirga sp.
CAGACAGGAGGATTTCCATGCAGCCCAAAGTCATCATCACCTGCGCCGTGACCGGAGCCGGAGATACGGTCGGCAAGCACCCCGCCATCCCGGTAACGCCGGAGCAGATCGCCAACTCAGCCCTCGAAGCTGCAAATGCGGGCGCAACCGTCGTCCATTGCCATGTGCGCGAGCCATCAACCGGCAAAGGTTCCCGAAAGGTCGAATACTATGCCGAAGTGATGGAGCGCATCCGTGCGAAGAACAAGGAGGTCATCATCAACCTCACGGCCGGAATGGGTGGTGATGTCGAAGTGGGCTCGGGAGCCAAGCCGCTTGAATTCGGCCCCGGCACCGATTGCGTCGGTCCCGAGGAGCGACTTATCCATGTGAAGGAACTCCGCCCTGAACTCTGCACCCTCGACTGCGGCACGCTGAACTTCGGTGATGGCAATTCCATCGTCGTGCAGACGCCCACCCAACTGCGTGAGCAGGCCGCGCTCATCAAGTCCTATGGGGTAAAGCCGGAAATGGAGATTTTCGACTCGGGAAATCTCTGGTTCGCCAAGCAACTCTGCGCCGAAGGCCTGATCGACGGCCCGCCACTGTTCCAGCTCTGCCTCGGCATTCCGTGGGGCGCGCCCTATGATTCCGAAACCATGGCCTATCAGAAGGCCCAACTGCCGGAAGGTGCGGTGTGGGCGGCCTTCGGCATTGGCCGCAACGAGTTCCCGGCCGTGGCGCAGGCCGTACTGCTCGGCGGCCATGTGCGCGTCGGCCTCGAAGACAATCTCTGGCTCGAACGTGGTGTCCATGCCTCCAACGGAACGTTGGTCGAAAAGGCAGTGAAGATCATCGAGATTCTCGGCACCAAGGTGGCCTCGCCGGATGAAGGCCGCGAAATCCTGAAGCTCGCGCCGAGGAAAAAGTAACATGGCTCACACCATCAAGACCGTCGGCATCGCCGGCACCGGCCTCATCGGCGCGGGCTGGGCGGCGCGGTTGCTGTTCCGCGGATTCGATGTCATCGCCTATGACGTCTCGCCCACGGCGGAGGCCAAGCTCAGGGCGCAAATCGCAACCGCCTGGCCCTCGCTCGAAGCCTTGCTGGGAAAGCCGAAAAAGGAAGGAAAGCTCTCCTTCACCACAGACCTTGCCGAAATGGCCTCCAAGGCAGACTTCATCCATGAGGCAGCACCTGAGCGCGAGGATTTGAAAATCAAGCTGTTCCGCGACATCGACGCGGTTGCTGCCCCGCATGTCATCATCGCCTCGTCTTCCTCGGGCTTCCTGCCCACCAACTTGCAGAGCCAGTGCAAGCACCCAGAGCGGGTGATCATTGGCCACCCCTTCAACCCGGTCTACCTGCTGCCGCTGGTTGAGACCGTGCCGGGCGAAAAGACCTCTTCCGAAGCGATGGACCGCGCGGGCCATTATTTTGAGTCAATCGGCATGCATGTGTTGCGGCTCAAGAAAGAGATCATGGGCTACATCTGCGACCGCCTGCAGGAAGCCCTCTGGCGCGAGGCGCTGCACATCCTCAACAAGGACATCGGCACCACCGGCGACATTGACGACTCCATCGTCTACTCGGCTGGCATGCGCTGGGCCTTCATGGGGTCATTCCTCACCTATCACCTCGCGGGCGGCCCCGGCGGCATGCGCGACTTCATCAAGCAGTTCGACCCGACGCTGGAACTGGACTGGACCGACCTCAAGTTCCCCAAATGGAACGAGACGCTTGAAAAGCGCCTCGTCGAAGGCTGCGAAGCGCAGGCCAATGGCCGCTCGGTGTCCGAAATCGAAGCCAAGCGCAACGCCGTGCTGGTGGACATGATGAAGGTGTTCCAGAAACACGGCATCGGCGCTGGCCTGGTGCTGGACCGCGAACTGAAGGCGCGCGAGGCCTGATCGTCAATCGCCTCCCCCGCGCATATCGGGGGAGGCCAATAAACCGGGGAGGATTGAATGGCACAGCAACGCGTGATGATTACCGCCGCGGCGGACGGCATTGGCAAATCGATCGCCCAGGCTTTCGCGG
>CAYMQH010000033.1:0-30750 GCA_964392525.1 uncultured Aestuariivirga sp.
ATGTAGTTGCAGGTGCCGTTCATGATGCCGAACAGCTTGCCCACGCGGTTGCCCGCCAACCCCTCGCGGATCGTCTTGATGATCGGGATGCCGCCCGCAACCGAGGCCTCGAAATTGAGGGCCACGCCCTTTTCTTCGGCCAGCCGGGCGAGCGCCGCGCCATGATGCGCGAGCAGCGCCTTGTTGGCGGTGATGACGTGCTTGCCGGCACGCAGCGCGGTTTCAACGGCGGCCTTGGCGGGGTCGCCCTCGCCGCCCATCAGTTCGATGAACACGTCCACAGCGGGGTCAGCCGCCAGCTTCACCGCATCGTCATACCAGGTGAAGCGCGACAGGTCGTGGCCGCGGTCCTTGGCCTTGGAGCGGGCCGACACCGCCACAACCTCAACAGGCATGCCCGCCCGCGTCTGAACCAGCGCCGTGTGCCGGGCCAGAATGTCGAGAACCCCCGCCCCGACAGTGCCCAGACCCGCAATCCCCAGCCGCAATGCTTTCGTCATCTCAGTGTCCGCCAAACCCAAACGGTGAATCTTCCTCAACTGCGCGGTCTTATGGCGGGAACGGGCCGGGAAGGCAAGGAAGGGGAGATGCAAGAGCTCACTCCGCCCTCCCCCGGGAAGCCGCCGCATCTTCCGTCCTTGTCGCTCGGAACCACCGGCACCCCATCAGGCACGACCGACACCCCTCCCGCACCGCAGCACGATCTTTCGGCCTCCCCCTCCTCATTACCAATTGGCCTTTTGGTGCAGGCGTTTTACAGTTCTGCCATATTCGCCCTTCAAGAGCAGGCCATGACTGATCAGCCGCAGCCCCCGTCTCCCTACACCCTCGCCAATCCGGTCGCGTTCGCGCAGAACATGGCCAAGGTGTTTGAGCAGGCGGCCGTCATCGCCCGCATGGTGGCCGAGCGCCCGCAGCCGGTGCTGCAGGAGGCCGAGACCCAGCTCACCCCCATGGAGCAGGTCTCCAAGACACTGGGCCAGGTGGCTCAGGCCTACATGAACGACCCGCAGAAGCTGATGGATGCCCAGATGCAGCTGTGGAACGCCTATGGCCAGTTGTGGCAGAGCGCCTGGGCCAAGGCCCTGGGCCAGCCCACCGCACCCGTGGCGGAACCCACCCGCAGCGACAAGCGTTTCAAGGACAAGGACTGGCAGGAGAACGCTGTTTTCGATTTCCTCAAGCAGTTCTACCTGATCTCCGCGAACTGGGCACAGGACATGGTGAAGAACGCCGAAGGTGTGGACGAGCACACCCGCCACAAGGCCCGCTTCTATGTGGAGCAGATCGCCAACGCCATCTCGCCCACCAACTTTGCCATCACCAACCCGGAAGTGCTGCGCACCACGCTTGCCACCAACGGCGCCAACCTGATCGAAGGCCTGAAGCACCTGCAGGAGGACATGCAGACACCCGATGGCCGGCTGCGCATCAAGCAGACGGACATGACGGCCTTCGAGATCGGCAAGAACATCGCCACGACGCCGGGCAAGGTGGTGTTCCGCAACGAAACCTTTGAGCTGATCCAGTATTCGCCCACCAAGGCGAAGACCTACGAATATCCACTCGTCATCTTTCCGCCGTGGATCAACAAATTCTACATCCTCGACCTCAATGCCAAGAAATCCTTTGTCAGATGGGCGGTGGACCAGGGCCTCACCGTGTTCATCGTCTCCTGGGTGAATGCGGATGAAAGCCAGGCGCGCAAGAGCTTCTCCGACTATATGCGCGAAGGCTTCCTCCAAGCCGTGCAGGCCGCCCAGGACGCGACGGGCGCGCCCAAGGTCAACGTGATCGGCTATTGCATCGGCGGCACGTTGACCGCCGCCTCGCTCGGCTGGATGGCGGCGCAGAACGATCACCGCGTCAACAGCGCCACATTCTTCACCACCCAGGTCGATTTCGAGAAGGCGGGCGACCTACTCGTCTATGTCGACGAGGAACAGGTGAAGTGGATCGAAGACCGCATGAAGGACAAGGGCTACCTCGCCGGTACGCGCATGGCGGATGCCTTCAACCTTCTGCGCTCGAATGATCTGATCTGGTCCTACGTCGTCAACAACTACATGCTCGGCAAGGACCCGATGCCCTTCGACCTTCTCTACTGGAATGCGGATTCAACGCGCATGCCGGCGGGGGTCCACTCCTTCTACCTGCGCGAATGCTACATGGCGAACAAGCTCAGCCAAGGCAAGATGGTGCTGGACAATGTCCGGATCGACCTCAAGAAGGTGAAGATCCCGGTCTATAATCTCGCCGCGCGCGAGGACCACATCGCACCCTTGGCTTCCGTGTTCCGGCTCGGGCGCTTCTTCGGCGGCAAGACCCGGCTTGTGGTGTCCGGCTCCGGCCACATCGCAGGTGTTGTCAATCCGCCCGAAGCCAACAAGTATCAGTACTGGACCAATGAGGCAGGCGCTGCCACGCTCGAGGACTGGCTGGCCGGCGCCACCGAGACGCCCGGCTCCTGGTGGCCAGACTGGGCAAACTGGATCAGCGCGAAATCGGGCCCGCTCATCGCAGCGCCGCAGCCTGGAAGCGGCAAGCTGAAGGTAATCGAGGATGCACCGGGTTCCAATGTTCGGGTAAAAGCCGAATGATGAGATTGATTCTGCCGCTGATCGCCGCTGCCCTGCTGACGGCCCCCGCACAGGCCGAAGACAAGGCCTCAGGCATCGCCGCCGGAAAGCGCCTCGCCGAAATCAACTGCGCGCGCTGCCACAACATTGAAGCCGAGGGCGAAAGCCCGCTGACGGATGCGCCGCCCTTCCGCGAGATCGCCCGCAACTATGACCGCCTCGAACTGATCGACGGTTTCATGGAGGGCCTCGCCGTGCGCCATCCGCTGATGCCGGATTGGGAGGTCACGGAACCCCAGGCCGAGGAACTGACGGATTTCGTGCTGAGTCTCGGCGAAGGCAGCAAGGCCGCAAGCGACCCCGCCACGCAGGGCTATGATCTGCTGCGCGTCAACTGCGCGCGCTGCCACGCCATCGATGCAGCCAGCCTTTCACCCGAGCAGAAGGCTCCGCCCTTCCGCGATGTGGTGAAGACATACAATCCCGCCGACCTCGAGGAAGCACTGGCAGAAGGCATCGTGACGGGCCATGAGAACATGCCCGTGTTCGCCTTCACGCCCGAAGAGGCAACAGCCATCGTCGCCTATCTCGACACGCTGAAGCCTGAGTGACGCAGTGCCGCGGGCCTCAGGCGCCGAGGCTTTCCTTCACACGCTGCTGGAAGTAGTGCACGCCCTGCTCGTGGCGGGGAGAGAGCGGACCAGCCGCATAATTGCCCGCCGCATAATTGCGGTGGGTGCTGACGCAGATTTCATAATCCTCGCGCACCACGGCCAGGTTGCGCTCGATCGTGTCGCTGCGGCTGTCATCAAGCGCCGGGGAGACATCGGCGAAATAGAAGTGATAGAGTTGCTCCGTCCGGTCGGTAGCGATCGGATTGATGCGCGAGGTGTTCATGCCGCCATCAAACAGCGAGAGCGTCCAGTTCGGCCACATCCAGAGCCACTTGCCACGGTAGAAAAGCCCTTCGCGCGGCGGCGCCGTCATGCGGATGAAGCCTTTGTGCGCAGTCGTCTTGAAGGCTTCGAAATCGATGGCGGCGAAGAACTTCGGGTGAATGCCCGGTATGTGGTAACCTTCGACAAAGTTATCAGTGTAGATTTTCCAGTTGGCATCGAACACCACCCGGTCGGAGCGCACCGGCTGATAAGTCTCAATCGGCTCATCGGGCAGTTCAGCCACAAGCTCACCCAGTTGCGACAGCAGTTCTTCCTGCGGGTCGATGGCAACAAAGAGCAGCCCCCGCCATTCGGCCACATGGATGGTTTCAAGTGGCCAGTCCGCCGGGTTGAAGCCAGGCTCCTCGCCGAACCACGGCGCATTCAGCAGACGTCCGTCATCGGCGAAAA
This sequence comes from uncultured Aestuariivirga sp., assembly GCA_964392525.1. Lineage (GTDB taxonomy): Bacteria > Pseudomonadota > Alphaproteobacteria > Rhizobiales > Aestuariivirgaceae > Aestuariivirga. The sequence goes on from CAYMQH010000033.1 coordinate 3,929, forward strand.
CCCACTGATGGTAAGGGCAGCGCACCGTGGCGCAACGCCCCGTGCCCTCCGCCAGAAGCTGCGCGCCGCGGTGGCGGCACACATTGCGGAAGGCACGCAATTCCCCATCACGCCCGCGAATGGCGAATACCTTGATGCCGGCGATATCGGCGGCCACATATTGCCCGCGCTCGGCCACCTGCGCGGCAGGCCCCAGCATCTGCCAGCTGCGGGCAAAGATCTCCGTTCGCTCACGCGGCAGCACGGCGGGGTCGGTGTAAAGGCGCGGATCGAGATTGAGCATGGGCATCACTCCTTCTGACCGAAAGACTGCCCCAGTCAGCGCGCCTATTCAATATCCACGGCGCGGCAGGCAGACGATGCCCCGCGGGGTAAGCTTCCGCTCTCGGCATGACCGGGCTTGATCCGGCCAAGCCTGTGAGCCCGGCTCGGTGGCTAGTCGATGTCCTCGATCACCTGGTCGCCACCACCCTTCACCTTGTGGGCGAGAGACGCCTGGATGAAGTCTTCGACTTCGCCATCCAGCACGTCATCAGGCGAGGTCGATGTGTATCCGGTGCGCAGGTCCTTCACCAGCTGATAGGGCTGGAGAACGTAGGAACGGATCTGGTGGCCCCAGCCGATGTCGGTCTTCTTGGCGTTGGCCGCGTCGATCTTCTCCTGCTGCTTCTGCAGCTCCATCTCATAGAGGCGGGCCTTCAGCATCTTGAGGGCGGTGGCGCGGTTCTTGTGCTGTGAGCGCTCCGCCTGACAGGCGACGATGATGCCGGTCGGCACATGGGTGATGCGCACAGCCGAATCCGTGGTGTTCACGTGCTGGCCGCCCGCACCGGAGGCGCGGTAGGTATCAACCTTCAGATCGCTTTCGACGACCACGATGTCGATGTTGTCATCAACCACCGGATAGACCCAGACGGACGCAAAGGATGTATGGCGCCGCGCGTTGGAATCATAGGGCGAGATGCGGACAAGGCGGTGCACACCGGATTCGGTCTTGAGCTTGCCATAGGCGTTATGGCCCTTGATCAGCAGCGTGCAGGACTTGATGCCCGCCTCTTCGCCCGGATGCTCGTCCAGCACCTCCGACTTGTAGCCGTATTTGTTGGCATAGCGCATATACATGCGCATCAGCATCGAGGCCCAGTCCTGGCTTTCGGTGCCGCCGGCGCCGGCATTGATCTGCACATAGGTGTCGTTGGCGTCAGCCTCGCCCGAGAGCAGCGTCTCGATTTCGGTCTCCGCCACCTTCGGCTTGAGCGCCAGCAGCGCCTTTTCAGCCTCCGACACGATCGATGCATCGCCCTCCATCTCGCCCATCTCGATCAGCTCGGTGTTGTCGGCGATGGATTGTTCGAGTTCGAGGATCATCTTGATCCGGCCGTCGAGGTCCTGGCGCTTGCGCATGACCTCCTGCGCCTTCTGGGGATCGTTCCAGATGGCGGGGTCTTCGGACTTGGCGTTCAGTTCGGCGAGGCGGCGGAGGGCATTGTCCCAGTCAAAGATGCCTCCTCAGCAGTCCGATGGACTGCTTCATGTCGTCGACCATCGACGAGATTTCAGCGCGCATGATGTCTGCTCAATTCAGGAATGTTGAAACGGTGTCGGAGGCTCAATAGAGGCCGCCGCCCTGCCCCGTCAACCCGCCCGTGTCGGCGGGCGCCGCAGCGGGGGCGGACGGCACGGGCACGGCCATGTCCTGCGAGGGCGGAACCAGCACCACGCCGCCCACTTCGCTGCCACCCTGCGGCACAGCCGCGGCCACCGAGGACTCGCCGATGATCTTGGTGGCATCCGGGGGTTCGTCGCCCGGCTTGAAGGCTTCGAGGATCACCCCCTCCTTGCCGAAAATGGCGCGCGTGCCGGACTTGGCGTCAATGGGCATCAACTCAATGGCGCGCGGCACGCGGAACGGCGTTGCAGGCTCATCCTTCAGCGCCATGCGCATGAAATCGGCCACGATGGGGGCCGCCAGTTCACCGCCGGTGCGGCCCTTGCCCATCGGCGTCGGATTGTCGTAGCCGATGTAGGCGCCGACCACGAGATCGGGCGTGTAGCCGATGAACCACGCGTCACGCTCGTCGTTCGAGGTACCGGTCTTGCCGGCCACCGGCTTGCCGACTGCCAGCATCTTCTTGCCAGTGCCGCGCTGCACGACGCCTTCCATCATCGAGGTGATCTGATAGGCGGTGTAGGGGCTCATGACCTGTTCGCGCACGTCGAGCAGTTCGGGCTCGGCGATGCCTTCCCGCCACTCCAGACCGGCGCAGCCGGCGCAATCGCGCTTGTCGTGGCGGTAGATGGTGCGCCCGTAGCGGTCCTGGATGCGGTCGATCAGTGTCGGTTCGACGCGCTTGCCGCCATTGTCGATCATGGCGTAGGCGGTCACCATCCTGAGCAGCGTCGTTTCGCCAGCCCCCAGCGCCATGGCCAACTGGCGCGGCAGCTTGTCGTAAATGCCAAGCCGGGTGGCGAGGTCGATGATCTTGGTCATGCCGAGCTCATCGGCCAGGCGGACCGTCATCACGTTACGCGACTGCTCGATGCCGCGGCGCAGCGTCGAGGGGCCGAAGAACTTGTTCTGATAATTCTTCGGCTTCCACATGGAGCCGTCATCCATCTTGAACTCGATCGGTGCATCGAGAACCACCGAGGCTGGCGAATAGCCATTGTCGAGGGCTGCCGCATAAACGAAGGGCTTGAAGGACGAGCCGGGCTGGCGCATGGCCTGCACCGCGCGGTTGAACTGGCTGCGGCCGTAGGAGAAGCCGCCCACCAGCGCCAGAACGCGGCCGGTGTGCGGGTCCATGGCGACCATGGCACCCTCCACATCCGGCATCTGCATCAGCTGATAGAGGTTCGGGTCCTTGCTCGGCCGGACATAGATGATGTCGCCGGGCTTCACCACATCGGCGGCCTTCTTGACCTCGGGGCCAAGCGCCTTGCCGTCCACATAGGCCCGCGCCCAGGTCATGTACTGGAGCGGAAGCTTGACCGTCTCACGCTCGGGTGCCTGCTTGCCGTCGGGCAGAAGCCGCGGCTGAAGGCCGACGGTCGCCTCCTCGTCCGCCACGGACAGCACGATGCCGAACCGCCACGGCGCCACGTCATCGGGGGCCCGGCGGTCCTTCAGCAGCTCCGCCCAGTCGGCTGCCGCGTTGAGGTCGCTTGTGGCGATCGGGCCGCGATAGCCGCGCTTGCGGTCAAACGCGATGAGGCCCCGCGCCAGGGCCTGACGGGCATAGAGCTGCAGCTTGGGATCAAGCGTGGTGCGTACCGACAGGCCGCCCTTCTCGAGCTTGTCCTTGCCGTACATGTTCACCAGCTCGCGGCGCACTTCCTCGGCGAAGCTTTCGGCGGCGAAGAGTTGCGCGCCGAAGGGGCGCGGGTTCACCTCAAGGGGCTTGGCCTGGGCTTCCTTCATCTCCTGTTCGGTGATGTAGCCATTGTCGTACATCTGTTGCAGCACCCAGTTGCGGCGCTCGATGGCGCGCTTCTGCTGGCGGAACGGATGGTAGTTGTTCGGGCCCTTGGGCAGGGCTGCGAGATAGGCCATCTCCTCGAGGTTCAACTGGTCGAGCGACTTGCCGAAATAGTTGAGCGAGGCCGCCGCGACCCCATAGGAGTTGAGGCCGAGGAATATCTCGTTCAGGTAGAGTTCGAGGATCTGACCCTTGCTGAAGGTGTTCTCGATGCGCTGGACGAGGATCGCCTCCTTCAGCTTGCGGTCCAGCGACCGCTCGTTGGTGAGGAGGAAGTTCTTGGCCACCTGCTGGGTGATGGTGGAGGCGCCGACGATCTGCCCCTTGCCCGTCAACTTTACCTGCGCATAGCGATAGGCGGCGGCGGCAATGCCTATCCAGTCCAACCCGCCATGGGTGAAGAAGGTCTTGTCCTCGGCTGAGATGAAGGCCTCGATCAGGCGCTTGGGCATCTGCGACTCAGGCACGAACAGGCGGCGCTGATCGGCATATTCGGCAAGCAAGGTGCCGTCGCCCGCGTGGATGCGCGTCATCACGGGCGGTTCATACTTGGCGAGCTGGGTGTAATCAGGCAGGTCCTTCGAGGCATTGCTGATCACATAGGCCGCGACCGCCGCGGCCGCGAAGAAGACCACAGATCCCACCGTAAAGAGCCAGCCTACGAAACGCAGCATTCTTGACTTGTCACCTGCCAGTTATGGCTGCCCGATACCACAGGGGGCGGCACTGCTACAGTTAAATCGAACCCGCGCCAGATCAATGGCTTGAGCAAGACCTTCGATGGGAAATGATGTCCATTTCCGTTCTGGAGCGTCTAGGGGCGGATTGTGGCCATGCGGTGGCAACGCCCGCAGGCCCGGTTCGGTCAGGGTGTCTTGGCGGCCAATTGTTGCGCGAAATAAATTTGCACGGCGCGGGCCATGGCTTTGGCGACGCGCTCACGCCAGGCGGGCGATGTCAATTGCTTCTCGTCCTGCTCGCTCGACAGATAGCCGAGTTCGACCAGAACCGAAGGCACGTCAGGGGCCTTCAGCACCATGAAACCGGCCGAACGCATCGGTTTGCCGGTGAAGGGCGTCACCGTCTTCATCTCGGCCACTGCCTTCTTGGCGAAGACCAGAGAGTGGGTCTTCGATTCGCGCTGCACGAGTTCGATCAGGATGTCCGTCACTTCCTCGGTCTCGCCGCCCAGGTCCACCCCGGCGATGATGTCGGAGCGGTTCTCCTTGTCGGCGAGCGCCTCCGCCTCGGCGTCGGAAGCCTTTTCGGACAGCGTGTAGATGGTCGCGCCGCGCGCCGCCTCGCCGCGCACCGTGTCGGCGTGGATGGCGATGAACAGGTCCGCGGCATTGTCGCGCGCAACCCTCACCCGGTCCCGCAGGGTCAGGAAGCGGTCATCCGAGCGCGTCATCACCACATCGATGTTGCCGATGGCCAGAAGCTGGCGCCGAAGCTGCAGCGCGTAGGCCAGGACGACATCCTTCTCCTTCGTCTTGCGCACGCCGATGGCGCCGGGGTCGATGCCACCATGGCCGGGGTCGATGACCACCAGCCTGCGCCCATCCGGGCGGCCGGGCCTTGCCACAGGCTGCTGGGCCGCGGTTTCGGGCTCGGCCGCAGCGGGCTCGTCAGCCCCGGCAGCAGGCTGCTGGCTGGCGTCCTCCGGCCCATCCACGGCGCCAGGAATGGCAGCCAGCGTGACAGGCGCATCTGACTTGAGCCGGGCTGCAAAGTCTTCCGGCGTGGTCTGGACGATGTCGACCACGATCCGGGCCGGCTGGCCGGCCTCCGGCGGCAGCAAGAAGGATTTCTCGATCAGCACCGGCCCCGTCGTGTCGAGCACGATGCGGGACCGGCCCGCATCAACCTGCCCGAAGCGGTATTCGCTGACCAACCCTTGCGTGCGGCTACCGGCGTCGGCGGGCAGCTCGAAGCTGACCTGCGGCAGGTCGATCATCACCCGGTAGGGGTTCTGCAGCACATAGGCGGTGTAGCCCACCGGTGCCGACAGATCGGCCACGAAGCGGGTGCGCAGCTCATCGCCCGCCACCCGGGCAGCGGTCGCCACCGGGAGGCCGGCGGCATCGGCGGCGGGAAGGCGGTAGCCGCTCAGAAAGACCAGCAAGACAAGCCCCAGACAGCGCAGAACATGCCCTGCGGGCCTGCTGTGGCGGACTGCGGTCTCGAGCGTCATTCGGGCTTGCAACATCATGGGAAAAATCACAGCGCCGAAACTAGAGCCCCCAAGGTTAATCATTTATTGCAAGGAAGGCACCGCGCGGAAAGCTTGCAATTTGCAACCCCTGCCCATAAAAGCGCGTTGTCACCCGCGTGTCTGTCCTCACGAATCTGAGGCAGGATTGGCCGGGCGTCGGAATTTCGCGGCAAGCGGGGGGTCCGGAGGCATATTGCCGACCCCGTTCGGCGCGGCATGGAGCGTGGTCCCCCAGTGTGGGATCCGCCGAATACGGAACCGTTCCGGTGATCGGAACATGAGGACAATCTTGGGCATGACCCACGCCACGGCGAGCGCGCTACACGAGGACCGGCAAGACCCGGCTCCCGTAGCATCTTTGCATCCGCCTGCGGGCCGGCGTTCACTGCCCCTATCGCGCATCAGCATCTCACTGTCCCACAGGCGTCTCCTCACCGGAGCGGAGATCCTAGGGGGCTTGCCATGCCGGCGCAGAGGAATTGAGACATGGGCAGCAAGATGCTCATCGATGCCACCCACCCCGAAGAGACCCGCGTGGTCGTCATCAAGGGTAACCGCATCGAGGAATTCGACTTCGAAAGCGCCGCGCGCCGCCAGCTGAAGGGCAATATCTACCTCGCCAAGGTGACGCGCGTTGAGCCGTCGCTCCAGGCGGCCTTCGTGGAATATGGCGGTAACCGCCATGGCTTCCTCGCCTTCTCCGAAATTCACCCCGACTATTACCAGATCCCGCTGGCGGACCGGCTGGCGCTGATCCAGGCGGAAGAGGAAGAGCACGCCCGCGAGAACGAGGACGAGGAAGAGGAACACAACCGCCGCAGCCAGCGCCGCGGCCGCGACCGCGACCGCAACCGGACCCGTCAAGGCCGGGCAGAGGCCGCCGGTGAAGAGGCCGGCGATGACCAGCCGCCAGTCGCGCTGGACTCCGAACATTCCGAAGGCGAGGCCGGAGACTTCATCTCCGAAACGGCAATCGCTACGGACGAACAGTTCGAGAGCGTGGACGAAGAAGCCCCCTCTGATGAGGCGTCCGCTGCGGACGATGACGAGTCCCCGCACCGCGCCGAGCCACTGGCCGCCAGCCACCCCCAGCCGTCGCTCTCCGAAGACGCTGAGCCCGATACCGACGAGGAGGCCGACGGGGAGGAAGAGCACCCCGCCGGTGACACCGCCTTCGCGGATGATGAGCCGGCTGACAATGGTATGGAGCAGGATGGCGAGGTGCTGTCCTCGGCGCCATCCGTCGAGCATGGCATGCCGGGCGAACTCGGCAATGGCATCGAGGAAGTGGGAGAGGATCCAGAATCGGCCCGCATCGAATCCATCGGCGCGGAAGACGCGATGGAAGAAGTTCCCCAGCGCCGCCGCAAGGTGCAGCGCAAGCAGTACAAGATTCAGGAAGTCATCAAGCGCCGCCAGGTGATCCTCGTTCAGGTCGTCAAGGAAGAGCGCGGCAACAAGGGTGCAGCTCTGACGACCTATCTGTCGCTCGCCGGGCGCTACTGCGTGCTGATGCCGAACACCGCGCGCGGCGGCGGCATTTCGCGCAAGATCACTGATTCCGGAGACCGCCGCCGCCTCAAGGAAGTGGCGAAGGAAATCGAAGTCCCGCAGGGCATGGGGCTCATCGTCCGCACGGCGGGTGCCCAGCGCACCAAGACCGAGATCAAGCGCGACTATGACTATCTGCTCCGCATGTGGGAAAGCGTGCGCGACCTGACGCTCAAGAGCCAGGCCCCGGCCCTCGTTTACGAGGAAGGAAGCCTTGTGAAGCGCGCCATCCGCGATCTCTACACCAAGGACGTGGACGAGGTGATCGTCGAGGGCGATGACGCCTATCGTGAAGCAAAAGACTTCATGAAGATGCTCATGCCGAGCCACGCCAAGAACGTGAAGCCCTACAAGGAGCCGCGCCCGCTGTTCTCGCGCTATCAGGCCGAGAGCCAGCTCGACGCCCTCTATTCGCCGACCGTCACGCTGCCGTCGGGCGGTTACATGGTCATCAACCAGACCGAAGCCCTGGTGTCGGTGGACATCAACTCCGGCAAGGCGACCCGCGAACACAACATCGAAGATACAGCCCTCAAGACGAACCTTGAAGCAGCGGATGAAATCGCCCGCCAGCTCCGCCTGCGCGATCTTGCAGGCCTGGTCGTCATCGACTTCATCGACATGGAGGAGAAGCGCAACAACCGCAACGTCGAACGGCGGATGAAGGATGCGCTGAAGAATGATCGCGCCCGCATTCAGGTTGGGCACATCAGCCACTTCGGCCTGCTTGAAATGTCGCGCCAGCGGCTGCGGCCCGGCCTTCTCGAAGGCTCTTCGCGCACCTGCCCGCATTGCGAAGGCCGCGGCATCGTCCGCTCCGTCTCGTCCTGCGGACTGTCGGTGCTGCGCGCCATCGAAGAGCACCTCATCGCGAGGAAGCCCGAGAACCTCACCGTCAAGTGTACGCGTGAAATCGCCTTCTATATTCTCAACGAAAAGCGCGACAACCTGCTGGAGATCGAGACCACTTACGGTATCTCGGTGTTCATTGTCCCCAGCGATGAGCTGAAGGGATCGCAGGCGCTGATCGAGCGCGCCCCGGAACGCAACCTGCCGCCGCGCAAGGTGATGGCCGCCCCGGTACGCATGGATTCCGCCCATGAGGAAGACGCCGACGACGACATCATCGACGGCGAGGCCACCGAGGCGGAGGCCGAGGCCGATGATGACGCCGAAGACGGCAGCGACGCCACAGGCGACGAGCGCCGCGACGCCGGCAATGGCAATGGCAACGGCGAACAGCGCGAGGGCGGCAAGCGCCGCCGCCGCCGCCGTGGCCGCCGTGGCGGGCGTGGCCGCGACGACCTGCAAGCCGAGGGCCAGCAGGCCGGGTCCGATGACGACATTCCGGGCCTTGGCGAGCAACCCGACATCGGCGTGACCGGCGATGACGAGGGCCTGTCGGCAGGTTCCGCCCCGGATGGCGAAGCTGCAACAGATGCCCAGAGCGACGAAGCACAGCGCGGCAGCCGCCGCCCGCGCCGCGACCGCTGGGGCCGCAGCCGGGACCGGAACCGCGGCGAGGACGGCGAACGCCGCAGGCCGCGGGCCGGGGAAACCGAAGCCGAGGTGGAGGCTGACATGGCCTTCGCTGCCTCGGAAGCCGACCTTCCCGTTCCCCATGCTGAGGAGAGTGCCGAGGAACTCGCAGCCGATGCCGCCTTTGCCGCATCGGAAGCAGACTTCGGCGCTACCACCGCCAGCAGCAGCCACCGGAAGGCCGAGGCCGCACCTGTGCCAGAGCCGGCCTCAGAGCCAATGCCGGCACCCGCTCCGGCCGAACCGCAGCGGCGCTGGCAGCCCCCGGCCCCGACCGTGACGCCAGCCGCCACCGAACGCAAGAGCGGCTGGTGGAGCAAGCGGAGCTGACGTCACGCCGAAGGTGCGGCAGCCTGCGTGTGTCCGGCTGCCGCAAGCCTCAAACTTGCCTCATTCAACCCCGATTGACCGGATAAAAGGCATGATGATGCAGAGATCCGGTTTGTTCTACAAAGCCATCGCACAGATCATGGCGGTCCTGATCGCCGTGATCAGTATCCATGTTTCAGCCATCAGCGCCCAGGCCCAGCAGCGGAGCCTTCCGCTGATCCGCGATGCCGAGATCGAAGGTCTGCTGCGCCTCTACACCCGCCCGATCTTCAAGGTGGCGGGGATCAATCCGAAAGCCGTCAAGGTCTACATCATCAACGAGCCGTCGATTAACGCCTTTGTGGCAGGCGGCCAGCGCATCTTCGTCAACACCGGCCTCATCATGCAGTCCAAGACGCCGAACATGCTGATCGGCGTGCTGGCGCACGAAACGGGTCACATCGCGGGCGGGCATCTGGCCCGCATGGGTGTCGAGATCGACTCCGCCAGCTATACCGCGATCATCGGCATGCTGTTGGGGCTCGGCGCCATGGTGGGCGGCGCCATGGCGGGCAGTGCGGAGGCTGCCCAGGCCGGACAGGGCATCATGATGGGCACCCAGGGCCTCGCACAGCGCAACTTCCTTGCCTATGCGCGTGGCATGGAAGCCTCCGCCGACCAGGCCGCCCTCAAATACCTGAACGCGACCAAGCAGTCTGCCAAGGGCATGATCGAACTGTTCGAGAAACTGGGGCGTGACAACCTGGCGGTACTCGCCAATGCCGACCCCTACGCCATGTCGCATCCCATGCCGATGGAGCGTATCCGCAATCTCGAAGTCGAAGCCAAGAAGTCGCCGTACTACAATGCAAAGGATTCGCCAGCACTGGTGCTGCGCCATGAGCTGGTGCAAGCCAAGCTGACCGGATACATCGGCGGTGCACAGGCTGTGGCACAGCGTTATCCCACCACCGACCAGTCGATGCCGGCCCGTTATGCGCGCGCCATCGCGCTGTTCCGCCGGGGCGATATCCAGAACGCCCTGCCGATCATCGATGGCCTCACCGCCGAACTGCCCGAAAACCCCTATTTCTGGGAGCTGAAGGGACAGGCCCTGCTGGAAAACGGCCGCGCCGCGGAAGCTGTGGCGCCAATCGAGAAGGCCCTCACACTCCTGCCCAAAAACGGGCTGATCCAGCTTCTTGCCGCGCAGGCGCTGGTCGACACAGCCAAACCGGACCAGGCAAAGAAGGCGGTCAGGCTGCTCCGCCAGGCCCAGACGAGCGAGGGCAACACACCGGCGATCTACAAGCTCATGGCCAGGGCTTATGCGCTGTCCGGCGACATCCCGCGCGCCGAACTTGCCACCGCCGAGGCCGCACTTCTGTCGGGCGACACCAAGCTGGCGATCGAAAAGGCCAAGTCCGCCCAGAGCCTGTTCAAGACCGGAACGCCGGAGTGGTTACAGGCCAATGATGTGCTGACCTTCGCAAGCCGCAAGTGAGATGGACCCGCGCGGCCATTTCAGGCAGAGTGATCTTACGAAATCCAAAGGACGAGACCTGATGACATTCCGTTTCCGCATTGCAGCCTGTGCGGCCGCCCTCCTCGCCACGACGCCCTACGCCGCGGCGGAGGGGAGTTTCTCAGATGCGCAGAAAGCGGAAATAGGCGAGATCGTGCGTCAGTACCTGATGGAAAATCCGGAGGTGCTGCTCGATGTCAGCAAGGCGCTGGAAGCGCGGCAACAGCAGGCTGAAGCCGATCAGCGCAAGAGCGCGCTGAGCGCCAACGCCAAGGCGATCTTTCGGGGCACCAATGACTTCGTGGCCGGAAACCCCGAGGGCGACGTCACCATCGTGGAATTCTTCGATTACAATTGCGGCTGGTGCAAGAAGGGCTTTTCCGAGCTGATGAGCCTCATCGAGACGGACAAGAACCTGCGCGTCGTCCTCAAGGAATTTCCGATCTTCGGTGGCGATTCCGACTATGCGGCAATGGCCGCCCTCGCCGCCAAGAAGCAGAACAAGTACATGGAGCTTCACGCGGCCCTGTTCTCCCACGAGGGCAAGATCACCCAGCAGGTGGTGGATGACCTCGCCAAGGCAAATGGCATCGACCTGGAAAAGCTCAAGGCCGACATGAAGGCTCCGGAGATCGCCCAGTCGCTGGCGGAGACCCGGGAGATTGCCCAGGCGCTGGCCATCAACGGAACCCCGGCCTTCATCATCGACGAGCAGGTCTCGCCCGGCTACCTGCCTGCCGACAGCCTGGCGGCGATCATCGCTGAGGTGCGCCAGAACGGCGGCTGCAAGATCTGCTGAGCCGCCGCCTGTCCGCCGCCGCTTCCAACCGCCGCGGTTCCCCCTTATAAGCGTCGAGATTCCAACTGGATTCGCCGGACCACGATGAAACCTGTTTTTGTACTGAACGGTCCGAACCTGAATATGCTGGGCCTGCGGGAGCCAGCGGTCTACGGTTCGGCAACGCTGAAGGACGTCGAAGCCGCCTGTCTTGAACAGGCGCGCGAACTTGGCCTCGGCGTCGACTTCCGGCAGACGAACAGCGAAGGCGAGCTCGTCTCCTGGATACACGAGGCCCGCAGCGCGGCGGCCGGCATCGCCATGAATGCGGGTGCCTATACCCACACCTCCATCGCGCTGCATGACGCGCTGAAGGCTGCGGAACTGCCTGCAGTCGAGCTTCACCTGTCCAACGTGCACAAGCGCGAAGCCTTCCGGCATCACAGTTTCATCGCCCCGGCAGTGGATGGCGTGATCTGTGGCTTCGGCATCGACAGCTACCGCCTGGCAATCCGCGCGCTCCATTCCCTCATCACGGCTAACAAGAAGGGTTGACCCATGCCACCCGCCAAGAAAACCGCCCCGAAGGCCCAAGCGAAGCCTGAGCCGAAGGACCCCGACCTCGCGCTTATCTCGAGCCTGGCTGACATCCTCAACAAGACCGGCCTTTCGGAAATCGAGCTGGACCGCAAAGGCACGAAGTTCCGCGTCTCCAAGACGCTGACCGCCACCGCAACCATGCTGGCCCCGCCGGCCGCACCCGCCTACCACGCGCCGGCGCCGGCTGCGGCCGAGGCACCGGCCGCTGCGGCCAAACACGCGGGCGAACACCCGGGCACCGTGAAGTCGCCGATGGTCGGCACCATCTACATGGCGCCCTCGCCCGGTTCGGCCAACTTCATCGAAATCGGAACACAGGTGAAGGAAGGTCAGACCCTCCTCATCATCGAGGCGATGAAGACCATGAACCAGATCCACGCGCCCCGCGCGGGCAAGATCACGAAGATCTTCGTCGAGAACGCACAGCCTGTCGAATATGGCGAACCCCTCGTGGCGATCGAGTAGGGCCGATGTTCGATAAGGTCCTCATCGCAAACCGGGGTGAAATCGCACTGCGCGTGCTGCGCGCCTGCCGCGAACTCGGCATCCAGACCGTTGCCGTTCACTCGACGGCCGACGCCGACGCCATGCATGTGCGCCTGGCAGACGAGAGCGTATGCATCGGCCCGCCCCCGGCGCGCGACAGCTACCTCAACATTCCCGCCATTGTCGCGGCCTGCGAGATCACCGGGGCGGAGGCCGTCCACCCGGGCTATGGCTTCCTCTCGGAAAATGCCCGCTTCGCTGACATCCTGACCGAGCACGGCATCAAGTTCATCGGCCCATCCGCCGAACACATCCGCATCATGGGCGACAAGATTACCGCCAAGCTCACTGCGCTTGAGCTTGGCATTCCCGTGGTGCCGGGCTCTGAAGGCGGTGTGTCCGACGTCGATGAAGCCAAGCGCGTGGCGCGCGATATCGGCTATCCCGTCATCATCAAGGCAACGGCTGGCGGCGGCGGGCGCGGCATGAAGGTGGCACGCTCCGAGGCCGATCTCGAAATCGCCATGAGCACCGCCCAGTCGGAGGCCAAGGCGGCGTTCGGCAATGGTGATGTCTATATCGAGAAATATCTCGAGAAGCCGCGCCACATCGAAATTCAGGTTCTGGGTGATGGCAAGGGCCGCGCCGTCCACCTCGGAGAGCGCGACTGCTCGCTGCAGCGCCGCCATCAGAAGATCTGGGAAGAGGCGCATTCCCCTGCCCTCAACGCCCACCAGCGTGATGAAATCGGTGGCCGTGTGGCGCGTGCCATGGAGAAGCTCGGTTATGAGGGCGTCGGCACCATCGAATTCCTCTATGAGAACGGCGAGTTCTATTTCATCGAGATGAACACCCGCCTCCAGGTGGAACACCCCGTCACGGAAGCCATCACCGGCCTTGACCTCGTGCAGGAACAACTGCGCGTGGCGGCCGGTGCCGACCTGCCCTACACGCAGGCCGACATCACCTTCTCCGGCCACGCCATCGAATGCCGCATCAATGCGGAAAACCCGCGGACATTTGCCCCTTCGCCCGGGCGGGTGGATGCCGTGCATTTCCCCGGCGGGCTGGGCTGCCGCGTCGATTCCGCGCTTTATGCCGGCTATCGCATCCCGCCCTATTACGACAGCCTCATCGGCAAGCTGATCGTTTCCGGCAAGAACCGCACGGAGTGCATGATGCGGCTCAGGCGCGCCCTGAGCGAGTTCGTTGTCGAGGGGATCGAAACCACCATCCCGCTGTTCCAGCAGCTTCTGGCCGAGCCGGACATCATCGACGGCCATTATGACATCCACTGGCTGGAGCACTACCTCGCCCGCCAGGCCTGATGAGCACCATCACGCCCCAGATCCTGCTGCGCGCCTATGCGGCGGGAATCTTCCCGATGGCCGAGAGTGCAGAAGACAATGCGCTCTACTGGGTTGAGCCGGAAGAACGGGGCGTGATACCGCTCGATGGGCTCAGGGTGTCGCATTCCCTGAAGAAGACGCTTCGCAAAGGGCGGTTCGAGGTGAAGGTGGACCATGACTTCGCCGCCGTCATCGCGGCCTGCGCGGAAAGAACGCCGGAGCGCTCCTCCACCTGGATCAACAGCCGTATCAAGTCCCTCTATAACCAGTTGCACCGCATGGGCGCCTGCCACAGTGTCGAGTGCTGGCAGGACGGCCAGCTTGTGGGTGGCCTCTATGGTGTGAGGATTGGCGCGATCTTCTTTGGCGAGAGCATGTTCACCCGCGTGACCGACGCCAGCAAGGTGGCGCTCGTCCATTTGGTGGCACGCCTCAATTATGGCGGCTTCAAGCTGCTCGATGCGCAGTTCCTCAACCCCCACCTCGAGCGGTTGGGGGCGGTGACCATGCCGAAGGCTGCCTACCGCAAGCTGATGGAGCCGCTGCTGGAGTACGAAGCCGACTTCTTCGCCTTCACCCAGGATGCCGATCCGGACACGGTGCTGCGCTGGGCATTGACGCGTTAAGCCACAACGCGACACGGGCAGCCCCGCGCGCCAGATCATAATTGACAAGTTTTCGACTGAAGGTAGTCTGTCGCCATTGATTTCGCCTGAAGTGCATGTGCCGGCTCAAAGCCAAGGGGAGAACTCATGCGCAGACTGTTCCGCCGTTGTGGATACCGCCCGGGGTTAGCGTCGTTTCTCATGGCCGCCACGCTGCTTCTCGGCGGCGGTGCCTCCCTCGCCCAAACGGCCCCTTCCTTCACAATCCTCAATCGCTCCTCGCTGACATCGACACAGGCCCAATTCTTCTATCTGGGCTATGGTCAGATCGGTAACGACTTCGTCGTCCTCAACGCGTCGGGCGACTGGATCACGACGGACGATCCCGACTCCGGCTGGGTCAGTACGGGGTGGAACCCCGCCGCCAATGGCGGCAAGGGCGGCAACACCGGGGCGGGCATCGTGCCGTGCTATTCGCTCACTGGAACGCCAAGCATCACCATCCCGCCGAATATCTCCGGCGCGCGGGTTTACTTCTTCCAGGTGATGAGCGGCACCGCCCTGTTTGGTACGCCATGCGCCAACACCGTTGCGGTAAATCCAGTCAACGGCGTCAACGTCGTCAACGGTATCTTCGGCAATACGCAAACGCCGGGGGTCGGTGGCCAGGCGCCGTTCAGTTACTTCTCGACACGTGGCGGCGGCGCCATGAGTGGCGCAACGATCAGCCAGTTGTCAGGCGGCACCTTGCCGCTGTGGACCTACAGTGAAATCGGGTCCGGCGCCACCTCTGCCACCATTGATACATCGCAGGTCGATTTCATCGGTTTCCCGATGAACGTGACGGCGAAGTTGATCGCGAACCCCGCCGCCAGCGTTCCCGTGTGGAACCAGGGGGTGGGTTTCTCCTACAGCCCCAACAGCCAGGTCAACATGGCGGCGGTTATCAAGTCCTACCAGTCCTTCGTGCAGACGCTTCCCGCCAAAACAGGCACGGGCACCACAACGGTCTATCCGCGGACGAATTACGCCAATCTCATCAGGCATACACCTGGTGGCAGCATCATCGTCAATCCGGGCAATTATCTCTCCTTCATCGACAGGGGGGCCTTCGCCGGTTTCTTCTCCAACATCGTCAACAACTACATGTGGAAGCCAGGCTGGACGGGCGCGATCAACACGGGTGGCGCATTCGGCCCCCTGCCGCAGGTTCAGTTCAACGGTACCGCTGTGAGACTGGCATCCTACCCGGGCTACAAGGGCTCCAGTCCTCTTTATGCCATCAGGTTCACTGCGACCATCGGCACAGCGCCCAACAGCCAAACCGTCGTCGCCTATCTCATGAGCCCCAGTTCCTACCGTACCCTGTGCCAGGCCAGCGCGATTTCCGGTGGCGGCTGCAGGTGGATGAGCACAGCCTATCAGATCTTCGCAACCGATGGGGCCCTGAGCGCACCTGTTGACAACAACCAGTTCAAACTCCTCACACCGGCGCAGCAGGCCGTGTGGGTCAACCTCTATCCAAAGCTCACGCCGGCTGGCGCCCGGGCAGCTGCACAGGCCAACTACAATGCCGTTGTCGCCCGTCTCGGCTTCATCGTCTCGATGGCATACAATCATGGCGTGGCCGGTGGCCTGCAAACGAAAGGCGGCCTTTGCGCCGGGCGGGTCCTCAGCGCCTGCTGGAGCGACCAGACGCTGTGGTATCCCGCACCCGCCGCCGGCAGCGCCGTTACGCAACTCTACTTCGCGGGCGACACGAGCCAGAACCAGATGTCCCGGTGGCTGCACACCGCGAAGATCGGCAATGTTCCGATGATGGCGCGCCCCACGCAACCGACGAGAACGCAAAGCGGCGTCATGGGAATGGGGTATGGCTTTGCCGCAGACGAGAACCCGACGCCGCCCAACGCCAGTTGGTCGCAAACGCCTTCGAAGTATGACGGCAATGTCAGCCTTCAACCGGGCACGGGGTGCAACTACATCACCATCATGCCGTGGTTCGGCACGTCGCCGAACCCATCGCCGGTGACTGCGTCCTGCCAGTGAGCAACCTCGTTGTCCTCAGGGCGGAATGTGGTGGACGGACTGACCGTGCCAAGCTGTTCACCGCAGCAGTCAGAACAGGTTGGTCCGCCGGGACATGATGCCCTGAAGGTCAGTCCTCGGGGCTTTCTTCGTCCTCGGATGAATCTTCGGGTGTAGGTTCGGGCGGCATCTCCACCACCGGGGGCGGCGCGTTGGGATCGCGGCAACCGGTCAGCCACACATCATAGATGGCGTGTTCGACACCGCTAAGGCCAGGGCTTTCGGCAAACATCCAGCCGGAGAACAGGCGCTTGCGCGAATTGTCCACCATCACCTGATCGACTTCGACGAAGCTCGATGTCTTGGGCTCCTCGGTGAGCGGCCGCGTGTAGCAGACATTCGGCTTCACGATCAGCCCGCCGAACTGGCGCTGTTCACCGATGGGGATTTCGAAGGTCGTGGTAATCCCGGTAATCTTGTCGAGGCCGGCGAAGACCGCGATCGGATTGGTAATCTGCTGTGCACCGGCCTCAAGCGGCATCACTGCCGCCAGCAGGCAGAACGCCGCCGCACCGGAGCGTGCAGACCGGGGCCGGAGGCCGTGCATCACGGTGTCTGCGCTTCCGGCGTTCCGCCGTCGCCACCGCCCTTTCCGGCGAACATGGCCTGGCTGATGAGCGACCAGATATCGACAGCGCCCTGGGTGTTGGAAATCACGCCGCCGTCGGCCAGCAGGGTTTCGGAACCGCCCTGCTCCAGCGCGATGAACTTGGAGCCGAGCAGGCCCTCCGCCGTGACCTTGGCCGTCGCATCGTCGGTGAACCTCACCTTCGGATCAATGTCCATCACCACATTGGCCTGGTAGTTTTCCGGGTTGAGGGTGAAGTCCACGACCGAGCCGATCTTGACGCCCGCCACCCGCACATCGGTGCCGACGCTCACACCCTCGGCATTGTCGAATTCGGCGCTGATACGATAGGCGCCCGCCGCCTGGCCTTTGTCGGACGCCTGATAGGCGAAGAAAAAGAAGCCAGCCGCGATCACGATCACCGCCGCGCCGATCAGGGTTTCCACCGTCGAGTTCTTCACGCCGCCCCTCTCCTCTGTCACGTTCTGCGGCAGGGTCTAGGCACAGACCCCAGCCAAAATGTGGCGGCTTACTCCGGCCTCCAGGCCGTA
The DNA here is from genome assembly GCA_964392525.1 of uncultured Aestuariivirga sp. Taxonomy (GTDB): domain Bacteria; phylum Pseudomonadota; class Alphaproteobacteria; order Rhizobiales; family Aestuariivirgaceae; genus Aestuariivirga. The sequence continues at coordinate 21,572 of CAYMQH010000033.1, forward strand.
TAGTCCGGAACGCTCGGCGCAGGGCGCGATCCCGTCAGGATTGAGCCGCTGGGCCGGTAGGCGTTGGGCGTGCCGGTCTGATTCGGGAGATATGCCTTCTGCCAGGCATAAGGATGAACAGCATCTCTGCCCGGCGGCTGGTCGGTGCGGTGGTGCATCCAGCCATGCCAACCCGGCGGAATGGCCGAGGCTTCGGAGTAGCCATTGTACACGACCCAGCGGCGCTCCCGGATCGAGTCCGGAATGGCCGACTTGGCACGATAGTATTTGTTGCCGAACTCGTCCGACCCAACATATTCGCCCTTGCGCCAGGTGTAGAACCGCGTGTTCAGCGTCTGGCCGTTCCACCAGGTGAAGAGCTGCTTCAGGAATAGCATCGCAAATACCGTTCGTTTGGAGGGACAGAGGCCCCCGGAAATTGCGGCGGAATATGGCGGAACGGGTGTGTTCCGTCCAGTGCCGATTTGTCTCTCCCGGAGCCCTCTGCCGTGGCCTCAGGGCCGGGCGGTGAGCAGGTCCTGCGTGAGGCCTTCCCGCTGGCGTTCGGCAAGGATCAAGAGATCCGGCAGGCGGGCGAGTTCAGCCCGGAACGCCGCCTCCTCGTCAGGTGAGGCAAGCCGCCTCAGGGGAATGGCGTAGAGGTCAAAGGCGGTGCGCGGCGTCTCGCGCGTGAGGCTCAGAAGATAGACCGGCTTGTAGAGCTGGCCCTCGGCCGCGGCGAGGCTGGTCTTGTAGAGGCGCAACACCTCGCGCCCGTTGCCGTCGCCGGGCAGGTCGCGCGTCAGGGTGAGCTTGGCCTGCAGCCCTTCATGCAGCGCCGGGCGCGGCGGTAATTCCGCCAGTGTGGCATTGGGGTTGAGATAGGGCAGGCTCTGCCGCCACGACCAGACCGGCGACACTTTCCAGCCCGCGCGCTCCAGCCCGGCGGACAGCGGCGTCAGGTCGCCCGCATATTGCGCCACGAATCGCTCCTCCGGATTTCCGGAAAGATCGATGCGGCGGACGGGCAGCGTCTGCCAGTCCGATTCGAGCCACTGTGCCACGGGCACGAGAACCTGCGGCTGCGTCACGGCATAGCTTTCGGCGGCCCGGCTGTAACCGGTCGCCACATGCGCAGCGCCGGCCAGCAGGAAGACGGCGAGTGCAGTGGCGAACAGGCCGAGCGGCTTGATTCGCCGTGGCGGAATGGCCTCGATGGCAACGCCGAAGACCGCCGCCATGACAGCGCCGAAGGCAAGGCCCGCCAGAACATCGGACAGCCAGTGCGCACCGAGATATATGCGCGAAAAGCCGATGAGCACCGCGCAGACGGCGCACAGCGCATAGACGATGGCCCGGCCCCACCGCCCCATGGAATGGCTGACGAGAACAGCGAGGATGCCGAAGATGACCGCCGACATGGTGGCGTGGCCCGAGGGGAAGCTGAACAGATCGATGCCCGTATAGGCCAGTTCGGTGGGCCGCGCCCGCTGGATGCCGAACTTGACAGCCATCTCGAAGAGCTTGGCCGCGATGATGGCAAAGGCCGCCGCATAGGCGGCGCGGTAAGCCTTGCGCCACACGAGCCAGCCGATGATGGCGGCAGCAAGCGCCAGCATCACGACCGTGTCGCCCATCATGGTGATGACGGTCATCAACTCGTCGGCGGGTGCGTTGCGCGTCTCGCGCATCAGATTGGCGGCCGACATGTCGATGTTCGAGATCGTATCCCCCGAGGCGGCGCGGAAGGCAAAATTGGCAAGCGCCACGAGGCCCGTGAATATGATCGCCACGAACAGAACAATCAGCACCGAGCGCGGATTGTCGGGAGACACGGCGCGCGCGAAGCGCTGCCAGGACCGCCCCGGCCGGTTCCGCGCCCAGGCAGACACGCGGCTCAGCAGATGATTGAGATAGGGCGACACGCCGGCCGCCGCGAGGCGGATGACATATCCGATAAGCGAAAGGACAACCAGCAGCACCAGCAGCACAACCAGCAGCCGCCCGCTCAATTCGCCCGCAAAGGCAAGGCCCTGCCCGATCAGTACGCCGGGGACGACATGGGCGAAGGCCCAGACGATCCCTGAGCTGACATTGACGAAGATGAAGAACAGCTGGTTCATGCCGAACATGCCGACGATGCCCGGCACCACCGACTTGACGCCGGGCACGAAGCGCCCGATGGCAATGCTCTTGCCGCCATGCTGGCGCACGAAGTCTTCACCCTTGACGACGAGTTGCGGGTAGAGGCTGAGCGGCCACATGGTTTTCAGGCGTTCACCGAAGAACCGGCCCGCCCAGTAGGAAATCTGGTCCCCCACGATGCAGCCCACCGCCGTGACGATGATGACGGGCCAGAAACTGAGGTTCCCGGTTCCGACCAGGATGCCAGCGCCCACCAGAACCGCCGTCGAAGGCACGAACAGCCCGATGATCAGCAGCGCCTCGCCCATGGCGATCAGAAAGATGATGAGAAGCGCCCACTCCGGATTGGCTGAGAAAAAGTCGAGGTAAGGCTTGATGTAGTCGAGCACGGCGGGGCGGGTCCTTCAGCCTGCGGGGCAGCATCGCGGGAAACGCTGGGGTCCGGTTGGGGGTCCGGCCCGTCAGCGCCGGGGTTTTGACCCTTCGGCGGCCTCAGGGCAATACCCTTTCAATCCGGGCGGATCACTACCGTCAGGATTGCCGGTCACGGCCGGGGTGATGGGCGGCAGGCCACAAGAGGTCCGCATGGCGTTCAGGCAAAGCATGCCGCTCACATGGGGGCAGCGCTGTGGAAAATACAAGACCCTGCAAAATACAAGGCCAGGCGTGGCGGTTGGCCATTGGATAGTGCAGACGGCTGGTTCATAGTGTGCGCCGAAATGACGGATCTTACAGTTGAGAATAACGGCCTGAGCACGACCCGCAGATGGCTCGGCTTTGCAGGTTTGTGCGTGGGCATGTTCATGGCGGTTCTGGATATCCAGATCGTCATCACATCGCTCGCGGTCATCGAGGAGTCGCTGAAGATCGGCGCCGACAGGATGAGCTGGATTCAGACATCCTATCTGATCGCCGAGATCGTGACCATTCCGCTGACCGGCATGCTCATGCGGGTGCTGTCGCTGCGCCAGCTGGAAATCATCGCCATCACCGTTTTCACGCTGGCATCGATCGGCTGCGCGCTCAGCACCGGGTTCGCCTCGCTGGTGACGTTCCGTGTATTGCAGGGCATGGCTGCGGGCGTTCTCATGCCGCTGGTGTTTGCCGCGGTCTTCCTGCTGTTCCGGCCGGGAACCGAACAGGCGCTGGCGACGGTGCTGGGCGGCATCGTGGCGGTGATCGCGCCGTCCACCGGCCCGATCATCGGCGGGCTGATCACCGAGAACCTGTCCTGGCACTGGCTGTTCCTGATCAATATCGGGCCTGGCCTGCTCACCATCATTCTGTGCTTCTTCTGCCTGCCGCGCGCGCGGATGAAGCTCGGCCTGCTCAGAAACCTCGATGTGCTCTCTCTTGTCTTCATCGCCGTGTCGCTTGGCGCTCTCGAGATCGGGCTCAAGGAAGCACCGGACCTGGGGTGGTTCTCGCCGATCACACTCGCCCTTTTCGCGACCTTCGCGGTGCTCATGGGCCTCACCATCATCCGCCCGAACCCGGTGGTCGATTTCAGCCTGTTCCGGGACCGGCACCTCGCCTTCGGCTGCGCCTTGAGTTTCATCCTCGGCATCGGGCTTTATGGATCGGTCTATCTGCTGCCTGTCTTCCTCGCACTCGTGCGTTACATGGGGCCGGTGGAGATCGGCATGGTGCTGCTGGTCACCGGACTTGCGCAGCTGGTCTCGGCCCCGTTTTCCGTCTTCCTCGACCGGATCATCCCGGCGCGGCTGCTGAGCACCATCGGCTTTGCGCTGTTTGCCGCCGGCCTGATGATGAGCGGGTTCGAAACACGGCTGTCTGGTTATGACGAGTTGTTCTGGGGGCAGGTGGTGCGTGGCTTCGCCCTCGGCCTGTGCATCGTGCCCGTCACCCGCTTCGCGCTGGGGTTCGTTCCGCTGGACAAGGTGAGCGATGCGAGCGGGCTCTACAATCTGGCGCGCGCCCTGGGGGGCGTCATCGGCATCGCGCTGATCGACACCATCCTGTTCTCCCGCTCGGCGGAATTCGCTGACCGGATCAACGACATGATGACATCCGATCCGCAGGCGGCAGCTGATCTGCTGGCCATCGGCGTTGCGGAACTCCCCGACCCCGAGGACCCGACGGGCCTGCTGGGGGTCATGGACACCATCCAGGAAACCGCCCTCACCATGGCTGTGAATGAGGCGTGGCTGCTGATGGGTGCCCTGACCTGCACCGCCCTGCTGCTGTTGTGGTGGCTGGGGCCGATTCGGGAGCCCAAACCCGGGGTTCCGCAAGGGCAACAGGCCGAATTCTGACCCCTGACCTGTAATCGACGCCTGTGGATAGCGGGGACGCACTGCGGAAATTGCTGCCCCCTCCTTCGCAGTGATGCCTTGACTCCCACTTTTGCGGGGGAACGGGCGGCTGTGGACAGCGCGCATAAGCCTAGGGAGTTCTTGAGCTTCCGGGGAGAATCGTGTGAATCTCACCCCATCCATACGGGGTGTCAGCCGGTGGCCACAATATATGGTGTTAACCTTTCATTAACACACTAGCCATTGACGCCCCCGACCGCTCGGTACTATCTTTGGACCAAGACTGAGGGGGCTGAGGGAAGACGTGCTCCGTAGAGCCATCTTCCATCGCGGATAACTCAAATGTTGAGCCTCAAGCGCTCGGGGACGGCGGTTTCCGGGGTGGAGGTTGTGTGTTTGGCAACTGGGTGGACGGAGCACCGCAGGCGCGATGCCGCGCGCCCGTGGCAACGAATTAAAAAAGAGGGATTTGAAGGCAATGCGCATTGAACGCCGCTACACCAAGGCCGGACAGGACGCCTATGCGGAGATCGACTTCCGCCGCGCCACCAGCGAGATCAGGAACCCCGATGGTTCGATCGTCTTCCGGCTCGAGAACATCGATGTCCCCTCCTCCTGGAGCCAGGTTGCGACCGACATTCTGGCCCAGAAGTATTTCCGCAAGGCGGGCGTTCCGGCGGCGTTGAAGCGCGTTGAGGAAGAGACAGTGCCCTCCTGGCTCTGGCGTTCCGTTGCCGATGAGGACGCCCTTGCGAAGCTGCCCGAGAAGGAACGCTACACCGGCGAGCGCTCTTCCACGCAGGTGTTCAACCGTCTGGCCGGCACCTGGACCTACTGGGGCTGGAAGGGAAAGTATTTCAGCACCGAGGAAGACGCCCGCGCCTTCTACGACGAACTCAGCTACATGCTGGCCACCCAGAAGTGCGCGCCCAATTCGCCGCAGTGGTTCAACACCGGCCTGCACTGGGCCTATGGCATCGATGGCCCTGGCCAGGGCCACTACTACGTCGATCCAGATACCGGCCGCCTGACCAAGTCCAAGTCGGCCTATGAGCACCCCCAGCCCCATGCCTGCTTCATCCAGTCGGTGGCCGATGACCTCGTGAACGAGGGCGGCATCATGGACCTGTGGGTGCGCGAGGCGCGGCTGTTCAAATATGGCTCCGGCACCGGCTCCAACTTCAGCCATCTGCGCGGCGAGAGCGAGCGGTTGTCGGGGGGCGGCAAGTCGTCGGGCCTCATGAGCTTCCTCAAGATCGGCGACCGCGCGGCGGGCGCCATCAAGTCGGGCGGCACCACGCGCCGCGCGGCCAAGATGGTGATCGTCGATGTCGATCATCCGGATGTCGAGGAGTTCATCGACTGGAAGGTCAAGGAGGAACAGAAGGTCGCCGCGCTCGTCACCGGTTCGAAGATGGTGAAGAAGCACCTGCAAGCCGTCATGAAGGCCTGCGTGAATTGCGAAGGCCCGAATGAGGACTGCTACGAGATCGACCGCAACCCGGCCCTGAAGCGCGCCGTGAAGGATGCCCGCAAGGCGCTGGTGTCCGACAACTACATCAAGCGCGTGATCCAGTTCGCCAAGCAGGGCTACACGGAACTCGAGTTCGATACCTATGACACCGACTGGGACGGCGAGGCCTACCGCACGGTGTCGGGCCAGAACTCCAACAACTCGGTGCGCGTCACCGACGAGTTCCTGCACGCCGTGGAGCGCGATGCCGAGTGGAAGCTCACCTCAAGGCTTTCCGGCAAGGTGACGAAGACGATCAAGGCCTCCACCCTGTGGGACAAGATCGGCTATGCGGCCTGGGCCTCGGCAGACCCCGGCATCCAGTATCATTCGACCATCAATGACTGGCACACCTGCCCCGCATCGGGCGAAATCCGTGCCTCCAACCCGTGCTCGGAATACATGTTCCTCGATGACACGGCCTGCAACCTCGCCTCGCTGAACCTCCTGCAGTTCCGCGACGCCGCCACCGGCCGCTTCGACATCGCCTCCTTCGAGCATGCGGTGCGCCTGTGGACCGTGGTGCTCGAAATCTCGGTGATGATGGCGCAGTTCCCCTCCAAGGAAATTGCCAAGCTCTCCTATGATTTCCGCACGCTCGGCCTGGGCTTCGCAAACATCGGCGGCCTGCTGATGACCGGTGGCATCCCCTATGACAGCCACGAAGGCCGCGGCATATGCGCTGCCATCTCGGCCATCATGACCGGCATCTCCTATGCCACCTCCGCCGAAATGGCGAAGGAACTCGGCCCCTTCGCGGGCTTCAACAAGAACCGCGATCACATGCTGCGGGTAATGCGCAACCATCGCCGCGCCGCCTATGGCGCCGCCGTTGGCTATGAAGGCCTGCGCACCATTCCCGTCGCCCTCGACGAGACCGACCTCAAGGACAAGGACCTCGCCGTGGCCGCCCGCCGCGCCTGGGATCTCGCCGTGTCGCTCGGCGAAGCGCATGGCTACCGCAACGCGCAGTCCACGGTGATCGCGCCCACTGGCACGATCGGCCTCGTGATGGACTGCGACACCACCGGCATCGAACCGGACTTCGCGCTGGTGAAGTTCAAGAAGCTGGCCGGCGGCGGCTATTTCAAGATCATCAACCAGGCAGTGCCAGAGGCACTCCGCACGCTTGGCTATGGCCAGGCGGATATTGAGAAGATCATCGCCTATGCGGTGGGCCATGGCTCGCTGTCGGAGGCCCCCGCCCTCAACCATTCGGCGCTGAAGGCCAAGGGCTTCGGCGATGAGCAGATCGCCAAGATCGAGGCCGGCCTCGCCTCGGCCTTCGACATCAAGTTCGTGTTCAACAAGTGGACGCTGGGCGAAGACTTCTGCCGTGACGTGCTGGGCCTCACCGATACGCAGCTCAATGACTTCGGCTTCGACATGCTTGCGCACCTTGGCTTCGCCAAGGCCGACATCGAGAAGGCCAATGTGCATGTGTGCGGCGCCATGACGCTCGAGGGCGCCCCGGGCCTGAAGCCGGAGCACCTGCCGGTGTTCGACTGCGCCAACGCCTGCGGCCGCCTCGGTAAGCGCTACCTGTCGGTCGAAAGCCATATCCGCATGATGGCCGCCAGCCAGCCCTTCATCTCGGGCGCCATCTCCAAGACCATCAATATGCCGAATGACGCGGCGGTCGAGGACTGCACCAACGCCTACATGCTGTCCTGGAAGCTGGCGCTGAAGGCCAACGCCCTCTACCGCGATGGCTCCAAGCTCTCGCAGCCGCTCTCGGCGCAGCTCATCTCGGATGACGAGGAAGAGGCTGAGGACGCCGGCGAAGCCCTGATGACCAAGACCATGGCGGCCCGCGTCGAAACGGTCGTGGAGAAGATCGTCGAGCGCGTCGTCGAGCGCGAGCGCGCCCGCGAGAAGCTGCCCCACCGCCGCAAGGGTTATACCCAGAAGGCGGTCGTCGGCGGCCACAAGGTCTATCTCCGCACCGGCGAATACGACGACGGAAAGCTGGGCGAAATCTTCATCGACATGCACAAGGAGGGTGCCGCCCTCCGCGCCATGATGAACAATTTCGCCATCGCCGTGTCGGTTGGCCTGCAATACGGTGTGCCGCTGGAAGAATTCGTGGATGCCTTCACATTCACGAAGTTCGAGCCTGCCGGCATGGTGCAGGGCAATGACTCGATCAAGAACGCAACCTCGATCCTCGACTATGTGTTCCGCGAGCTGGCCGTGTCCTACCTGGGCCGCTCGGACCTCGCGCATGTCGAAGCCTCGGAAATGGGCTTCGACTCGCTCGGCAGGGGCGAAGGCGCCGGTGAGTCGCCGCGCGTGCCCGCCGCACGCGTACTGTCGTCCGGTTTCGTGCGCAAACCCAACCTCGCCTCCTCCAATGTGGTGGTGATGTCGGGCACGCAGTCCGGCCCCGCCGCGGCGGGCGCGCAAGCTGCCGTGCATGTACGCGCCGAGGCACAGGGCGCGCTCGCTCTGGCCGATGCAGGCGTTGCCACCGGAACCCGCCAGGAGATGTCGGTTGCCATCGAGGCCGCCGTCATCACCGCCAATGACCGCCGCGCCGAAGCCCGCATGAAGGGCTATGAGGGCGAGAGCTGCTCCGAATGCGGCAACTTCACCATGGTGCGCAACGGTACCTGCCTGAAGTGCGACACCTGTGGCTCGACGAGCGGCTGCTCGTAACAGCCTTCAGCACTGTACGATGCATTGGAAGGCCGGGCCCGCGCCCGGCCTTCCGCGTTTTGCGCTCCCAGGCGCGGTAGCAACCGCTCCCCGCGGAAAGCGCGAAGCGCGGTGCAGAAGGCCTGCGGAGCACCTCCGCAAGGGCGTCTGAGGCCCATCGGACGGCCGCCGCGCGGTAATTTTTCCACAATTTCCGCGCCGCGGGGCTTTCGGCACTTGACAGAAAACCCGAGCCGGGAGAGCCCCAAACCGGCCTTTTATCCGCCTACGGACAAATGCTTCAGAAGCCTTGTTTTATTGGCTTTTTCGCGTAAATCGGCGCATTGATCCGTGCAAGGAGCAACTTCAGCGATTTCCCTGCATTTACCTATTGTTAGCGGTACTTTTGACATATACCAGATGTTGTCGGCATATTGCCGAATCACACAAGTGGGTGCATGAAACACAGTAATGACGGTCAAGCACGGAACTAACATGCCAGCCGTCGGTGTGAGGCTTACCTGCGTTGTGGGGCACTAACAACTCTAGGAGAGACAGCGATGGCTGCGAAGAAAGCTGCGAAGAAGCCTGCCAAGAAGGCCGCCAAGAAGGCCGCCAAGAAGCCGGCT
>CAYMQH010000034.1:0-30439 GCA_964392525.1 uncultured Aestuariivirga sp.
CGGGGAATTGGTGGGCGGGTCGCCACGCGGCGTGTGGAGGGTCTGCAGTTTGACCATGGCGCCCAGTGCGTTGCCGCCGATGACCCGGCCTTCCGCCGCGTGCTTCAGCAGTTTGCGGCGGAGGGTGTGATCGCACCGTGGCGAGGCGGCCGGGAGCAGGAAAGCCTTGTGGGCCTGCCCGGCATGTCTGCCCTGGCAAAGGCGCTTGGGGCCGGGCTTGATGTGTCGCTCTGCACACCGGTTACCGCTGTGCGGCCCGGCGGGGCAGGGTGGATCGTGTCGGGCGACGGCTTCGAGCATCAGGCCTCCCACCTGATCGTGACCATTCCCGCCCCGCAGGCTCTGGCCTTGCTGGGCCGCGATCATCCGCTTGCCGATCCGCTTGCCGCTGTCCGCTTCATACCCTGCCTCACGCTGCTGGCCGCCACGGCCGGGTCAGCGGCCTTCAGCGCCCGCCGTACGCCCGGGGAACCGCTGGCCTGGATCGCGCGGGACAACAGCAAGCCTGGGCGGCCGCAGACTGGTTCGTCGATGTGGGTCGCTCAGGCCGGTGAAGCCTTCAGCCAGCAGCATCTGGACAAGGATCTTGATGCCATCGCCCGTGAAATGCTGCCGCTTTTCTGTGATGCCACCGGCATCTCGCCTGATGCGGTGAGCTATGTGGCCGGCCACCGCTGGCGCTATGCCCATGCGGCGCACCCCCTCGGTGAAGCCTTTCTCGTGTCACCCGGCACGCCGCTTTATGCAGGGGGCGACTGGTGCCTCGGCACGACCATCGAGTCCGCCTGGCAGAGCGGCACGGCCATCGCTGAGCACGTTCTGGCGCGCGGAGCGTGAGAGGCCGGGACTGTGGAGCCTCGGATCAATAGAGCCCGGCCACCCTGGCCCGCAGCGTAACGAGCGACAGCACGACATCGATGGTTGGCGTTACGGTGCGGGTGATGCGGCCCAGTTCCTGGACCGAGCGGATCAGCGCGTCGATTTCCATCGGCCGCCCGGCCTCCAGATCCTGCAGCATGGAGGTACGGTGTGCGCCCACGGCCGCACCGCCATCGATCCGGCGCTCGACATCGATGGGGAAGACCACGCCCAGTTTCTCGGCGATCTCCTGCGCTTCGAGCATCATGCGGCGGGCGACGTCGCGCGTGCCGGGATCGGTGCACAGCACATCGAGCGTGGCAAGTGTGAGCGCCGAGATGGGGTTGAACGACAGATTTCCCCAGAGTTTCACCCAGATCTCGTCGCGCAGGCGCGGCCGTACCGGCGCCTTGAGGCCAGCTGATTGCAGCAGTTGCGACAGGGCGAGGGCGCGGTCCGACTTCGAGCCATCGGGCTCACCCAGTGAAAAGCGGTTGCCCTCGATCAGCCGGATGACGCCCGGCGTGCTGACTTCGGCGGCCGGATAGACCACGCAGCCCAGCACCCGGTCGGGTCCGAAGCCATCCCACTGGACATTGCCGGGATCGACGCTCTCCAGGCGCGTTCCTTCCAGCGGGCCGCCGATCCTGTGGAAATACCACCACGGCACGCCGTTGACGCCGCTGACGATGGTGGTGTGAGGCCCGATCAGCGGCTGCATGAAGGGCACCGCCGCCGGCACCGAATGCGCCTTGAGGGTGACGATCACATAGTCCTGCGGCCCAAGGTCTGCGGCATTGGCACTGGCGGCCACCTGAACGGTGACCGGCGCCTGTCCTTCCTCGATGAGGGTCAGGCCCTTGTCGCGGATCGCCGCAAGATGCGGCCCGCGCGCCACGATGGAGACATGCGCGCCAGCCTGCGCCAGCTTCGCCGCCAGATAACCGCCGATCGCGCCCGCGCCAAAGATACATATCTTCATTCCGGCCTTCCGGTTTGCTGTGGCGCCGCCTTACGGCGCGGTTGTCAGTCCGAGTTTCTCGGCAAGGCCGATGCGCTGCAGCTTGCCGGTAGCACCCTTGGGGATTTCTGCCAGAATGACGACATGCCGCGGCACCTTGAAGTCAGCCATGCGCGAGGCCGCAAAGTCACGGATGTCACGCTCGCTCGCCTGGTGTCCCTCGCGCAGCACCACGGCTGCGCCCACCTCTTCGCCCAGCTTCGGGTGCGGCACAGCAAAGGCCACGACCTGCGCAATGGCGGGGTGATCCATCAGCACGCCATCGACCTCGAGCGGGCTGATCTTCTCGCCGCCGCGGTTGATGATCTCCTTGAGCCGCCCGGTGAGCGTCAGATAGCCTTCCCCATCCAGGGCGCCCTGGTCGCCGGTGCGGAACCAGCGCTCGCCGTCGGCCTCGAAGAAGCTCTTGGCATTGGCGTCCGCATTGCTTTCATAGCCCGGCGTCACATTGGGGCCGGAGATCACCACTTCGCCTGTTCCCGCGATCAGGCGATTCTCGACCTCATGCGCGATGCGCAGCAAAGGCCCTGCGGCAATGCCGACTGATCCCGGTTTCTGGGCGCGGGGCGGCAGCGGGTTGCTGGCCATCTGGTGCGCGGCTTCCGTCATGCCATAGGCCTCGATGACCGGGCATTTGAATGTCTCTGACAGCGCCACCATCACCTGGGCGGGCAGCGAGGCCGATGATGAGCGAAGGAAGCGCAGCGGCACGTCCTCGATCACCTCCTGATTGCGGGGTGCGCGGCTCAGGATCGCCTGGTGCATGGTCGGAACGGCAGTGTACCAGCTGGGGCGGGCGTCGCGCAGCCAGCCGAAGAACTTCATGGCGTCAAATCCCGGCGCGCACCACACCGATGCTCCCGCCGAGAGCGAGGCGGTGAGCGCGGCGATCAGGCCATGGATGTGGAACAGCGGCATCACGTTCAGGCAGCGGTCCTGCGGTGTGAGGGCGAGTGTCGCGCTGATGTGGCGGGCCGAGGCTGCAATGTTCGACTGCAGCAGCGGCACGATTTTGGGTCGCGATGTGGTGCCCGATGTGTGGAGAATGAGTGCCGTGTGTCCAGCGCCCGGAACGCCGCCCTCTGCCACCGGCTGCGCGCCGCCTGGCGGCAACAGGCGGAACTGCCCTGCGGGCTGGGCGGGGTCCATCTCGAGCCGCAGCACCGGAATGCGACAGGCCGCAGCGGCTGCGGCCGCAGGCCCGTCATAGCCCGCTGGAAGCACAATGGCGCGGGCCTTCAGATCTTCGAGGTAGAAGGCGAACTCATCCTGACGGTAGGCCGGATTGAGTGGCGCGGTGACGGCAGACTGGGCAATCGTGATGAAGGCCGCCGCCATTTCAGGCCCGTTGGGCAGCACGATGGCGACGCGGTCTTCAGCCCTGACCCCTGCCGCGCGCAATTGCTGGCGCACGGCGGCGGAGAGGGCAGCAAGGCCGCCATAGCTCAGCCAGGGGCGGCCCGGCGCACCGATGGCCGGACTGTCCGGGGTTTTTCCGGCCAGCAGCTCTGCGATGGTGTTGCTCATGTCTCAGTCTCTCCGGGAGGGCGTGTCAGCGCGCGGCGGCATAATAGGCAACCTTGCGCTCCAGATAGCCGAGGAACTCCGACAGGGCAAAGGCCAGGCCGAACAGCACGATGAGAACGGCCCAGAATTGCGGCATCAGGAAGTTGCTCGAGTAAAGCTCGAAGAGCGCGCCGAAGCCGACGATCGAGATCAGCAGCTGGCCGATGATCACGCCCTTTACGGCACGGATCACACCGATCCGCACCCCGCCCAGGATTTCGGGCAGTGCCGCCCAGAAGTAGATCTTGAGGAAGGCATCCATGGGCGTCGCGCCGAAGCTCCGCGCCATCTCGACAAGCGAACGGTTGATCTGGCGTACCCCGGCTCTCGCATTGAGGATGATGATCCACACTGCGAACAGGGCGGTGGTGATGATGATGGTCTTGGTGCCGAAGCCGAACAACACCATGAGCACCGGAACGAGAGCGGTGAGCGGGGCCGACAGGAAGATGTTGACCCACGGCAGCAGAAGCTCATCGAGAAGGCGGCTCTTGCCCATCAGGATGCCGACCGGGATGCCGATCACAATGGCGCTGACGACGCCGGCCACAAAGGCCCATGCGGTGATACCCAGCGCGTTCAGGAAGGCGGGCGTGGGCAGCAGCTTGAACAGCGCCAGGAACACATCCGACAATGGCGGAATGAAGAAGGTAAGTTTCAGGCGGCCCACGATCTCCCATAGCAGCGCCCAGAGGAGCAGGGAGGACATGGCCGGAAGCCTCTTGCCGAACAGCATCATGCCCGCTCACTCCACATAGCTTCGCAGCGAGGCCCAGATCCTGTCGACGATGTCGAGATATTCAGGATCGCGCCGGATGTTGTCCACGCCCTTGCCGCGGAAGCTCGAGGGCCGGATAATTTCGGATACGCGGCTGGGGCGGGGCAGCAGAAGGGCGATCTGGTCGGAGACATAGACCGCCTCTTCGATCGAATGGGTGACGAAGATGAAGGTCTTCTTCTCGTTCTGGACGAGCGACAGCAGATCTTCCTGGAACTTGCGGCGGGTCTGCTCATCGACTGCGGAGAAGGGTTCGTCGAGCAGCAGCACCGTTGCATCAACCGACAGGGCGCGTGCCAGGCCCACGCGCTGGCGCATGCCGCCGGAGAGCTGGTGGGGATATTTCTTCTCGAAGCCGGCAAGCCCGACATTGCGGATGTATTTCTCGGCAATCGCCTCACGCTCGGATTTGGCGACGCCGCGCAGCTCGAGCCCGAAAGACACGTTGCGCAGCACATTGGCCCAGGGCAGCAGCGCGAAGTCCTGGAACACGAAGGCGCGGTCGGGGCCGGGGCCGGTCACCTTGCGGCCATCGACCTCGACTTCGCCCGCGGTCGGCTGGAGAAGGCCCGCGATGATTTTCAGCAGCGTGGTCTTGCCGCAGCCGGAGGGGCCGAGCAGCGAGGTGAGCTCGCCGCGCGGAAACTCGAGCGACATGTTCTTCAGCGCTTCGACGTCCTGATAGGTCTTGGAGACGCCGCGTACCGAGACCGCACTGTCGGCCGTCCGGTTCTTGTGGTGGGAGGTGACCGCTTCAGTCTGAGACATAACCACGATTGTTTCCTTCGAATAAGACGTCTTCGAGCTTCTCGAGAAGATTGAGGAACAGGACAGCGAGAAGGATGATGGAGAAGATCGCCGCATACATGCTGGGATAGTCTGCGATGGAGCGGCTGTGGGTGATGATGTCGCCCACCCCGGTCGGCGTGATCTTGAGTTCGGCAAGGATGGCGCCGATGAAGCCCGCCGACACGCCGAGCCGGAGGCCGGAGAAGATGATCGGCGAGGCCGACGGCAGGATGACCTTGAGCAGGATGTCGCGGTCCTTGGCGAGGAAGGAGAAAGCCATTTCCTTCAGCGAGGCAGGCGTGTTGCGCACCGCACTTGCGGTGTTCAGCACGATGACCGGCAGCGCCATGATGCACACCACGAAGACCTTCGAGGTGAGCCCGATGCCATAGACCATGACGAGAATGGGAATGAGGGCAGCCAGAGGTGCAGCCTGCATGACGATGAAGATGGGCGAGAACAGCCAGTCGAAGGCGCGGCTGAGGCCGATCCACAACCCGAGCCCGATGCCGCCGATGGCGGAGACGGCGATGCCGACGATCAGCGGCTTCAGTGTTTCGGCATAGGCAACGAAGAGTTCGCCGTTCGCCATCATGCGGAACAGCGCGGCCATCGATTCGGTGAAGGTGGGAAAGGCGTAGCTCACGGGGACCATGCCCGCGATCTGCCATGCGCCGAATACCAACAATGCCGAGAGCAGCTTGAGCCCGAGCGAGCGATACTTCATGCCACCGTTCCAGTGAACAGACTTTGAAGGAAACGCTGCCGGCACGGCAGGCCGGCCGGCAGCGTCGGTGTGCGGAGTTTGCGTTACTTCTTCAGCGCGGCGTCGAGCGGTGCGAAGTACCAGAAGTCCTCGATGTTGAGGCTGGCGGGATCACCCTCGAGCTGGCCTGAGGCCGCATACCATTCCATGTCGGCCTTGGCCGCCTCGCGGCCGCCGCCCTGCGGGTCATAGAGGCCGCCTTCCACGGCATCCTTGTAGAAGCCATCAATGCTGTCCAGCACTTCGGGCGGCAGCTGGCCGATCGGGCCGTCAGCGGCCGTTTCGCGGCGGATGATGCTTGGGTCCTTGGCCATGTCCTCCCAGGTGCTCTGGAGGGCGGCGACCAAGGTGTTGACGGCGTCTTCGTTCTTCTTGATCCAGTCGAGGCTGGCGAACAGCGCTTCGTCCGTGGCCTTGACCTCGAACATGGGCAGGGCGTGGAAGCGGTCGGGCGCCTGCGCCACGATCTTGTTCTTGTTCGACAGATCGAGGATCGTCGCCTTGCCCTGGCCCGCCATCATCGCGACGACGCGGTTGTTGGAGCCCGGCACATAGGAGCGCTCGCTGAACTTGATGCCCTCGCGGGACTCGATCATGTTGGCGATCGAGTCCGTGCCGCCGCCGCGCGAATGCAGCATGATCGGCTGGCCGTTGAGGTCAGCGAGCTTGCTGAATTCCTTGGTGGTGACGGGGAAGAACACCAGCTTCGATACCTGGAAGATGATGCGTAGCGGCGCCTTGGAGCGCTGCATGGCGGCATAGGGCGTGCCGAAGGCGATGTCCATGTCGCCGCTGAGCACGGCCTGAATGGCCAGTTCCTCATCCGAGAACGCAGTCCATTCGAATTCGAGGCCCTTGGCCTTGGCGCGCTCGAGGGCGACGAAGAACGCCGCCAATTCATCGGACGGCGGTTCGGCAAGCGCAATCTTGATGGTTTCGGCGTAGGCGGCCGACACCATCATGCTGGCGGCAAATGCCAGTCCGACGACTTTCTTCACGATATTCTTCACGATGTCCTCCCTGGGTGATTGTGAAGTTGCAGGCATTCGGTAGGGTGGGCCTTGTGGCCTTCTGTGTTAGGTGCGGCGAAGCGGGCGGGTCAGTTCTCCCCGAACAGGCGTTGCGAGACGGAACGCAGATGGGCGCGCATCGCCTCATAGGCGGCATGGGGATCGCGGTTGGTGATGGCCGTGGCGATGGCGTCATGCTCGGCGAAACTGGAATGGTCGGGCGAGGGCAGCGCGCTCTGGCGGGTGACATTGCCCCATGCCACGGCGCGGCGCACTTCGTTCAGCTGGTCGAACAGGGCAAGCAGCAGAGGATTGTCGCTCGCCTCAGCGATGGCGCGGTGGAAGAGATCGTCCTGGATTTCGTAATCATGCCAGGTGCTGGCCGCCTTGGCGCGTTCACGCGCCTGATGCATGCGGCGCTGGGTTTCGCCGGACGCATTGATCGCGGCTTCGCGGGCGATGGCCGGCTCGATCGTCATGCGCGCGCGCATCATGCGGAAGGGGGTGATCTGGCGGGTCAGCTCCCCGATGCTGGCAGGCGCGGTCTGCGGCGTGCCATCGGCGATGAAGGTGCCCTTGCCCACATGACGCCAGATGATGCCGTCACGCTCGAGGACCTCAAGCGCCTTGCGCAGCGTGGCGCGCGTCATGCCGAGTTGGCTGGTCAGCTGCCGCTCCGGCGGGAGCCGGACGCCGCGCTCGTATCCGCCGTCCTCGATGAAACGGCGAAGCCGGACAATCGGATCTGAGCTGTTCGTTTGTGAGCCGGTCATGAATTGGTCTCAAATTGGTTTTCGAAGGTTTGCATAAACATTGTATTATCGCAATAGGATTCTCAACCAAAGTCGAATTGGTGTGGAAATGGTTGCGAAACACAACTTGGTTTGGATTGATTTCCGGCGTGGACCTGATGTAGCCTTTAACCCATTGGCTTTCCTCAAAAGGTGAAACATGTCGAATTATGTGATCCCCGCGCCCCAGACACCGGTCATTCCCGTGGCTGGTGGCGGTGCGTTCCCGGTGCGCCGGGTCTATTGCATCGGGCGCAACTATGCAGCGCACGCGGTGGAGATGGGGCACGATCCCAACCGCGAATCGCCGTTCTTCTTCCAGAAGAACCCGGACAATCTCGACGCCTCCGGCACCTTCCCCTATCCGCCGCACTCCAAGGACGTGCACCATGAGGTGGAACTCGTGGTTGCGCTGAAGTCTGGCGGCACGAACATTCCGCTGGCCGATGCGCTGAACCATGTCTGGGGCTACGCCGTGTCGCTCGACATGACGCGCCGCGACCTGCAGAACGAGGCCAAGAAGCTGGGCCGCCCGTGGGAGATTGCCAAGTCCTTCGAACTGTCGGGCCCGGTTGGCCCACTGCATCCTGTCGCCAAGGTCGGTCACCCGGATCATGGTCGTGTCGAACTCAAGGTCAATGGTGCGGTGAAGCAGGAGGGCGACCTCAACCAGATGATCTGGAAGGTACCCGAGATGATTTCCTATCTCTCGGAATACTTCGAACTGAAGGCGGGTGACGTGATCATGTCGGGCACGCCGTCGGGCGTTGGCCCGGTGGTGCGCGGCGACAAGATGGAGGCCTCGATCGAAGGCCTCGGCAGCTTCACCGTGACCGTGGTGTGACACTCCCGGCGGGCGGTGGCGCATCCGCCGCCCGCACGCCTCCGGCGTGAGTCAATGCGTCTAGAGTATGCTCCTCCCCGCGGCCTGCTTTCGGCTATACCTGCACCCAAACCGAGCAACCCATAGATAGGCAGAACGCGATGAATGACCATGCCGCCCCGGATCTGATTTTCACCAAGGTCGATGAAGCGCCGCAGCTGGCGCTGGCCTCGCTGTTGCCGATCATCACCAGCTTCACGCGGGCCGCCGGAATCAGCGTCGGCGTGAGGGATATCTCGCTTGCTGGCCGCATCATCGCGAGCTTCCCCGAGCGGCTCACCCCGGCGCAGCGCCAGCCGGATGACCTCGCCATCATGGGCGAACTGGTGAAGAACCCCGCCGCGAATGTGATCAAGCTGCCCAATATCTCGGCCTCGGTGCCGCAACTCACTGCCGCGATCAAGGAACTGCAGTCGCAGGGCTATGACCTGCCCGACTATCCCGAAAACCCCACCACGGAAGCCGAGCGCGACATCCGCAGCCGCTATGACGCGGTCAAGGGTTCGGCGGTGAACCCGGTGCTGCGCGAGGGCAACTCGGACCGCCGCGCCGCCATCGCCGTCAAGAATTATGCCAAGGCCAATCCGCATTCGATGGGCGCCTGGAGTGCCGCGAGCAAGACCCATGTGTCCACAATGGGGGCTGGCGATTTTCGCTCGAACGAAAAATCCGCCACCATCACGGCAGCCCAGGCAGGCCCGGCCCGCATCGAACTGGTGATGCGCGACGGCAAGACCCGCGTGATGAAGGAGGGTGTCGCCTATCCGGCGGGTGCCATCGTCGATGCCACTTTCATGTCGGCCCGTGCGCTGAAGGCCTTCCTCGCCGCCGAGATCGACAGCGCCAAGCGCCTGGGCGTCCTGTTCTCGATCCATCTCAAGGCCACCATGATGAAGGTGTCCGACCCCATCATTTTCGGCCACGCGGTGACGGAATTCCTGAAGCCCGTGTTCGACAAGCATGGCGCTGCGCTGAAGGCGGCGGGCGTTGACGCCAACTCCGGCCTCGGCACTTTGCTGGAGAAGGTGGCCACCATGCCGGAGCGCGCGGCAATCGAGGCGGACATCAAGGCCGTGATGGCCGACCGCCCGGCGCTCTACATGGTCAACTCCGACAAGGGCATCAGCAATCTGCATGTGCCCTCCGATGTGATCGTCGACGCCTCTATGCCGGCCCTGATCCGGGCTGGCGGCAAGGGCTACGGCCCCGATGGCAAGCCAGCTGACACCAATTGCGTGATCCCCGACAGTTCCTATGCGGCGGTCTATGAGGAGGCGATCAACTATTTCAAGGCAACGGGTGCTCTTGATCCCGCCACGGCCGGAACCGTGCAGAACATCGGCCTCATGGCCCAGAAGGCCGAGGAATATGGCTCCCACCCCACCACCTTCGAGGTGCCGGCCGACGGCGTGATGCGGATCGTGCTGGCCAATGGCGACGTGCTGCACCAGCATGAGGTGGCCACAGGCGACATCTGGCGCGCTGCCTCGACCCGTCAGGCCGCCATCGAGGACTGGATCCGCCTTGCGATCGCGCGCCAGAAGGCGGAAGGCTGCCAGGCCATTTTCTGGCTCGATGCCGCGCGCCCCCATGATGCGCAGCTGATCAACCATGTGCGTCCCGCGCTGGCCGCCGCCGGCGTCTCGGACAAGTTCCAGATCCTCGCGCCGCGCGAGGCGACACGCCTGACGCTCGAAACCATCCGCAAGGGTGAAACCTCGATCGCCATCACCGGCAATGTTCTGCGCGACTACCTGACCGATCTTTTCCCCATCCTGGAGTTGGGCACTTCGGCGAAGATGCTGTCGATCGTGAAGCTGATGCAGGGCGGTGGCCTGTTCGAGACGGGTGCCGGCGGTTCAGCGCCCAAGCATGTGCAGCAGCTGATGGAGGAGAACCATCTGCGCTGGGATTCGCTCGGCGAGTTCTGCGCCCTGGGCGAAAGCCTCAAGTTCCTCGCGGAGGTGAATGGCAACAAGAAGGCCAAGGTGCTGGGCGATGCGGTTGATGCCGCCACACAGGCCGTGCTGGAGAACAACAAGTCGCCGCTTCCCAAGGTCGGCCAGACTGACAACCGCGATAGCCACTTCTTCTTCGCGCTTTACTGGGCGCGCGCGCTGGCCTCGCAGACGCAGGATGCGGAGCTCGCGGCCCACTTCAAGCCGATTGCCGAGACGCTCGGCGCCAATGAAGCGAATATTCTTGCCGAACTCCGCGCGGCACGCGGCAATCCGGTGGAACTCGGTGGCTACTATCACACCGACTCCGGCAAGACCGCGGCGGTGATGCGCCCCTCGGCGACCTTCAATCAGATCATGGGCTGAGTGCGTTCCGGACGGAACCACGCGTCCGGAGCTCTCGCAAAACACATCCGCCCGGGCCTTGCGGCCCGGGCGGTTTTTTCGTCAGCCTGTGAGGCTGGCAGCGATTACTTCTGCCAGGACTTGATCAGCTCGTCATAGTTGACGGTGATCGGCTTTTCCTTCTCGTTGGCGATCGGCAGCTGCGGGGCGAGGTTGCCCGCCTTCACGGCTTCCGCATTCCAGTAAGCGAGATCGTGTTCAGGAGCGAGAACCGGACCCTTGTCTCCCTGCACACCGGACTTTTCGATGCGGCTCAGCACCTTTTCCTGTTCGGCGCAGAGCGCGTCCATGGCTTCCTGCGGGGTCTTGGCGCCCGAGGAGGCGTCACCGATGTTCTGCCACCAGAGCTGTGCGAGCTTCGGATAGTCAGGAACGTTGGTGCCGGTCGGCGACCACTGCAGGCGGGCCGGCGAGCGGTAGAACTCGATCAGGCCGCCGAGCTTCGGCGCACGGTCGGTGAAGTGCTGGAGGTCGAGCGTCGACTGGCGGATGAAGGTGAGGCCCACATCGCTCTTCTTCGCATCAATCGTCTTGGAGGTGACGAACTGGGCATAGAGCCAGGCAGCCTTGGCGCGGTCATCCGGCGTGGACTTCAGGATCGTCCACGAACCGGCGTCCTGATAACCAAGCTTCATGCCGTCCTTCCAGTAGACGCCATGCGGCGAGGGAGCCATGCGCCACTTCGGGGTGCCATCAGCGTTCACCACCGGCAGGCCGTCCTTCACGGTGTCAGCCGTGAACACGGTGTACCAGAAGATCTGCTGGGCGATCGAGCCCTGGGCGGGCAGCGGGCCAGCTTCGCCGAAGGTCATGCCCTGGGCTTCTGCCGGAGCGTACTTCTTCAGCCACTCGAGGTACTTGGTGATCGCGTAGACTGAGGCCGGGCCGTTGGTATCGCCGCCGCGGGCCACGCAGGAGCCAACCGGCTGCGACTTGTCGTTCACGCGGATGCCCCACTCGTCAACCGGGCGGCCGTTCGGGATGCCACGGTCGCCGTTACCGGCCATGGAGAGCCAGGCGTCGGTGAAGCGCCAGCCGAGCGAGGGGTCCTTCTTGCCATAGTCCATATGGCCATAGACTTTCTTGCCGTCGATTTCGCGGCCGGTGAAGAACTCCGCGATGTCCTCGTAGGCGGACCAGTTCACAGGCACGCCGAGGTCATAGCCATACTTGGCCTTGAAATCGGCCTTGTTCTTCTCGTCGTTGAACCAGTCGTAGCGGAACCAGTAAAGGTTCGCGAACTGCTGGTCGGGCAGCTGGTAGAGCTGGCCATCGGGCGCCGTGGTGAAGGACTTGCCGATGAAGTCGTCGATGTCGAGGCCCGGGTTGGTGACGTCCTTGCCGGCATTGGCCATCCAGTCGGTCAGGCTGCGGGCCTGCAGGTAGCGCCAGTGGGTGCCGATGAGGTCGGAGTCGTTGACATAGGCGTCATAGATGTTTTCGCCAGACTGCATCTGCGTCTGCAGCTTTTCGACGACGTCACCTTCGCCGATCAGGTCATGCGTGACCTTGATGCCGGTGATGGCAGTGAAGGCCGGGGCAAGAACCTTGGCTTCATATTCGTGAGTGGTGATGGTTTCGGAGACGACCTTGATCTCCATGCCGGCGAAGGGCTTCGCAGCGTCGATGAACCACTGCATTTCCTTTTCCTGATCAGCGCGCGAAAGCGCCGACAGGCCGTTGATTTCCTTGTCCAGGAATGCCTTGGCCTCGTCCATTCCTGCATAGGCCGGGCCGCACAGGGCCATGGCGAGCAGGGCTGTCGAGACGAATAGTTGTTTTCGCATAGTTTCCTCCAGCTATGTTGACTGCACGATCAAGGTTGGCAGCGGGTTCGCCGCAGCCAATCGTCAGCGGCTGACTAGACGTATCTGAACACGAGGATCGTGTAGATGACGGACAGGCCAGTCGCCCACCACAGGTCAAGGCTTGTCAGCCCCAACCAAGCGATATGGATAAACGCACTACCGAGCAGGGAGATGAAAAGCCGGTCTCCCCGCGTCGTTTCGAAGCCAAGAACCCCAACGCGCGGCGCGCCGCCGGGGGAGGCATATTCCCACACACCCATGCCGATCAGCATGAGGAGGATGACGCCAAAGAACAAAGCCGTTGGCAGTGTCCAGGCCATCCATGCAAAGTCCATCTTCGAGCCCTCCTCAGACGCGGCCCAGGGCGAAGCCCTTGGCGATGTAGTTGCGCACGAACCAGATGACCAGAACGCCCGGGATCAGCGTCAGCGAACCTGCCGCGGCAAGCACGCCCCAGTCCATGCCGGAGGCCGACACGGTGCGCGTCATGATGGCGGCGATGGGCTTGGCGTCGGTGGTGGTCAGCGTGCGCGCGATCAGCAGCTCGACCCACGAGAACATGAAGCAGAAGAAGGCTGCCACGCCGATGCCGGAGGCGATCATCGGGATGAAGATCTTCACGAAGAACCTCGGGAAGCTGTAGCCGTCGATGTAGGCCGTCTCGTCGATTTCCTTCGGAACGCCCGACATGAAGCCTTCGAGGATCCAGATGGCCAGCGGCAGGTTGAACAGGCAATGCGCCAGAGCCACCGCAATGTGCGTATCGATCAGGCCGAAGGCCGAATAGAGCTGGAAGAAGGGCAGGGCGAACACGGCGGCCGGCGCCATGCGGTTGGTGAGCAGCCAGAAGAACAGGTGCTTGTCGCCGAGGAAGCGGTAACGCGAGAAGGCATAGGCCGCGGGCAGGGCGAGTGAGATGGAGATCACGGTGTTCATGACCACGTAGGTCATCGAGTTCACGTAGCCCATGTACCAGGACGGATCGGTGAAGATCACCTGGTAGTTGCGCAGCGTCGGATCCTGCGGGAGCAGGGAGAAGGTGTTGGTGATCTCGACGTTGTTCTTGAAGCTCGTGACCACCAGCCAGTAGACCGGGATCATGAGGAACAGGATGTAGAGGGTCGAGACCAGCCACGACAGGCGCGTTCTGCCATGGTCGGGGCTGGCTGTCTGGCTGGTTGCTGTATCCTTGCTCATCTCGCCGTCACCTCAATTGGCCGAATCGCTGCTCGTCATCACGGTGTAGAAGACCCATGAGAGAAGCAGGATGATCAGGAAGTAGATGATGGACATCGCCGCCGCCGGACCAAGGTCGAACTGGCCGACCGCCATCTTGACGAGGTCAATCGACAGGAAGGTCGTCGACGTGCCGGGGCCGCCGCCCGTCACCACGAAGGGCTCGGTGTAGATCATGAAAGAGTCCATGAAGCGCAGCAGAACGGCGATCAGCAGCACGCGCTTCATCTTGGGAAGCTGGATGTACCGGAATACCGACCAGCGTGAGGCCCCGTCGATGCGGGCTGCCTGATAATACGGATCCGGAATGGAGACGAGCCCGGCGTAGGCCAGAAGCACTACGAGGCTCGTCCAGTGCCAGACGTCCATCACCACGACCGTGATCCAGGCGTGCAGCGGATCGCCCGCCGCATTGAAGGGGATGCCCATTTCCGTAAGGGCATAACCGAACAGGCCAATGTCGGAACGGGTGATGAGTTGCCAGATGGTGCCGACGACATTCCACGGAATGAGCAGCGGCATTGCCATGGTGACGAGGCAGATCGGAACGCCGATGCCCCGGCGCGGCATGTTGAGCGCGATGAAGATACCGAGCGGAATCTCGATCAGCAGGATGATCAACGAGAAGGCCAGGTTGCGCCACAGTGCGCCCCAGAACCGGTCTGATGACAGGATGTCCGCGAACCAGTCTGTACCGGACCAGAAGAATTCATTGTTTCCGAATGTGTCCTGTACGGAATAGTTCACCACCGTCATCAGCGGGATGACGGCCGAGAAGGCCACCACAAGGAAGGCCGGCAGCACCATGAACCAGGCCTTGTTGTTCCAGGTCTTCTCCATGTCAGGCCTCCCGTCCGACGCGCCAGGAATCGGCATAGATGTGAATGCCATCGGCGCGGAACGTGGCGTGCGGATGCGCCGGTATCTCCTGATCCTCCCGCACTGTGATGGCCATGGGCTGGCCCGCAAGTTCGGCACGCACGATCTTCAGCCGCCCGATATCCTCCACCTTGCGGATGCTGATGGGCAGGCCATGATGCGACAACTCGATGAATTCCGGCCGTATGCCGAGTTCGGTCTTGCCGCCCGTGCCGATGGCCGGGGCATAACCAAGCTCGATCTCCTCGCCGCCGATGATGGCCTTGCTGCCCGCCACCGACACCGGGAACACATTCATGCCGGGCGAGCCGATGAAGTAGCCGACGAACGTGTGCTTGGGCTTCTCGAACAGTTCGGCTGGTGTGCCGATCTGGACGATCTCGCCCTGATACATCACGACCACCTTGTCCGCGAAGGTCAGCGCCTCGGTCTGGTCGTGCGTCACATAAACCATTGTGAAGCCCGAATGGCGGTGCAGGCTCTTCAACTGCGAGCGCAGCACCCACTTCATGTGCGGGTCGATCACGGTCAGCGGTTCATCGAACAGGATCGCATTGACATCCGAGCGCACGAGGCCGCGACCGAGCGAGATCTTCTGCTTGAGGTCGGCGGTCAGCCCGCGCGCCTTCTTGCGGGCCCGGCCCGACAAATCCAGCATGGCAAGGATTTCTGACACGCGCTTGTCAACCTGGTCTTCCGCAATCCCGCGATTGCGCAGCGGGAAGGCGAGATTGTCGTAGACCGACATGGTGTCATAGACGACCGGGAACTGGAACACCTGGGCGATGTTGCGCTGTTCGGTCGACAGTTGCGTCACATCCTGACCGTTGAACAGGATGCGGCCCTCCGACGGGCGAACAAGGCCCGAGATGATGTTGAGCAGCGTGGTCTTGCCGCAGCCCGAAGGGCCGAGCAGCGCATAGGCACCGCCGTCCTCCCAGGCGTGGTTCACCTCGCGCAGCGCATAGTCCTGCGGGCTCTGCGGGTTGGGGCCGTAGGCGTGGCGGATGTGTTCGAGTGTTATTCTTGCCATGGCGCGTCCCTCACACCTCGCCCGGCGTGCCGGCGGGCGCCAGTGCCTGCCCGTCTGCGCCGAACGCCATCAGGTGGCGGATGTCGATATAGACATCCACAGCGAGGCCGGGATCGAGATCGCAGACGCCGTGCGTCAGCATCACCCAGCGCGATGCGCCGTGGCTGACATGCACGAAGCTCTCGGACCCGGCAATTTCGGACACCAGCGTATTGACCGCGAGGCGCGGCGCGCCATCGAATGGCGCCGTCAGCGACAGATGGTGGGGCTGAATGGCGAGCGTCACCGGGCCATCGCTGATCGCGGCAAGCTGGGCGGGAACCGGCAGGCGGCTGCCTCCATCCGCAGCGCCATCGGACAGCGCGAATTCAGTGCCGTATTTGATCGCCTCAACCGTGTTGAGCGGCGGATCGGCAAAGGTTCTGGCGGTGATCAGGTCCTTCGGATTGCGATAGACCGCAATGGTCTTGCCGAACTGGCTGACGCGCCCTTCATGCAGCGTGGCGGTGTTGCCGCCCAGCAGCAGGGCTTCGGAAGGTTCGGTTGTTGCGTAAACGAAAATCGAACCTGTTGCCGAAAAGATCTTTGGCAATTCCTCACGCAGTTCCTCGCGCAACTTGTAGTCGAGGTTGGCGAGCGGTTCATCCAGCAGCACGAGGCTTGCCTTCTTCACGATGGCCCGCGCCAGCGCCGTGCGCTGCTGCTGCCCGCCTGACAGGCTGAGCGGCAACCGGTCCAGATAGGGGGTGAGGCGCATCAGTTCCGCGGCGCGCCGGACTTCGCTGTCGATCACCGCGGCGTTCTCGCCCGCCACTTTGAGCGGTGAGGCGATGTTGTCGTAGACGGTCATCGAGGGGTAGTTGATGAACTGCTGATAGACCATCGCCACATTGCGCTTCTGCACCGGAACACCGGCCACATTCTGGCCGTCAAAACGCACTTCGCCGGAACTTGGCTGTTCCAGGCCAGCCATGAGGCGCATCAGGGTGGTCTTGCCGGAGAGTGTGGGGCCCAGAAGAACGTTCAGGCTTCCCTTTTCCAGTTTCAGGCTGGTTGGGTGGATGTGGGTCTGCCCACCTGATATCTTGCTGACGCCGATCAGCTCAAGCACGGCCCGGCCCCTGGTGACGCGCTGTAGGGAGCATCCCGCCAAAGCGCACGGCTGATGCCGTGCCCCTGCCTCTCTCAGGACCTCCGAGTCTCATGCGATTTACCCTCCCAAGGGAACGTCACGGTTATTGTCCGTGGAACTTTATGCGAAAACAAAGGAACGTCAATCGGGAAAATCACGAAGCTTTTTGCGGTGCAATATTGCGCAAACCGAAAAAAAGTGAAATCATGATGCAGTGTTATTCGTGTTTTGCACTCGGAAGGTCGGAATCGTCGGGAATCACGATGAGCGTGCTCAGCTTCAGGCAACAGCAGATTCTGGGTCTGGCCCGGCAGAACGGCGGAGTGGCCGTTGAAGAACTCGCCCAGCGTTTCGACGTGACACCGCAGACCATCCGCAAGGACCTGAACGAATTGTGCGATGCGCGCCTGCTCGCCCGCACCCATGGCGGCGCGATGCTGGCGTCGGGCGTCGAGAACCTCGCATATGAGGCGCGCCGTCACATGGCTGCAGCCGAGAAGATGGTCATCGGTCAGCACGCGGCCAGCCTCATCCCCAACAATTGCTCGCTGTTCATGAACATCGGCACGACGACCGAAGAGGTGGCGCGCGCGCTGGTTGATCATGACGGGCTGCTGGTCATCACCAACAACATACATGTTGCCACCATTCTCCTGCCGCGCCCCGGCATCGAGGTGATTCTGGCCGGTGGCATGCTGCGCAAGAGCGATGGCGGCATCGTTGGCGAGGCGGCGGTTGATTTCATCTCGCAGTTCAAGGTGGATCACGCGGTGATCGGTGCATCCGCAATCGATGAGGATGGCGCGATGCTGGATTTCGACTACCGCGAGGTGCGCGTGGCAAAGGCCATCATGCAGAATGCCCGCAACGTCATGCTGGTTGCCGACTCGATGAAGTTCACCCGCACCGCGCCGGTGCGCATCGGACATTTGTCCGACACCAATGTGTTCGTTACTGACAACGCGCCGCCTGAAGCGGTGGTGGCTTACTGCAAGGATCATGGTGTGCGGCTTGAAATCGCGCACGGAGAGGCTGGAAACGACAATGCTGCGGATGTTGCTGAATGATGTATGACCTGTTCGTGATCGGTGGCGGGGTGAACGGCTGTGGCATCGCGCGCGATGCGTCTGGCCGCGGCCTCAAGGTGTTTCTGGCGGAGCAGGGCGATCTCGCATCCGGCACGTCGAGCGCCTCGACCAAGCTCATCCACGGCGGTTTGCGCTATCTGGAACACTATGAGTTCCGGCTGGTGCGCGAGGCGCTGATCGAGCGCGAGGTACTGCTCAATGCCGCACCCCATATCATCTGGCCGCTGCGCTTCGTGCTGCCGCATCACAAGGGGCTCCGCCCCTGGCCGGTGCTGCGGCTCGGCCTGTTCCTTTATGATCACCTGGGTGGCCGCAAAATCCTGCCGGGCACGCGCAGCGTGAACCTCAGGACCGATGTGACGGGAAAGCCGCTCAAGGACATCTATACCCGCGGCTATGAGTATTCCGACTGCTGGGTTGAGGACTCCCGCCTCGTGGTACTGAACGCCCGTGACGCCGCAGCAAAGGGCGCGGTCATCCGCACCCGGACGAAATGCCTCTCCGCCCGGCGCATCGAAGGTGGCTGGGAGCTTACTGTGTCCAGCGAAGATGGCCGCGAGGAGACGGTGCGCGCGCGTGTGCTGATCAATGCCGGCGGGCCGTGGGTGAGCGAGGTTCTGGGCGCCGTCGTGGGCCGCAACGACCCTGACAGGATCCGCATGGTGAAGGGCAGCCACCTCGTGGTGGACAAACTCTATGACCACGATCGCTGCTACATCTTTCAGAATGCCGACGGCCGTATATGCTTCGCCATTCCCTATGAGAAGGACTTCACCCTCATCGGCACCACCGACGAGGACCACAAGGGCGACCCCGGAAAGCCCGAGATCTCTCAGGCCGAGACGGATTACCTTCTGGGCGCGGTGAGCGAGTATTTCCGCAAGCCTGTCACCCGCGATCACATCCGTTGGGCCTATTCAGGCATCCGCCCGCTTTATGATGACGGTGCTTCGAAGGCCCAGGAGGCGACACGCGACTATGTGCTGAAGCTTGACCAACCGGAAGGCGGCGCGCCGTTGCTTTCTGTGTTCGGCGGCAAGATCACCACCTTCCGCAAGCTGGCGGAATCCGCCATGGAGAAGATTGGTCCCTTCTTCCCGCAGATGGGAAAACCGTGGACGCATGATGCCGCGCTGCCCGGCGGCGATTTCAGCCATGACGAGGTCGAGCAGCGGATTGCCACCCTTTCCCGGAAGTTCCCCTTCCTCGAACCGGCCAATGCGCGGCGCATCTTCCAAGCCTATGGCACGGAGGCAGACGCGATGTTGCAGGGTGCGCGCTCAGCCGCCGACCTCGGTCCAAGCTTCGGGCCCTTGAGCGCGCGCGAGGTGGAATGGCTCCGCGAAAAGGAATGGGCCGTCAGCGCCGATGACATTCTCTGGCGCCGCTCCAAGCTCGGCCTTCACATGAGCAGGGATCAACAGGATGCACTGCGGGCCTATATGGCGGATGCCGGGGCCATGCAGGTGCACAGGCAAGCGGGGGAATAAACAGCCATGCCGGATTTCATTCTCGCCATCGACCAGGGCACCACCTCATCGCGTGCCATCGTCTTTGACACCACGCTGAAACCGAGGGGCGTGGGCCAGAAGGAGTTCCGGCAGTATTTTCCGAAGTCCGGCTGGGTGGAGCACGACGCGGAGGAGATCTGGGCCTCGGTGCTGAGCGTCTGCCGCAACGCGCTGAAGAAGGCGAAGGCGAAGGCGCAGTCGGTGCGCGCCATCGGCATCACCAACCAGCGCGAAACGGTGGTGATCTGGAACCGCCGGACGGGAAAACCCATCCACAAGGCCATCGTCTGGCAGGACCGGCGTACCGCCGCCTTCTGCGAAGAGTTGAAGGTGCAGGGCCATGAACCCCTGTTTACCGCCAAGACTGGACTGCTGCTGGACCCCTATTTCTCCGGCACCAAGATCCGCTGGCTGCTGGACCATGTGAAGGGCGCGCGCGACAAGGCGGAAAAAGGCGAGCTTGCTTTCGGCACCATCGACAGCTTCCTCATCTGGCGGCTGACCGGCGGCAAGGTTCATGCAACGGATGCTACAAATGCGTCCCGCACGCTGCTCTACAACATCCATACCGGTACATGGGACAGGGAACTCCTCGCCATTCTCGGCATTCCGGCCAGCCTGCTGCCTGAGGTGAAGGATTGCGCAGCCGATTTCGGCACGGCGGACCCGAAACTGCTCGGCGCCGCCGTTCCCGTCTGTGGCGTGGCCGGAGATCAGCAGGCCGCCACCATCGGCCAGGCCTGCTTCGAGCCCGGCATGATGAAGTCAACCTATGGCACGGGCTGCTTTGCGCTGCTCAATACGGGTGAGGAGGCGGTGGCCTCGCAGAACAGGCTGCTCACCACCGTGGCCTATCAGTTGAACGGCAAGCGTACCTATGCGCTGGAAGGTGCGATCTTCATCGCGGGGGCGGCTGTGCAATGGCTTCGGGATGGCTTGAAGCTGGTGGAAACCGCAGGCGAAGCTGGCGCGCTTGCCAAGGCGGCGGACCCCCACCAGAATGTGTATCTGGTTCCCGCTTTCGTTGGCCTTGGCGCGCCTTACTGGAATGCCGAGGCGCGTGGCGCGATCTTCGGCCTGACACGCGGCACGACGGAGAAGGAACTGGCACAGGCGGCACTTGAGGCCGTGTGCTACCAGACGCGGGACCTGCTGGAGGCAATGCGCAAGGACTGGGGCGGTGCTGGCAAGACAATCCTGCGTGTCGATGGCGGCATGAGCGCATCCGACTGGACCATGCAGAGGCTGGCCGACATCCTCGATGCGCCGGTGGACCGGCCGCCGCTGCTCGAAACAACGGCACTTGGCGCGGCCTATCTCGCAGGCCTGCAGGCCGGGTTGCTGCCGGAACCGGCGCGCTTCGCCAAGGGCTGGAAGCGCAAGTCGCGCTTCACCCCAAAGATGAAAGCGGCCCAGCGTGACGCGAAATATCGCGGCTGGCAGGAGGCGGTGCGGAAACTGCTTGCCTGACGGCTCAGTTTCCGGCCGCAAGCACGGTGAATCCGTGCGTCTTGAAGATGCTGGCGGCAGGCTTGCTCTGGAGATAGGCGAGAAAGGCAGCGGCATCCGGGTTCTGAGAGGCGGAAATACGTGCTGCCGGATAGATGATGGCAGGGTGGGTCTCTTCCGGGAAGGCGGCAATCACCTTTACCTTGGGTTCGGCATTGGCATCGGTCTGGTAGACGATGCCCAGCGGCGCTTCACCCGCCGCCACCAGCTTCAGCGCAGCACGGACGTTTTCAGCCTGTGCCACCCTGCCTTCCACACTGGCCCACACGCCGAGCGTTTCGAGCGCCGCCTTGGCATATTTCCCGGCCGGAACCGCCTTCACATCGGCCAGCGCAAGCCGGCCGTCACCCAACAGGCGCGCAAGGCCGAAGCCCGGTGCGATGACAGTGCTGGCCGCTGAATCGGCTGGCGCGATCAACACGATCCGGTTGCCGAGCAATTGCACCTCGCTGCCGGCTGAAATCAGGTTCTTGGCCGCGAGATCGTTCATCCAGTCGAGATCGGCGGAGATGAACACATCCGCCGGTGCGCCGGCCTCGATCTGCTTGGCGAGTGCCGAACTCCCGGCATATGAGATGGTGGCCAAGCCGCCCGTCTCTGCGTGCCAGGCAGCGCTGACGTCATCCAGCGCAGTCTTGAGGCTTGCTGCCGCAAACACAGTGAGCTTTTCGGCGGCAGTGGCTGGGCCAACAGCCAGTCCGACACACAATATCCCGATGATGTCGCGCAGCAGTGCGCGGCGCTTGGCCATAACAACCTCATGGGCATCGCTGTATCCATTTGGATATAGCGATGCCATCAGGAAATCAATCGTGATTTCACCGCAGTCGGCGTGAGAGTCGAAGATCAGCGGTTATTGCCCGTTGGCAGTGGGCAGGCGGGACAGTCGGGCGGCGCGGGCCACGGTTGCCGGCTCACGGGCAACGACGTAGGCCGTGATGAATTCGTCCCGTGCGGAATCATCCGCTGACCGAGCCATCATCAAGCCACCGAACGTGGACTCTGCCTTGGCATCCATGTCCCGGGTCAATCGATCGAGCAGGTTGCGAAGTCCGATTTTGAACATCAGGGCAGCGCCTTTGGCTTTAAAAGCAGTATAGTCTACAGATCAGATAGAGATTAGTAGCAATGCAATTGCGGCGTGGCAAGCCCCTCGCGCGGTTTCCCACAGCGGCTGACCTGCTGGTTGGCTTGATGAGAGGGTTTGGGCGAGGTCTTGGACGGACTGAGGGCAAAGTTCGCGGTGTAGGGCGTTTCAATTCCGCCTCGCCCCGACGCGCTCCAAAGCGGCCCGTTCAGCTGCCCTTGGGGGAAAGGGCGAGGGGCTCCGCTAGGGGATGCAAACGCGACTAATTCAGGCTGAACTGGAACTTGTAGGTGAGGCCTGCGCCGCCATAGAACTGGTTTTCGCTGCCTTCCTTGACGATGGGGCTGTTGCCCGCGTCACCGATCAGCCTGTCCCAGCCGCCGCGCAGATAGAGTTTCGTACGGTCCGTCAATTCATAGCTGCCGGTGGCGGCGAGGCCGACGGTGTTGAAACCGGCGTCGGCGTCATAGGGCTTGTTGTAGACGGGGCTCTTCTCATCCTCCTTGGCGGTGATGCCGAAGTAGGTGCTCATGTAGCCGTCAGAGCCCCAGCCGGCCCGCGGCCCGACCATCAATTCCGTGCGCTCCGTCGGATCGAAAATCGCGTCGACCCCGAATTCCGCTACCTGTCCGGAATAGCCGTTGAAGCCTTGGCGCACTTCAACGAAGCCCCGGACCCACTCATAGCGGTAAGCTGCGCCGAGACCGACCTCAAGCGCCCAATCCACATCCTTCAGGCCTTCCAACTCATTTGAGTCGGAGGCATCACGCTTGCCGTTGAAATTGAACGAGGGATAGAGCGTGAAGCGGTTCCGCGACTTCTCCCCGTCGATCACCTGGCCATATCCCGGCACGTAGAAGCGGCTCACCGCGATCAGGGGGAAGGGGACGGCGATCACTTCGTCCGAGCCCGGATAGCGCGGTTTGGCCATCAGGCCCACGCCAAGATCGAACTCATACTGGTGCTGGCCAGACGATTCCTCGGCCAGGGTGGGCTGAACGGAGGCGAGCGCGAGGCCGGCCGCAAGGATGGGGATCGTCAACAGCTTCATCAAAACACCATAACATCCAAACTTGCATTTTACCAATTTCTTGCTGCGCCGTCACCCGCTTTTGACGTCATGGCAGCCTCACGCAGTCTGGCCCTTTGGCAGATATTCCCGGTCGAGTTCCGGAAGGGCCTCGCCCTCCAGCGTTGCCTCGAACGCGCGCAGGCGCTTGTAGACCGACAGCAGCTCGATCATCGTCGGCCAGGATTTCAGCAGGAACTGTAGCGAATCGCGGACCTGGCCGAAGGCGCTGAGGATCTGATTGAGCGGCCCCAGCGTGATCTTGCCCGCGACGATGGTGGGCGCGAGCACGATGAAGGGGAAAATGTTGTCAGACTGGATATAGAGATAGCGGCCAACATTGAAGTAGAGATAGTTGAAGTAGAGCCGGAAGTAATTGGTGCGGACGGCGTTGAACAGTTCCACGACGGTGTGCGGCCTGGCCCGGCTGGCATCATCCTCGCCATAGACGAGTTCCTTGCGATAGGCCGCTTCAACACGCTGGTTGCGGAATTCAAGGCCCGGCAGCCTGATGCCGATGATCGCCACCAGGGCCGTGCCGAACACCGACCAGAGCAACGCCGCCGTAACCAGCGGATAGGGGATGGCGCCAAGGATCGGCACGTCCGATACACTGGCGGACAGCCTGTGCAGCAGCGGCAGGAAGGCGATGAGCGTCATGACCGCATCGACCAGATTGACGCCCAGCGTTTCCGTGAGATTGGCAAAGCGCTTCGCATCCTCCTGCACGCGCTGCGAAGCGCCTTCAATGTGGCGGAGCCGCTCCCAGTTCTCGGTGTAGAAATCGTTCATGGCGTTGCGCCAGCGGAACAGGTAGTGGCTGACGAAAAAGTTGTTGAGCGCCATGACCGTCACGGCCACCGAGGCGATGGAGAAGAAGGTCAGGATTTCGGCATAGAACTCACCCAGCGCCACGGGCCGCGACTTTGAAACGGCCGCCTGCACGAGGTCCCAGAACGGGCCATACCAGGCATTGATGGCGACGCTCACCTGCACCTGAAAGTAAATGACGAAAATGATCAGCGCCGTGCCAAGCACCGACCAGTAGAACCATGGCTGCGGCGAGAGAACGCGCCAAATGCCCGCAAAAATGCCTACAGCCAGCGCGTAATAGAGATAAAACCACAAGAACGGCTTGGACCAGAACACCGTGACGCCGATGATCGGGGCCGCATCGGGCGCAGGGTTCGGCAGGCCAATGAGGTAACCCATGTCGCTGGCGGCGAGATACCAGAACAGCACGGTGGCGAGCGTCCACAGGGCGGCAGAGGTGAAGAACAGGCGGGGCGAGGGGAAGAATGACAGGAACATCGGGCCGCTTTCGTAATGGCAGGGCGGAAAGAAAACGATTGCAGTCCTTAAATCCGACCCGGTCCGACATGCAAATGAACTTACCGTCACTGATCAGATGAGCATGCCCGACGATCTCGCGGCGGCGATTGCAGCCTGGCTCGCGGCCAATCCACCGGCTGCCAACCGGCGGGAGGCCAGCGTGGCCCTGTCTGCCATCTACCGGGCGGGCGGCTCGTCGCAGGCGATTGACCTTGCCAGCTATCTGGTGGCGCGGCTTCCCGCCACCTATGCGGCTGTGGCGCGTGTGTTGGCGGAACTGGCCGCCCGCAGGCCCGGCTTCGTCCCGACAAGCTTGCTCGACGCGGGCTCTGGGCCGGGCACGGCCTCCTGGGCGGCAGCCGGCCTCTGGCCGGGCCTCGAGCGCATCACCTTTCTCGACAATGCACCCGCCTTCCTGAAACTCGCGGCCGATCTCTCACGACACGGCGGTGAGGCCCTGCGCCGGGCGGAAGCACGGGCGGGGTCCATCGAAGCCGCCGGGCAGGGGCCACCGGCCGAATTGGTGATTGCCGCCTATGCGCTGGCGGAACTGCCGTTGCAGCAGGCGGGCCGGGTGGCGGGGGAACTCTGGCGGGCCAGTGGTTCCATGCTGGTTCTGGTGGAACCGGGCACGCCGCAGGGCTTTGCCCGCATCCGTGCCGCAAGACAGGCCCTGCTGGCACTGCACGCAGTTCCGGTGGCCCCATGCCCCCATGCCGCCGACTGCCCCATCGCGGGGGAGGACTGGTGCCATTTCAGCGTGCGGCTGGCCCGCAGCCGGGCGCATATGCATGCCAAGGGCGCCCGCGTGCCATTCGAGGACGAGAGGTTCTCCTACCTCATCATGGCGCGTGACGGGACGGCGTCCGGTGGCGGCCGCATCATCGCGCCGCCGCAGCACCACAAGCCCGGGGCGCGCTTGCGCCTGTGTGCGCAGGGCCGGATCGAAGAACGCGTCATTGCGAGGCGCGAAGGCGCCATTTACAAGCAGGCCAGCAAACTGGACTGGGGGGATTTGATGCCGCCCGCAACACAGAAGGACTGAAGATGAGCAGGACGCAGGTTTCATCGGGCTCCAAGTTCGAGGCCGAGATCGGATATTCGCGCGCCATCGTCGATGGCGACTGGATCTGGGTTTCGGGCACCACCGGCTTCAACTACGAGACGATGACCATCTCGGACGATGTAGCCGAGCAGGCCGACCAGACCTTCCGCAATATCAAGACCGCCATGGAAAAGGCCGGGTTCTCGCTGGCTGACGTGGTGCGCGTGACATACATCTTCCCGAACGGCGCGGATTTCGAGCCATGCTGGCCGGTGTTGCGCAAATATCTGGGCGAAACCCGCCCGGCCGCCACCGCCATGGTGGCGCAGCTCGTCGATCCGCGCATGAAGATCGAAATCGAAGTGACCGGCAAAAAACGTTGAACCCTCGCTTGACAGGGTGAGGGGGCTCCTCTATCAGGCGCTTCACTGAATTGCGGGTGTAGCTCAGTTGGTTAGAGCGTCGGCCTGTCACGCCGAAGGTCGCGGGTTCGAGCCCCGTCACTCGCGCCATTCAGTCAAGACGAAAAGGGTCGCCCGCAAGGCGGCCCTTCGCGTTTCTGGCATTCCCTCCGGGAATTTAGTCCGTCATCACCGCGGTCGCGGCGGAGAGCAGGCCGACCTCCGGGTTCTTGGCGCAATATTCCCCGATATCGGTTCCGATCGACCCCATGCTTGCGAGATCAATGGTGGTGGTGCCCGTCTGGCCGCCGGCGTAACCCAGGAGCCAGGCGAACATGAAGTCCGCATCCTCCTGCTTCATGGTGGCCAGTTCCGAGCACTTCACAGTGGCCAGATCGATCGTTTCGGCCCGTGCTGTCATGGTGAGGGCGGGCAGGGTGAGAAGGGGTGCGGCCAGTGCGGCTGCGGCCAGGGTGCGTTTCATCAGGTCTCTCCGGGAATCGTCATATTGGCAGGTTCGTCAAGCCTTCACTTGTACATGAGTCAGCAATCTTGTCCAATGCCGCGGGCCGTCTGAACCTAGGGCAAGACCTTGTTCCCGGTCACACTTTCCCGGCCTGCTGCATGGCTTTCGAGGTTGCAGCCTGAGGTGGAGAGGCGCAAACGGAGGGGTTGAGGGCGCCGCTTTCCAACCCCCCGGGCTGCACAGCTTAAAGGCAGTCATTCATAACCGATCCGAAAAACTTGCGGGGCGCGGGGCGGTGCGCTACCAAGCGGCGGATTCTTGTCCGCCACCCGGATGGACTGAGAGGCGAAAACACATGCCTGAACTGTTGAGAGAATACCTGCCCGTTGTCATCTTCCTCGGGGTGGCCCTGGCTCTTTCCCTGGCGCTGATCATCGCGCCTGTCCTGATTGCGATTCGAAACCCGGACCCCGAGAAACTCTCGGCCTATGAATGCGGCTTCAACGCCTTTGATGATGCCCGCATGAAATTCGATGTGCGGTTTTATCTCGTCTCGATCCTCTTCATCATCTTCGACCTCGAAGTCGCCTTCCTCTTTCCCTGGGCAATATCGCTCAAGGAAGTGGGCGTCTTCGGCTTCTGGTCGATGATGATTTTCCTTGGCGTCCTCACTATCGGCTTCATCTATGAGTGGAGAAAGGGAGCTCTCGAATGGGATTGATCGAACAGGCGACCCCCGAGCAGCGCGAGTTCTTCACCAATATCAACGCCGAACTCGCCGACAAGGGCTTCCTCGTCACCGCCTCCGATGACCTCATCAACTGGGCGCGCACTGGCTCTCTTATGTGGATGACCTTCGGCCTTGCGTGCTGCGCGGTTGAAATGATGCAGGCGTCCATGCCGCGCTATGATGTTGAACGCTTCGGCTTCGCGCCGCGCGCTTCGCCCCGCCAGTCGGATGTGATGATCGTGGCCGGAACGTTGACCAACAAAATGGCCCCCGCACTCCGCAAAGTCTACGATCAGATGCCGGAGCCGCGCTACGTCATCTCCATGGGCTCCTGCGCCAATGGCGGCGGCTATTATCACTATTCCTACTCGGTGGTGCGCGGCTGCGACCGCATCGTGCCCGTCGACATTTATGTGCCGGGCTGCCCGCCCACCGCCGAAGCGCTGGTCTACGGCATTCTGCAACTGCAGAAGAAGATCCGCCGCACCGGAACGATCGAGCGCTGAGATGGCTGAAACACTGCAAGAACTGGGCGAGCACATTACCTCCAAGCTGGGAAGCGACATCACCGGTTTCAAGGTGGCGTTCGGCGAATTGACGGTCGAGGCGGAAGCCGCCGCGATCATCAAGGTGCTGACCTTCCTGCGCGATGACGCAACCTGCGGCTTCGTCTGCTTCATCGATATTTGTGGCGTCGATTACCCGCAGCGCGAGACGCGCTTCGATGTGGTCTATCACCTGCTGGCGCCCTACAAGAACCGCCGCATCCGCGTGAAGGTGCAGACGGATGAGGACACGGCGGTACCGAGCGTCATCTCCGTCTTCCCCTCCGCCAATTGGTATGAACGCGAGACGTTCGATCTTTACGGCGTGCTGTTCTCGGGCCATCCGGACCTGCGCCGCATCCTCACCGACTATGGCTTCTCCGGCCACCCGCTGCGCAAAGACTTCCCGCTCACCGGCTATGTCGAAGTGCGCTGGGACGACGAAGTGAAGCGTGTTGTGTATGAGCCGGTGAAACTGGTCCAGGAATTCCGTGCATTCGATTATTTGAGCCCGTGGGAGGGCCCCGATTACGTTCTCCCCGGTGATGAAAAGGCGAAACAGTGACCGACACGTCATCCGTCCGCAATTTCTCCATTAACTTTGGACCGCAGCACCCGGCGGCCCACGGTGTGCTTCGCCTCGTCCTCGAACTCGATGGTGAGGTCTGCACCCGTGTGGACCCCCATATCGGCCTTCTGCACCGTGGCACCGAGAAGCTGATCGAAGCCAAGACCTATCTTCAGGCACTGCCGTATTTCGACCGCCTCGACTATGTGGCGCCGATGAACCAGGAACACGCCTGGTGCCTGGCCATCGAGCGCCTGCTGGACATTGAGGTGCCGAAGCGCGGCCAATTGATCCGTGTGCTCTATTCCGAGATCGGCCGGCTTCTGTCGCACATCCTCAACGTCACCACGCAGGCGATGGATGTGGGCGCGCTGACCCCGCCGCTGTGGGGGTTCGAGGAGCGCGAAAAGCTGATGGTCTTTTATGAGCGGGCCTCTGGCTCGCGCATGCATTCGGCTTACTTCCGTCCCGGTGGCGTGCATCAGGACATTCCGCCGGACCTCGTGGAGGATATCGGCAGGTTCTGCGAGGGCCACGGCAAGGTGCTCGACGATATCGAGGGCCTGTTGACCGACAACCGCATCTTCAAGCAGCGCAATGTCGATATCGGCGTCGTGAGCCTGAAGGAGTGCTTCGAATGGGGCTTCTCCGGCGTCATGGTGCGCGGCTCGGGTGCCGCCTGGGACCTGCGCAAGGCGCAGCCCTATGAGTGCTACAACGAAATGGACTTCGACATTCCCATCGGCAAGAACGGCGACTGTTACGACCGTTACCTGATCCGCATGCAGGAAATGCGCGAGTCCCTGAAGATCATGCGGCAGTGCGTGAACCGCCTGCTGGGCTCGGAAAGGACTGGCCCGGTCTCATCCCAGCAGGGCAAGGTCGTGCCACCGAAGCGCCGCGAGATGAAGCAGTCGATGGAAGCCCTCATCCATCACTTCAAGCTCTACACCGAAGGCTTCCATACGCCACCCGGTGAGGTTTATGCCGCCGTCGAAGCGCCCAAGGGCGAGTTCGGCGTCTATCTCGTGTCGGACGGCACGAACAAGCCCTACCGTGCCAAGCTGCGCGCCCCGGGCTTCGCGCATCTGCAGGCCATGGACCACATCTGCCGCGGCCACATGCTGGCGGACGTTTCCGCCGTGCTGGGCTCTCTTGACATCGTTTTTGGTGAGGTGGACCGGTGAGCGTCCGTCGTCTTCATCCCGTTCAGCCCGACAGCTTCGCGTTCAACGCGGAGAACCTCGCTTGGGCCAAGCAAACCATCGCCAAATATCCGGCGGGCAAGGAAGCCTCGGCGGTGATCCCGCTGCTCTGGCGCGCCCAGGAGCAGAACGACAATTGGGTGTCGAAGCCGGTCATTGAATATGTCGCCGACATGCTGGACATGTCCTACATCCGCGTACTGGAGGTGGCGACTTTCTACACCATGTTCCAGCTGCAGCCGGTGGGCAAGGTCGCCCATATTCAGGTGTGCGGCACAACGCCCTGCATGCTGCGCGGCGCTGAGGACATCAAGAAGGTTTGCCAGAACCGCATCCATCACGAGCCGCATCATATCTCGGATGACGGCAAGTTCTCATGGGAGGAGGTCGAGTGCCTCGGCGCCTGTGTGAATGCCCCGATGGTGCAGATCTTCAAGGACACCTACGAAGACCTGACGCCCGCTTCCTTCGAGAAACTGATTGATGATCTCGCCGCCGGCCGCAAGGTGAAGGTCGGCCCGCAGATCGACCGGCATCTCGCGGCCCCTGAAGGCGGCCCGACGAGCCTGACCGACCCATCCCTGTACCAGGGCCAGCGCAGCTTCACGCGCGTTGAGCCACCCCCGCCGCCCCCGGCGGACGAGACTGCGAAAAAGTGAGAAGCTGACATGCTCGCTGACAAGGACCGCATCTTTACCAACATCTACGGGCTCCATGACTGGGGGCTTGAGGGCGCGAAAAAGCGCGGCTGCTGGAGCGGCACGAAAGGCTTCATCGACAATGGCCGCGACTGGATGATCAACGAGATGAAGCTCTCGGGTCTGCGCGGACGTGGCGGTGCCGGCTTCCCCACCGGGGTGAAGTGGAGCTTCATGCCGCGCACCGCGCCCGGCCAGAAGTACGTGGTCTGCAACGCCGATGAATCCGAACCCGGCACCTGCAAGGACCGCGACATCCTGCGCTTCAACCC
>CAYMQH010000035.1:0-4748 GCA_964392525.1 uncultured Aestuariivirga sp.
CGCAGCCCGTCCTCACCCTTGATCTCCGACACTTTCAGGCCACCGACGCGCGGGAGAGGCCTTCCGCCGGTGGTCACCGCCACGGCCACCACGATTTCATTGGCGCGCGGGGCGTCGGTGACTCTCACTTCCATGCCGTCAAAGTGACTCCTGACAAAGGCGGCGTCCTTGTGGCCCAAGGGAATGTCCAGCACCACGCCCATGCCGCCCCGCTTCTTTGATGAGGGGATGAGTGCTGCACCCTTGCCCAGCACTTTCCGGAACGGCGCGCCGAGTTTCGGGTGCAGAAGGGCTGCGGCGTGTTCCAACTCGCCATTCTCGCCCACGGCGGCAGCCTTGCCATAGCTTTCAACCGCGTCGCCGGAAATGCCGAGCGCCGCCACGGCGCGCGACGCCAGAAGGCCGCCCAGTTCCTCGCCCACGTCGATGAGGTCTGAGAGGTCTTCCTGATACGTTCCGGCAAAGGGATTTTCGATCACGGCAATTGCCGCCGCGCGGCGGATGGCGGGAGACACCTCGCGCCCCTGCTCGGTGAGGGTTTCGTCCACCACCGTCATGATCTTGCGGATCTTCGCTTTCATCTCAGGCCATCCTCTCCTGTCACGTCCTTCACGTCGAGCCCGCCGGCACGGGCGTGCACGCGCGGGCCCGTCGTCATCACCAGCGCAACCACCATCTCATTGGCCTTCGGCGCATCGGGAATGCCCACCTCGATTGAATCGAAGTGGCTTCGCACATAGGAAGCGTTGATGTGGGTGACGGGAACATCAAGCCTCGTGCCGGGCCCTCCCACCTTCTTGGTGGAGGGCACGATGGCCTTGGCGCCGCCCAGCACCTCGCGCATCGAATAGCCGCCGGGCGCATGCCAGAGGGCGGCGTGCTCAAGCTCGCCCGCCTCGCCGGTGATTGACCCCTTGCCATAGCCTTCGATCAACTTCGGATCGCCGCCGAGGGCATCAAGGAGCTTGCGCGCCATCTGCAATCCCAATGGCTTCAGGTCTTCCATGAAGGGCAGGATGTTCTCGTGATAGGCCCCGGCATAGGGGTTCTCGATCACCGCCAGCACTGCGCCGCGCTTCGGTGGAACAGCAACTGCGGGGCCGCCCTCATGGTGGATTTCCTCCACCGAGACCAGGAACTTTCTCACCTTCACATCCGGCATAGCGCCTCCGCCCTTCCCTGACCTTCCACCATGCGCGTTGTGCCCTGAAGATGGAGCGCGCAGGCAACGATGGTTCCGTCCGCAACGAGTTGTTCCGCGAAGGCTACACCAGCGGCAAGCGCCATCGCAATTTCATTCGGCAACAGCGCGCCCACGCCACGCGTGACCAGCCTCTCGCCCAGATCATTGTCAGGTTGGAGGTTTCGCGCCGGAACGCGGCTGATGGCCGGATGTGCGGGAAGATCCACCGCATTGGCGATGAGCGTTGCCGCCGCATCGGCTATGCTTGCGGCCTCCGCCAGCACCGTCACGGCATCCGCAATGCCGAGGGAGAAAGAGCGCCCGCGCCAGCCGCTGGTGGCGATGCCGCGCACTTTGTCCCTATAACCTATACGGGTGGTTGAAAACAGCTCTGGCGCATCCGGGCGGTTGACAAGCCCAATTTCATAGGACGCGCCTTCAGAGAGATGAAAGGCAATATCCCCGCCATTGTTGACGAAGGCGCGGGAGAGCGTGGCACTTGCGGACATGCTTGCGAGGATTTCATCCGCCACGGAACCTGCAACCGCCGCCATGGGGGTGAGAAAGGAGCGCGCGGCGAGACCGCGCGTGGCCCGCCACATGCGCCGGGCCACGATGCCGTGCGGTTCTTCTTCCACGGGCTGGCGCAGCAAGGGGAGTTCGGCGCAAAGTTCATCAAGCACCGTTTCAAAGCGAGCCGCTGCCGCGCCATAGGCGCGGGCGACGTCCTGTGCCGCGCCGTCCGCGCCGATGATGAGGTCAATCGGGCCGTAATGAAGGTGCAGCCGCCGCCCATCGGGCAGCAGTTGCGCCTGCATGCGGCTCATGCGGGCCTCGCCTTCAGCGCCGCCAGAACCCTGCCCGGCGTGGCAGGCGTGCGGGTGAGCCTCGCACCCGTGGCATGGTGAATGGCGTTGAGGATGGCGGGCGCCGTCGGGATCAGCGCCTGCTCACCGATCCCCTTGGCGCCAAACGGCCCGGTGGATGAGGCGCATTCGACGAGGATCGAGGTGATGGGCGGCACATCGCCAATGGTGGGGATCAGATAATCATGGAGGTTCTCGCCCTTGCCGGGGGTGAACTCCTCCATCAGCGCCATGCCGATGCCCTGCGCGACACCGCCTTCGATCTGGCCTTCAACCAGTGCCGGGTTGATGGCGCGGCCCACATCATGCGCTGCAACGATGCGGAGCGGCTTCACAAGGCCGAGCCGCGTGTCGACCTCAACCTCCGCCAGATGCGCCCCATAGCCATAGACGGCATAAGGCTTGCCCTGCCCGTTGGCATCGAGCGGCGAGGTCGGGGGATCGAATGTTTCCTCCGCACACAGAACATATCCGTGATGGTCAACGGGCAAATCCTTCAGCGCCACGGTGCGGATGGTTCCGCCCTGATCCACCCGCAACGTTCCGCCGGACAATTCCAACCGCGCCTCATCGCCCGCATTGGCAAGCCGGAGAATCATCTGGCGAAGGGCGCGACCGGCCTGCTCCGCCGCCTTGCCGGTCACGAAGGTCTGGCGTGAGGCGGAGGTCTTGCCGCAATCGGGCGTCAGGTCAGTGTCCGGGGAGATGAGGTCGATCAACGCAATCGGCAGGCCCGCTGCATCCGCCGCGATCTGGGTGATCACGGTGTTGGAGCCCTGCCCGATGTCAGTCGCCCCCTGATGCAGCGACAGGCGGCCATCAGGCTTCAATCCGAAACGGATGGTCGACGGGTTCGGCAGCGAGGTGTTGCCGCAGCCATAGAACATGCCGGCCACGCCAACACCGCGCCGCAAATGCCCGGCCTTCGCGTTGAACGCGTCCGCTTCCGACCGCGCCTTCTGCCAATGGGGCTGCAAGGCCTCGAAGCACGCGCGGATGCCGACGCCATCGCCCATCACCTGGCCGGTAACGGTGGATGTTGTATCGGTGAGCGCATTCCGGATACGGAACGCCAGCGCGTCGATGCCAAGCTTCTCCGCCAGCATGTCGAGCATCTGCTCCTGGGCGATCACCGTCTGCGGCACACCGAAGCCGCGGAAGGCCCCCGCTGGAACACAGTGGGTGAGAACGGCGCGCGTCCGCGCCCGGTAATGCGGCACCTGATAGGGGCCGGACGCATGGACCGGCACGC
This sequence comes from uncultured Aestuariivirga sp., assembly GCA_964392525.1. GTDB lineage: Bacteria > Pseudomonadota > Alphaproteobacteria > Rhizobiales > Aestuariivirgaceae > Aestuariivirga. The sequence continues at coordinate 3,302 of CAYMQH010000035.1, forward strand.
GGTTCGCCACCGTCGGCCCCCAGGAGGCATAGGCACCCGTGTTGAAGTCACCCTCGAAATCCATGGCAAGCAATTTGCCATCGCGCGTGGCCGCCATGCGCGCGCGCATGACAGCCGGGTGGCGCTTGGTGGTGGACTGGATCGATTCCGCGCGCGAATAGACCATCGCCGCAGGACGGCCCGTGAGCCACGCGGCGAGCGCCACATAGGGCTGTACCGAGAGATCGAGCTTGGAGCCGAAGCCACCGCCACAGGCCGACGGAATGATGCGGATACGCTCAGGCGGAAAGCCCATGATGGCCGCCGTGTCGTCGCGGTCCATGTAGGGTGCCTGAGTCGAGGCGGTGATCTCGATGCGATCCCCCACGCGACGCGCCCATCCAGCCTCAGGTTCGATATAGGCGTGTTCGACGAATCCCGTTTCAAAACTGCCTTCGACCGTCACCGCGTCTACCGCGAAAGCCGTCTCCACATCGCCGCGCGCAACATGGCCTTTCACCAGAATATTGCCGGCGCGCTTCTCGTGAAGCTGCGGCGCTGAGGCCTCAAGCGCGGCCGCGATTGTGAGGACGGCGGCGCGTTCTTCCCATGTCACGGGAAAGTGCGATAGATCAATCGCCTCGATGGCGGCACGTTCACCCACAAGAGCCGCCACCGCCTCGCCCCTGAAGCGCGCTTCATCCTCGGCGAACACCGGCTGATCGGCAAAGGGCGGGATGACGCCGAAGATATTGCGGCCCGGAATGTCACTTGCCGTCAGCACACGGATGATACCCGGATGGCTGGCGATGAAGGATTTGATGTCACCGAAGCGGAATGCGGCCCGGTGGAAGGGAGACCGTATGGCCTTTACCCACAGCGCATCGGGCGGAATGGCATCCGCGCCATACTGCTCGGTTCCCGCCACTTTCGGCTCGCCATCGAGGCGCGGCATGGCGGCACCCACGGCGTGGCCCAGCTCCGGCATTTCATGTGAAGATACATGGCCTGAAACCGCATCTTCAACCGCGTCGATGATCTTGGCATAGCCCGTGCAACGGCAGAGCACGCCACCCAGCGCATCGGCGATCATCTCACGGCTTGGCGCTTCCACGCGGTCAAGCAAGGCCGTTGCGGCCACCAGCATGCCGGGCGTGCAGATGCCGCATTGGGCCGCACCCCGCGCCAGAAAAGCGCGTTGCAACAGCGCGCCCGTGGCGCTGTTTGCGCCAAGGCCTTCGACAGTGACAATGCGTGCGCCCTCCACCTGCGCGACAGGCACGAGGCAGGCGCAGACGGGCTGGCCATCGAGCAATACGGTGCAGGCCCCGCAATCGCCTGCGTCACAGCCGCTCTTCGTGCCGGTCAGGCCCAGTTCACGGCGCAAGGCTTCACTCAGCCGCGTCTGCGGGGCGGCCTTGCAGGACACATCGGCGCCGTTGACGGTGAAGGAGAAGGAGACAGTCAC
>CAYMQH010000035.1:4848-29869 GCA_964392525.1 uncultured Aestuariivirga sp.
CGGGCAATCCGGCCTTGCGCATCCTTCTCCACAACCGCCGCCGCCATGAGGATGGAGATCACCAGATATCGCCGCGCGCCAAGTTTCACAAAGGCCGAAGAGACACGTTCCGCAGGCCGGGGCACAAGGACGGCGCTGACGATCTCCCCCGGCTTCAGGGCCGTCTTGCGATAGCCGGTGATAAAATCGCCCAGCGGCAGCACGCGCCGTCCCGCAGCCGAGGCGAGTTCCACGCTGGCATCCAGCGCCAGAAGGGGCGGCACGCCATCAGCCGCCGGAGAGGCATTGCAGAGGTTCCCCGCGATGGTGCCGCGGTTCTGGATCTGGATGGAGCCCACCTCACCGGCGGCTGCCTTCAGCGCATCAAAGGCAGACGGCAGGCTGGCACGGACAATGTCGCTCCATGTTGTGGCGGCTCCGAAGCGGAAGCCGTCTGCCATCTCCGCGATGCCACGAAGGCCTTCAACCCGCGAAAGATCAATAATGGGGCGGTCCAGCGGTTGTCCCGCATGGGCGGGAAACACATCGGTGCCGCCGGCCAGCGCCAGCGCACCGGCTGAGGCCATGGCCGCCGCAGCTTCCTCGATCGTTCTCGGCCTCATGTACACGGAGCAAACTCCTTGAAGACTGAACCGGAATAGTCCGGCGGTGCGGTAGCATTGTCAAGAACGCGGGCCGCGCACCTTGCGCGGGGATCAGCGCTGGAACAACATGGATCTGCAAACAAGGGAACGACTCATGACGGCGGAGCCGGACTTCATGGCGGCGGCGCAGCTTCTGCTGCGCAACTGGGAATCCACGACACGAATCGCGGAGCTTCCGGAGGCCATGCGCCCCCGATCACGCGCCGAAGCCTATGAGACAGCGGCCCTTGTGGCTCGTCACAGCGGCAGCGACGTGGCGGGCTGGAAGATCGCCGCCACCAGCGCAGCGGGGCAAAGGCACATCAATGTTGATGGCCCACTGGCAGGCCGCATCCTGAAAAACAGGCTTCTGCCGCAGGGTGCCAGCGTCACGCTGGGCGACAACATCATGCGCGTGGCCGAGGCCGAATTCGCCTTCAGTTTCGCCCACGATCTGCCGCCCCGTGCTGTGCCCTATTCAGAGGCAGAGGCACTCGATGCCGTTGCTTCACTTCACCTTTCCATCGAAATACCGGACAGCCGCTACGCCGACTTCACCAAGGTGGGCGCGGCACAGTTGATCGCCGATACCGCCTGCGCCTCCTGGCTGGTGCTCGGGCCTGCGGTCGAGACCCCGTGGCGCCACCTTGATCTTTCCGGCCATGCAGTGAAAGGGCTAAGCAATGGCGCTGTTGTGGTCGAAGGCACCGGCAAGGCGGTGCTGGGCGGGCCGCTGAAGGCGCTCACCTGGTTCGTCAACGAGGCATCAACTTACTGCGGCGGCGTAAAGGCCGGACAGTTCGTGACGACCGGCACCTGCATCATCCCGATGGCGGTTGCACCCGGTGATGAGGTGAGCGCGGACTACGGCGAACTTGGCGCCATCTCCTGCCGGATCGTGTGAGGCCATGATAGCCATTCCCATCAAGCCCCTCACCCGCGACGCCTTCTTGCCATTCGGCGATGTCATCGACATGGAGGGCACGGCTCACGTTACCATCAACCAGGGCTTCGCCGAACGGTTCAACGATCTGGCCAACGTCGATGTCTCGGCGGAAGGGGGCATGACCAATGTCAGCCTGTTCCTCGGCCAGCCCAGGCCGCACCCCATCGAGATCCGGCTGATGGAACGCCACCCGCTGGGCTGCCAGATCTTCATGCCGCTGCAGGACAGGCCTTGGGCCGTACTGGTGGCAGAGGACGTGCATGATCTTGGCAGCTACCGCGCCTTTCTGGCCACCGGCCAGCAGGGCGTGAACTACGCCCGCAATGTCTGGCACCACCCATTGCTGGTGTTCGACGCGAACAGCCGCTTCCTGATCATTGACCGGAAAGGCCCCGGCAACAATCTGGAGGAGGTATGGTTCGCGGAAGACTTCGTCTTTGCCCTCAGGCCGTGACGCGCTCGTGAACCCTGTGGCCCGCCACATAGGTGGCGCGAACCGCCCGGTCATCGCCCAGCATCATCAGCGAGAACAGAACATCCTCCAGCGAGGTGGACACCTCCTGACGGCTGGCGAGAACCGGCGTGGCAGTGGGGTCAAGCACCACGAGATCGGCGAACTTGCCAATTTCGATGCTGCCCGTTTCATGGCCGATCTTCAGGCGCTCCGCATTACCGCGCGTCGCCATGGCAAAGAGTTCGGCGGCCGTGGGCTTGTAGCCCGTCAGCATCTGCACCTTGTAGGCCTCGCCCAGGGTCGCCAGCATGGAGTAACCCGTGCCGCCGCCAACATCCGTCGCCACGCCCAGATGCACGGGCCGATCCTTCTCACTCAGGTACGGGATGGACATGAGGCCTGAGCCCAGAAAGGTGTTGGAGGTCGGGCAATGAACGACGGTTGAACCAGTTTCGGAGAGCCGCGCGCATTCGCGCTCCGACAGGTGGATGCCATGGGCGAACAGGCTGCGCTCACTCAACAGGCCGAAGCTGTCATAAACGTCGGTATAATCCTTCGCGTTCGGGAAGAGCTGCTTCACAAAAGCGATCTCGCCCGGGCTTTCGGACAGATGAGTCTGCATCAAGCTGCCCTTGAGCGAAGCCAGAAGCTCACCCGACAGTTTCAACTGCGCCGCGGTGGATGTGATCGCGAAACGCGGTGTCACGGCATAGCGGAGCCGCCCCTTGCCGTGCCAGGCCTGGTAAAGCTCCTCCGTCTCGCGCGCGCCGGTTTCCGGCGTGTCCTCGACGGCCGGAATGGCGTTGCGGTCCATCATCGTCTTGCCAGTGACGAGTGCCATGCCCTTCCCCTGGGCGGCGGCGAAGAGCGCATCGGCACATGTCTTGTGAACGGAACAAAAGGCCAGGGCCGATGTGGTGCCATGCTGGAACAGCCGTGCGAGAAAGATCTCCGCCGCCGCCGCCGCGTAGGCGCGGTCTCCGTAGCGGCTCTCTTCAGGGAAGGTGAAGCGTGTGAGCCAGTCCAGCAGGTCTTTGCCCGGCGCTGCCAGCATGCGGTATTGCGGAAAGTGGATGTGGGCGTCGATGAAGCCCGGCATCACGATCATCGCGCCATAGTCATGCACCTCCATCTGACGGAAGGCGTGGGGCAAAAGGCTTTGAGGGCCGGACCACAGGATCGTGCCGTCATCACCCACCGCAACCGCGCCCTTCGCCTCGTGGATGGCCACGCCATCGGCTGAAAAGCTCAAGGTCTGGCCCTTGATGACATGCGTCATGGCGCGACCCTGTCCTCGATGCGGAAATGGAAGATGCGGCAGATCTGGGAGAGTGCCATTTCGAATTCCACCTCCGGCGCATGGGACACGCGTCGTGCGAAGGCTTCGAGGATCATGTCTTTGGTGGCGCCCTTCACGGCGAAGATGAAGGAAAAGCCGAAGCGCGCCTTGTACTGGGCATTAAGTTCGGTGAAGCGGGCGAATTCGGCGGGCAAGAGCGCGTTGAGGCCAGCACCGGCCTGTTCCCGTGTCGAATCTTCGGTGAGCCGCGCCTTCGTGGCGAGATCCGGATGGGCGCGGATCAGCGCCAGTTGCGCATCGGCATTGGCAGCCCGCAGCGCCGTTTCGAAATGGCCGATCATCGCCTCGCGGCTGCGGAAGGGGCGGAAGCTCTGAGCTTCATGCGCCACCCAGGGCGAATGCTCCGCCACATCCCCGAAGGCGGAGACAAAGGCTTCGGGGCTCATGGCATTCACATTCTCGATGCTGATCATTGCGCTGCGATCCATGTGCCGAGCTTGGCACGTTCCTCATCCGTCATCTTTGTCCGGTTGGCCAGCGGCATGGCCTTGTTGGCGACGGCCTGTATGTGAATCTGGGCGGCGTAGCGCTTCAGGTTCTCCAGCGTCTCAAGTTCCACGCCCTTGGGTGCTGCCTTGATGGTCGGGTCAGACGGCACTGCCGCGTGGCAGGTCGCGCAGCGCGTCTGAACGATGGCGAGCGCCTCGGCATCGCTCACCGCTCCCGGATACAGCACGAGTTTCGCGGGCTGGGTGATGATCACTGCAGCCGCCAGCACCACGCCAATCACCGGCAGCGCCCAGGCGACATCGGCATGGGCATCTCCCACTTCGGTGCGCACGAGGAAATAGCGCGCCAGCGCGCCACCGAGAATGATGAGACCCGCCAGAACCCAGGCATGGGCATTGTCCGTCAGCATGGGGAAATGGTTGGAGACCATCATCACCAGCACGGGAAGCGTCAGATAGGTATTGTGCAACGACCGCTGCTTGCCGATGGCGCCAAGCCTCGCATCCGGCTTCTCGCCCCTCATGAGCGCCGCGGCGATCTTGCGCTGATTGGGGATGATGACCATGAACACATTCGCCGCCATGATCGTGCCGATCAGCACCCCGATGTGGATAAAGGCGCCCCGCCCGGAGAACAGATGCGTGTAGAACCACGAGACGGCAAGCAGCATGAGGAACAGGCAAGCGGCCAGCAGCACGGTGTTGCGGCCAATGGGCGAACGGCACAGCGCCGTGTAGATCAGCCAGCCGAGAAGCAGGCTGCCCACTGATATCCCGATCGCCTGCCACTGCGTGAGCGGCATCTTGTTGGGATCGATGAGGTAGCTGTCCGCCTGCAGGTAGTAGAGCACCACCAGCAGAAGGAAGCCGGTGACCCAGGTGAGATAGGCCTCCCATTTGAACCAGATCAGGTCTTTCGGCAGCGTCTCGGGTGCAGTCAGATATTTCCGCACATGATAGAAGCCACCGCCATGCACTTCCCATGCTTCACCGGCCACCCCTTGCGGCATGTTCGCTTCCTTCCGGAGCGAGAAGTCGAGCGCCACGAAATAGAATGACGTGCCGATCCACGCGATGCCTGCGATCAGATGCGCCCAGCGGATGAAGAGATTGGCCCAGTCGAGCGAGAGAAGCTCTGAACCCGAGAGCCACCACGCAAGGCCCAGCGCCACGAAGATGAGCGGCAGCGTCCAGGCGATCTTGGACAGTGGATCGCCCACCTCATGGCGCACGAGGAAGTGGCGCAGCGCAGCGCCACCCACGACGATGAGGCCCACCAGCAGCCAGGCATTTGGCGCATCGGTCAGCATGGCAAAATGGTTCGACACCATCATCAGCAGCACGGGCAGCGTGAGGTAGGTGTTATGCAGGGAACGCTGCTTGCCGATGGCGCCCAGACGCGGGTCCGGCGTTTCGCCCCGGATCAGCGCCGCCGTGATCTTCCGCTGGTTGGGAATGATGACCATGAAGACATTGGCCGCCATCATGGTGCCGATGATGACGCCCACATGGATGAAGGCGCCGCGCCCCGAAAACACATGCGTGAAGAGATAGGCGAAGGCGAGAATGAGCGCGAACACAAGGCCTGCCAGAAAGCCTGCATTCCTGCCGGCGGGGGAACGGCACAGCCCATCATAAATGGCCCAGCCCGCGATGATCGAGGCAACCGAAATCGCAATGGCCTGCCAGGGGTGAAGCGCCAGGACGGCGGGATCAATCAGATTGGCGCTGGCATTGACGTAATACACGACCACGAGCAGCAGGAAGCCGGTGACCCAGGTGAGATAGGCCTCCCATTTGAACCAGGTGAGATGCGCAGGCAGGCTTGCAGGGGCGGAGATGTATTTTTGTACATGATAGAAGCCGCCGCCATGCACTTCCCAGGCCTCGCCGCGCACACCCTCCGGCAGCCCGTCACGCGACTTCAGGGAGAAATCCAGCGCGATGAAATAGAAAGAAGTGCCGATCCAGGCGATGCCCGCGACCAGATGCCCCCAGCGAATGAGGACATCAAGCCAGTCAGCCGCAAAAGGCTCCAAATCCATTGTCCCTCAAGAATACGCCTGCCGGGGACTGCTCCCGCGGCAGGCGCTGTTTGGTGTGATTGAGCGCTTACTGCGGCAGCTTGTCGTCAATGCCCTTGACGTACCAGTTCATGCCAAGGATGTCGCCATCGGGCAGCGGCTTGCCGGCTTCGCCCACAACGGTGCCATCCTGCTTGGTGATCGGGCCCGTGAAAGGATGGAACTTGCCTGTCTTGATGGCCTCCGCCGTATCGGCCGCAGCCTTTGCGACGTCTTCCGGCTGGTTGGTGTAGGGCGCCATCGCAATGGTGCCTTGGGCCATGCCATCCCACGAGGATTCAGACTTCCACGTGCCATCGAGCACCTGGCCCACGCGCCGCACGTAATAGGGTGCCCAGTTGTTGATGATCGCGGTGAGCTGTGCCTTGGGCGCGAACGTGATCATGTCGGAGCCCTTGCCAAAGCCCAGGGCGCCCACCTTTTCGGCCTCCTGCAGCGGAGCGGCGGAGTCGGTGTGCTGCGAAAGCACGTCAGCACCCTGGCTCAGCAGCACCTTGGCCGCGTCAGCCTCCTTGCCGGGGTCGAACCAGGTATTGGCCCAGACGATCTTGATCTTGAAGTCCGGGTTCACCGACTGAGCGCCCAGCATGAAGGCGTTGATGCCGGCGATGACTTCCGGGATCGGGAAGGAGGCAATGTAGCCCGCCGTGCCGGTCTTCGACATCTTGGCTGCGATCTGGCCGGTCACATAACGGCCCTCGTAGAACTTCGCATTGTAGGTCGTCACATTTTCGGCGGTCTTGTAACCGGTGGCGTGTTCGAACTTCACATCCGGGAACTCTTTGGCAACCTTGAGGGTGGGCTCCATGAAGCCGAAGGAGGTGGTGAAGATGATGTTGCAGCCATCACGTGCCATACGCTCGATGGCGCGCTCGGAATCAGCTTCGGCAACGCTCGCCACGAAGGCTGTTTCGACCTTGTCGCCATAGGCGGCCTTCACGGCCTCAACGCCCAAATGGTGCTGGTAAGTCCAGCCGAAGTCCTCGACCGGGCCAACATAAACCCAGCAGGCCTTGACGGCGGCGGCAGCCGAGGCCGAGGCCGAGGCGGCTCCGAGCGCCAGGATGGCGGCCGCGGCCGACATGAGCAGTTTCTTCATTTTCAACGTCTCCTTGTTCATAGAGTTTCTTCAACGGTCAGGCACGAAGGGCCGGCCAAGCGAAGCCGGCGTGTTTTTCCTCATCATCATCCGGTTGCCGGAGATAATCACGAGAACCGCAATGGTGACGATGTAAGGCAGAGAAGACAAGAACTGCGAGGGAATTCCCCAGCCTTTTGTTTGAACCACGAAAGACAGGATCGAGATGGTGCCGAAAAGATAAGCACCGAGCAGCACCCGCCACGGCAGCCAGGACGCGAAGACCACCAGCGCCAGCGCAATCCAGCCGCGCCCCGAGGTCATGTTCTCGATCCACTGCGGGGTATAGACGAGCGACAGGTATCCCCCGGCAATCCCAGCGCAGGCGCCTCCGAACAGCACGCAGGCATAACGCACCTTGATGACATCATAGCCCAGCGCATGGGCGGAGGCGTGGCTGTCGCCCACGGCGCGCACGATCAACCCCCAGCGGGAGCGGAACAGGAACCACGAAACAGCTGCCGTCAGTACAACAGCCAAGGGAATGAGCGGGTCGATGCCGCCGATGCTGGGCAGCTTGACGCCCGGCTGGCCGACGAAGGCTTCGCCGATCTGGCCCGACAGGCCAAGCCCCAGCAGGGTGAGCGCCAGCCCGGTGGCGACCTGATTGGACACCAGCGTGAGCGTCAGGAAGCCGAACAGCAGCGACATGACCATGCCAGCGATGATCGCCGCGATGAGGCCGATCCATGGCGAGCCCGTATAGAAGGCTGCGCCGAAGCCGCAGACGGCACCCATGACCATCATGCCCTCGACGCCGAGGTTGAGCACGCCGGAGCGCTCGACCACGAGTTCGCCCAGCGCGGCGAACACCAGCGGCGTGGCCGCTGTCAGGATGATGAAGACGACGCTCAGATCCATGGCGCTACCCCCCTGCCCCGGCGGCGGAGGGCCTGCCCGCCTCGACACGCACGCGGTAGAGGATGAGCGTGTCGCAGGCCAGCAGGAAGAACAGCAGGATGCCCTGGAAGACCTGGGCGATCTTGCCGGAAATACCAAGCGACACCTGCACGCTTTCCCCACCGATGAAGCTGAGCGCCAGCAGCAGGCCCGCCACGATGACACCCAGCGGATTGAGCCGCCCGAGGAAGGCGACGATGATGGCGACAAAGCCATAATTGGGCGAATAGGGCGTTTGCAATTGCCCGCCCTGGCCCATCACATCCGAAGCACCTGCAAGCCCCGCCAGCGCGCCACTGAGCAGGAAGCAGAACAGCACCGCGCGGGGTCCGGAAAAACCGGCAAAGTGCCCGGCCCGCGGGGCGGCGCCGAGAACCTGCAGCTCGAACCCCTTGAGGGTGCGCGACATCATCACGAAGAGCACGATCGCCACCATGAGCGCGAACAACGCGCCGAGATGGATGTCGCCCCAGCTTGGCAGCAATTGCCAGCCGTCGAAATTCACGGACTTGGGAAAGTTGAAGCCCTGCGGATCGCGCCACGGCCCGCGCACCAGCCAATCGAACACATATTGCGCGACATAGACCAGCATCAGAGACGTGAGGATCTCATTGGCCCCGAAGCGGTTGCGCAGCACCGCCGGTATGGCGGCCCAGGCCATGCCGCCCGCAATGCCGAGCGCCAGCATCAGAACCATCACCTCGGGCGTCTGCCATGAGGTGAAGAACACCGGCACCATGCCGGCCAGCAACGCGCCGATGATGAATTGCCCCTCCGCGCCGATGTTCCACACATTGGCCGTATAGCAAACCGCGAGGCCCACGCCGATCAGCACCAGCGGCGCAGCCTTGACGATCAGCTGCTCAAGCGCCCAGCGCTGGGTGAGCGGTTCGACGAAATAGACATAGAGCCCCTCGAAGGGATTGAGGCCGCGCAGGGCGAAGATGATGCCTCCGGCAATCACCGTGAGGCACAGCGCTATGACCGGCGACAGCAGTGCCATGCGGGCGGATTGCTCGGCACGCCTTTCAAGCACCAGCCGCATGGACCCTCCCCTTCTGTTCATGCGCACCCGCCATGAGAAGCCCGATCTGCTCGGCGCTGAGCCCGGTGGCCGGATAGGCATCCGAGAGTTCGCCGCGCGAGATGACGGCGATCCGATCCGCAATCTCGAAGATCTCGTCGAGATCCTGGCTGATGACGAGGACGGCCGAGCCCTGGCGAGCGAGGTCGATCAGCGCCTGGCGGATGGTGGCCGACGCCCCGGCATCCACCCCCCATGTCGGCTGGTTCACCACCAGCACACCGGGCTTGCGGTCAAGCTCGCGGCCGACGACAAATTTCTGCAAATTTCCGCCTGACAACGCCCGCGCCTCCGGATCGGGTTTACCCATGCGCACATCGAAGGCGGAAATGACGCGCGCGCTGATGGCGGCCGCAGCTGGCCGGCTCACCATACCCATGCCGGATGTCACCAGCGCGGCGTCGGTGCCATGGCGGGTCAGCACCACATTCTGGGAAAGGGTAAAGCCCGGCACGGCACCATGGCCCAGCCGCTCTTCCGGCACGAAGGCGGCACCCGCCTTGCGCCGCGCGTTCACGCCGTCTCCACCCACTGGCTTGCCGTCGAGCAGCAGCATCGATGGGGCTGTCAGTTGCCGCTCGCCCGAAATCGCATCGAAGAGTTCGGACTGGCCATTGCCCGCCACACCGGCAATCGCCACCACCTCCCCGGCCCGCACCTCAAGCGAAATGTTCTTCAGTTCCACCGCGAAGGGGCCATCGGCAGCCAGATTGACGCCCTGCAACTTGAGGCGCACGCCGCCAGCCTTCTCACGGCTTGCCGCGCGCACCACATGGATGTCGCCGCCCACCATCAGACGGGCCAGGCTGGCGGCCGTTTCCTCGGCCGGGTCCACATTGGCCACCACCTTGCCATGGCGCAGAATGGTGACGTTGTGGCACAGGCGCTTCACCTCTTCGAGGCGGTGGCTGATGTAGATGACGGCACAGCCCTCGCTGGCCAGCCGCGCCAGCGTCACGAACAATTGGTCGGCCTCCTGCGGTGTCAGCACCGCGGTCGGCTCGTCCATGATGAGCAGCTTCGGTTCCTGCAGCAGGCAGCGGACGATCTCGATGCGCTGGCGTTCGCCCACCGAAAGGTCGGCCACCACGGCCGATGGGGTGAGCGGCAGGCCATATTCGCGCGATACCTTGGTGATGCGCTCCGACAGTTTCGCCATGTCGTAGGCACCGGTCATGGCAAGCGCGATGTTCTCGGCAACCGTCAGCGCCTCGAACAGCGAGAAATGCTGGAACACCATGCCGATGCCGAGCTTGCGCGCCGCGGCTGGGTTGGGGATGGTCACTGTCTGGCCCATCCAGCAGAACGAGCCGGCAGTGGGCTGCAACGCACCGTAGATCATCTTGACGAGGGTGGACTTGCCCGCGCCATTCTCACCGAGGAAGGCGTGAATCTCCCCGGGCTTCACCTTCAGTGTCACGTCATCATTGGCCTTCAGCATGCCGAAGACCTTGGTGACGTGAAGGGCCTCGAGAAGATATTCCATGCCGTCAGCCTGTATTCCGAACGGGCAACATGCCTTGGGTTGCGCGGGCTGACAATGCCTCATCAAGCGCAATGATCTGGTGAGCCACAGAAATCGCAATGGCGGCGGGAAGTTTGGAGCGGATGCCGCCAGTTCCGATGGGACAGATCATGCCGGACAACCGGCTTTCATCAACCCCCGCCGCCCGGAGACGCTTTTCGAATCGCACTCGCTTGGTGGCGCTGCCGATGACGCCCAGCTCGGCGATATGGGGGTTTTGCAACGCTGCGTTGACGATGCTGAGATCCAGCGCATGTGAATGGCTCATGACGAAGGCGAGCGATCCTTCCGGCGCGGCGGCCACCACCTCCAGGGGATCGCCGGCAAAGGCCGATACGTTCTGCGGCATGGCTCCAGGGAAGGCACTGGGCCGGGGGTCCGCCCAGGTGATGTCGAAGGGCAGTTGCGCCAGCGCCAGTATGAGGGCGCGGCCCACATGGCCTGCGCCGAAGATCAGTACCGGGCGGCGCTGTTCGCCGAAATGTTCCGGCTGCAGCAGGCCGGGCAGTCGGTTGCTCAGGCTGAAAGGCCCCTGTTCCTCGCGCGCCGCCAGCGCCTCGGCCTCGGCCAGTTGACCCGGATCGAAACTCTCCACGACCAGCTTTACCCGCCCCCCGCAGCACTGGCCCAGATCCGGCCCGAGAGACTGGGTCATGACCTTCACCGCACGCGGCTTGCCCAGCATCGCCTGTGCTTCCGCCAGCGCCTTCCATTCCAGCGTGCCGCCGCCGATGGTGCCGTGAAAGCCATGGGGCGTCACCACCATGCGGGCCCCCTCCTCCCGAGGGACCGAGCCTTCGGCCCGGATGACCGACACCATGGCGCAGGTGCCGTGGCTCAGAAGTTCACGCGTGATGGTGGGCCAGAGCTTCATCCGGCCATGCCCTTCACGGCCCGCAAGATGGCCTCGGGCGTAGCGGGTGCATCAAGTTCCGGAATGACGCCGGGCCTCAAGCTGGCAATGGCGTTGAACACCGCCGTCCAGACCGAGATGCCGAGCATCAGCGGCGGCTCTCCAACAGCCTTTGAGCGGTAGATCGTATCTTCCTTGTTGCCACGCGACTCGAAGAGTTTCACGCGGAAGTCTTCCGGCACATCCGAGGCGCAGGGGATCTTGTAGGTCGAGGGTGCATGGGTGCGCAGGCGGCCCTGCCCGTCATAGACGAGTTCCTCGGTGGTGAGCCAGCCCATGCCTTGCACGAAGCCGCCTTCCACCTGACCCACATCAAGCCCCGGGTTCAGAGAGCGGCCGACATCATGGAGAATATCGGCGCGCTCCACCCGCATCTCGCCGGTCAGCGTGTCAATGGTCACTTCCGAGCAGGCGGCGCCATACGCAAAGTAGAAGAACGGGCGGCCCTTTGCCCTCGGCCTGTCCCAATGGATCTTCGGCGTGGCATAGTAGCCCGTCGAGGAGAGCGAGAGGCGCGCCGCATGGGCCTGCCGCGCCAGTTCCCCGAAGCTGATGGCGTGATTGCCGGCCAGCACCTCGCCCGCCTCGAAGCGGATTGCGGCCTTCGGCACCTGCCAGCGCTTCGCGGCAAACGCGATGAGCCGCGCCTTGATCGTTGCGGCAGCGCGCTTGGCCGCCATGCCGTTCAAGTCCGCGCCGGAGGAGGCCGCCGTCGCGGAGGTATTGGGCACCTTTCCGGTGGTCGTGGCGGTGATGCGCACGGCGGAGGCCGCGAGGCCGAATTCCTCGGCCACCACCTGAGCGACCTTGGTGTAAAGCCCCTGCCCCATCTCGGTGCCGCCATGGTTCAGATGCACCGAGCCGTCGGTGTAGACATGTACCAGCGCGCCCGCCTGATTGAGGTGTGTGAGCGTGAAGGAGATGCCGAACTTGACGGGCGTCAGCGAGAGGCCCTTCTTCAGGATGGCACTACCGGCGTTGAACGCCGAGATTGCCTCGCGCCGCGCACGGTAATCGGAAGACCGTTCAAGTTCCGACATGATCTCGGGCGCGATGTTATCCTCGACCCTCATGCCATAGGGCGTCACGTCACGCTTCACGCCATAGAGATTGCGCTTGCGCACATCCAGCGCATCCGCGCCGATGCTGATGGCGATGGCCTCCATCATGCGCTCGGAAAACACCATGCCCTGCGGGCCGCCAAAGCCACGGAACGCGGTGTTGGACACTGTATTGGTGCGCAGCCTGCGCGTGGCGATGCGGGCCGCCGGATAGAAATAGGCATTGTCCGCATGGAACATGGTGCGGTCGCAGATCGCGTTGCTCAAATCCGCCGAATAGCCGCAGCGCGAGAGGAAATCGGCCTCGACGCCGGTGACGCGGCCCTGCTTGTCAAAGCCCACTGCGTAATCGACGCGGAAGTCATGGCGCTTGCCCGTCATGATCATGTCGTCGTCGCGGTCGAGGCGGCATTTGGCGGGCCGCCCCGTCACATGCGCGGCCAGCGCCGCAAGGCAGGCCCATTGTGCCGCCTGGCTTTCCTTGCCGCCGAAGGCCCCACCCATGCGGCGGCATTCGACCGTCACAAGCGCCGCCTGAACATGCAGCATATGCGCGACGAGGTGCTGCACCTCGCTGGGGTGCTGGGTGGAGCAATGAACGGTGACAGCGCCATGCTCTTCCGGCAAGGCGAGGCTCACCTGACCTTCAAGATAGAAATGCTCCTGCCCGCCGATGCGGAAACTCTCCGAAAGACTGTGCGGCGCCGACGCGATGGCCTGGGCGGGATCACGCCGCAGGAATTGATAGGGATCACCCACATCCCGCGTGCCAGAAGCGATGGCATCTTCGACGGTCACGGCGGGCGTCTCGGCCTCGATATCGATCATCGCCAGCCGCGCCGCGCGGCGCGCCGCCTCGCGCGTTTCGGCCACGACGGCGAAAACCACCTGCCCATGAAACATGATCCGGCCATCAGCGAGGATCGGGTCGCCACCCACCGAGGGGCTGGCATCATTGACGCCCGGAATATCCTTCGCGGTGAGTACTGCAACAACGCCGGGGGCCGACCTTACCGGCCCCAGGTCAATGGCCCTGATGACGCCGCACGCGGCATTCCGCGCGAAGCCTGGATAGACATGGACGAGCCCGTCGGGTTCGCGGATGTCGTCGATGTAGGTTGCGCTGCCCTGCACATGCAGACCGGCGCTGTCATGCGCGTGGGTCTTGCCGACGGTCTTGGTGATCTGGTCCATCAGGCCACCGCCTTCCGTGCGCCGGTGATGCGCGTCACCGCATCGTCACCCGCAATCTCCATCAGCGCCTTGCGGAGAAGCCCCTGCGCCACCTCGATGCGATAGGCTGCAGTCGCGCGCATGTCGGAGATTGGCTGGTAGTCCTGCGCCAGCGCGGCAATCGCACCGTCCCATGTTGAAGCCTGATCCAGCGCAACACCGGCCAGGGCCGCTTCCGTTGCGGCTGCACGCTTGGGGGTTGCCGCCATGCCGCCAAAGGCGATGCGGGCGGAGGCGATGCGCCGCCCATCGAGGGTAAAGCTAAAGGCCGCCATGACAGCGGAAATATCCTGATCGAAGCGCTTCGAGACCTTGTAGGCGCGGAATGCGTCATTCGCCTTGAGCTTCGGCACGTCGATGCGCCACACCAACTCGCCCGGCTTCCGGTCCTGCTTGCCGTAAGCGATGAAGAACTCCTCCAGCGGCAGGCTGCGCTCCCTGCTGCCATGGCGAAGATGAAGCGTGGCGCCAAGTGCAATCAGCATCGGCGGCGTGTCGCCGATGGGAGAGCCGTTGGCGATGTTGCCGCCCACCGTGCCCGATGCCCGAACCTGGGTTGAGCCCAGACGCCTGAGCACCTCGCCCACATCCGCATCAATCGCGGCAAGGGCCGGAACGGCCTCCGCATAGGTGGCGGCAGCACCGATGGAGATATGGCTCCCCTCATCGCTGACGCGATGCAGCGATGTGACGCCGCCGGTCAGAATGATCTTTGGAAGCTCTCGCAATTGCTTGGTGATCCACAGGCCGACGTCCGTCGCACCTGACACGATCGTGGCATCGGGATGTTCTGCCGCAAGACCCGCCAGCATATCGGCGCTGGCCGGCCGCGCCACGAACCCATCGGCCGTGCCGATGAACACATCAGCCCCATCATCCAGCATCGCAAGCTGACGGGCGGCCTCAGCTGCCCCCCTTGCCCAGCCATCCGCCACACTGCCCGTGCAGCATTTGACCGCCGCATCGATGATCGGTCGGTAACCCGTGCAGCGGCAGAGATTGCCCGCCACATGGGTGGCGATTTCAGCGCGCGTCGGCGCATGGCCTTCATGATAGAGCGTGAACAACGACATCACGAAACCCGGTGTGCAGAAGCCGCACTGCGAGCCATGCGTCTCCACCAAGGCCTGCTGCACGGGATGAAGCTCACCCTCCGTGGACAGATCATCGACCGTCACCAGTTCCTTGCCGTCGAGTTGGGCCACCAGCAGGATGCAGGCGTTGACCGGTTGATAGGTGACGCGCCCATCCTTGAGGCTTCCGAGCGCCACGGTGCAGGCGCCGCAGTCGCCCTCGTTGCAGCCTTCCTTGGTGCCGCGCGCGCGTTCTTCAAGCCGCAGGTAATCGAGCACTGTCTGCATCGGCGGCACATCATGAAGCTTCACGATGCGGCCACGGCGCAGGAACCGAATGGAGGCACGGGTCGTCACAGGCGTCTCAGCTCCCGCGATAGGTTGAATATCCATAAGGCGACAGAAGCAGCGGCACATGATAGTGAGCCATTTCATCCGCGATGCCGAAACGGATGGGGATGATGTCGAGGAAGGCCGGTTCCGGCAGGGCCACGCCGCTGGCCCTCAGATAGTCACCCGCATGGAAGCGCAGCTCATATTCACCGCCCAGGAACGCATCACCATCGAGGAGCGGGCCATCGGCGCGGCCATCGCCGTTGGTACGAATGGTCTTGAGGGGAGAGGCCTCGCCCAGCCTGAACAATTCGATCTTCAGCCCCGCCGCAGGCTTGCCGGCGGCGGTATCCAATACATGCGTCGTCAGGCGGCCCATTCCGTCTCCCCTCGCTTCATTTGCCCAACGCTAACATGATGATACCCGTTCTCAAAAGCAGAATAAACAAAACACAGTGTTCGCATAAACAGCACATAAAGTCGGGGCTTTTCCGGCAGCGAAACAGGACGTCACAGCCTTTGCAGCTGCTCGCGCGCGATCACCAGGAAGGCCTCCGCCGCCGGCCTGCTGCTGGCACCCGGCCTTGCGAGTAGGCGCAGCCTGTCCACCGGCAGGCGCCGGTCGCTGAGCGGCACGAAGACCAGCGTTCCCGCACCCAGTTCCTGCTCGATGCCGATCACGGTCTGAAAAGCGATGCAACTGCCCCGCCGGGCGAGCGACGCCATGAGGCGCAGCGAGTTGCACTCGAAGGCGGGCCTCAGCTTGCGGGCGGCGGGCACGGCGTCGAGGATGGTGCGCAGGCTCAGCCCGCGCGACGGCCAGGCCAGCGGATGGCCCATACAATCGGCCAGCGCCAGCCTTCCCGCCCCGGCGAGCGGATGGCGGGGCGACATCACGGCTCCCAGATGCAGGTCACACGAGGCCAGCGCCACCAGCCCATCGAGCGAGGATGGATTGAAGGTAAAGCCGAGATCTGCCTGATGCTCCCTGACCAGCGCCGTCACCGCCTCCGAACCCGCCACCGTGACAGCGACCTCGATCCCCGGATGGGCACTGGCAAAGCGCAAGAGCATGTCCGGCAGGATGGTGACCGACACGCTCTCCACCGTGGCGATGCGGAGCAGGCCACGCTGCAGGCCCTTGAGCGCCGACAGTTCGTCGAGTGCCTGCTCATGGGCCTGACCTGCCTGCCTCAGGCCGCGCAGCAGCACCTCGCCCGCTGGTGTGAGTTGCAGGCCACGGCCCGACCGGTCAAACAACGGGGTGCCGAGTGCCTGTTCCAGAAGATGCAACTGGCGGCTGATGGCGGAGGCCGCGGTGTTGAGATCACGTGCTGCGGCGCGGACCGAGCCGGTTTCCGCCACCGACAGGAAGTGACGGCAGGCAGTGGCGATCAATGCCGTCTCAGCCTTCGCCACGCTTCACCCGATCAGGATGGCGCGGAAGTCATTGACATTGGTATGGGTCGGCCCGGTGATGACCTGATCGCCCAGGGCTTCGAACAGGCTGTGGGCGTCGTTGTTTTCAAGAAACGCCATGGGATCGAAGCCCAGCGCCCGCGCCCGGTCAAGGCTGGTGGGATCGATCATCGCGCCTGCGATGGCCTCCATCCCATCGATGCCATCGGTATCGGCAGCCAGCGCCGTGATGCGCCGGTCACCGCCGAGCGCCACGGCGAGGCCCAGCAGGAACTCCACATTGCGCCCGCCGCGCCCCTTGCCGCGTACCGTTACACCCGTTTCGCCACCCGACAGAAGCAGGGCAGGTGTTTTGACCGGCTGGTCATGGCTGGCGATTTCAAGCGCGATGGCGGCATGCACCTTCGCCACCTCGCGGGCTTCGCCCTCGATGCGGTCACCGAGATAGAGCACATGAAGCCCCATGGCCTCAGCCGTGCGGCGCACGACCCTGAAGGACTCGGCGGGCGAGACGATCACGCGGGTGTCGGTGTCGGTACTCAGGATCGAACGGTCCTCATCCGGCGCGTCGAGCCACTGGCGGACCGAGGCCGGAACCGCCACGCCATAGCGCGCGAGAATGGCCCGCGCATCGCTCTTGCGGGTCGGGTCCGGCACGGTGGGGCCGGAACCGATGATGGCCGGGTCATCGCCCGGCACATCCGACAGCGCCAGCGTGTGTATGCGCGCCGTGCCGGCAGCCCGCGCCAGCCTGCCGCCCTTCACCGCCGAAATCTGTTTTCGCACGCAATTGAGCTCGGCGATGTTCGCCCCGCATTTGAGCAGTGCCTTGACCAGCGCGAATTTCTCCTCAATCGCAATGCCGGGAACCGGCTTCGACATCAGCGCCGACGCGCCCCCTGAGATGAGCGCGATGAGGAGATCGTCCGGCCCCAGCGTCTGGGCCAGCGCCAGCGCCTGTTCGGCGGCAGCATAGCTCGACTGATCGGGCACCGGATGGCGGCCATGGACAAGGCCCAGCCGCTTCAGATCATGCGTATAGCCATGCGGCGCGATGACGAACCCTTCGAGCGGCCCGTCCCAGTTTTCTTCCACGGCTTTCGCCATCGGAACGGCGGCCTTGCCGGCACCGATGACGACGGTTCGGCCCCGGGGCCGCGCGGGCAGATTGCGGGCAACAGCGGCCTGCGGATTGGCGGCGTCCACCGCCGCGCTGAACAGGCTTCTCAAAACAGCCCTCGGATCGCGCGTCACGTCTGCCAACTTGTTGCCCCTCCCTGTCCAGAGCACGTTTTGCTCCAAGCCAGGGAGATGCACAAGCCAGCTTTACGGCCTGATCAGATCAGCGTGCGACGGTGACGCTGCAATGGGCGCGGCCGGCCACATCGGCCGCGACGGAACCGAGAACCAGTCGGGACACGCCGCGCTTGTCACCCGTGCCCACCACGATGTGGTCATAGCCATTGTCTTCGGCATAATGCACGATTGCGGAAGCCGCCTCGCGGCTGCGCAATGTCAGTTCATCGACATGCGGTGCGCCGAGCTTGCGGGCCACCGCTGCTGCACTGTCCAGAACCTTCTGCACCTGATCGTCTTCCCAGGTGTAGATCAACGGGCCGCGGGTTCCGCCGCGCGCCACGTTCACCGCGCAGATCGACAGCTTGGCACCAAGCCTGGCCGCCATGGTGGCTGCAAGCTCGATGGCATGCGCGGAATGTTCGGTGCCATCAGTGGCGCAGAGAATCTTGCTGGTCATTCTTCCCTCCTGTCAGGTCATGAAACAAATCCATGATTGCTTATTGGGCAGGGAGCGCCGCCGGGCCTTGACCTTGATCAAGCCCCGGGCGGGTTGCTGCAGACAGTTCCGCTTACAGTTGGTTGGTTGCGAAGGTGTCGCAGTCACGCAGGCTCTGGGCCTGCAGGCCGCGCTTGAACCAGCGCACCCGCTGCTCTGACGAGCCGTGCGTGAAGGATTCCGGCACGACATAACCCTGGCTACGCTTCTGCAGGCGGTCGTCGCCGATGGCGGCGGCGGCGTTGAGGCCCTCCTCGATATCGCCATCCTCCAGGATCTTGGCTGTGGCATCCGCCTCCTGCGCCCAGATGCCGGCGAAGCAATCGGCCTGAAGCTCCATGCGAACCGACAGGACATTGCCCTCTTCCTTGGACACGCGCATGCGCTTGGCCTGCACCTTGTCGGCGATGCCGAACAGGTTCTGCACATGGTGGCCCACCTCGTGAGCGATGACATAGGCCTGGGCGAAGTCGCCCGGCGCGCCGAGCTTGTTCTTCATATCCTGATAGAAGGACAGGTCGATGTAGACCTTCTGGTCGCCGGGGCAATAGAACGGGCCCATGGCGGACTGGGCCGAACCACAGGCGGACTGCACGAAATTCTCGAACAGCACCAGCTTCGGCTTCTGATAGGTCTCACCCATCTGCGTGAAGATACTACCCCACACCCGGTTGTTGGAGCCTAGAACGCGGGCCACGAATTCCTTGCCGGCGTCGGTGGAGGCCGAGCCCGGCTGATTGCCGGGCGCGGGCAGGCTGGTGCCGTCGTCAGCCTGGGTGGTGCGGGTATCCGGCAGGGTCATCTGCGAGTCAGCACCGCTGCCGGGGCCTGGCACGCTGCTGGGGTTCATCATCTGGATCAGGTCGATGCCCAGCATCTTCAGCACGAAATAGATGATAACGAGAAACAGGATGGTCTTTATGCTGAAGCCGCCGGACCGGCCGCCACCCATGGGAATATTGATGCGCCCGCCGCGGCCGCGGCCACCGCCAGGAAAGCCGAAGCCACCGCCCTGGCCGCGCCGGTCCTCGATGCTGTCATAGTCGGGCTTTTCATTGTCGAGGCGCATGTCGGACGGTCCTTGTCGCGGGGGAGGCTTCGGGATGCTTGCGCCGGAATTTGGCGAGATCATAGACCAATTGCAAGCTCGGCGTGTTGCGGGCCACCCTCCGCCAACGTGCGTGGAGACCCGGTGGAGGGCATGCCATTACCTGTCGGACACCAGCCACCGGCCCGCAATTGAAGGCCTGCGCCCTATCCGCTAAGACCGCCCCATGACCGACAGACTCATCATCGCGCTGGCCCAGCTCAACCCCACGCTCGGCGCCATCAACGCCAACCTCGCCATGGCGCGCGCGGCGCGTGAAAAGGCCAGCAACGCAGACCTGATCCTGTTCCCGGAGCTTTTCATCTGCGGCTATCCGCCGGAAGATCTCGTGCTGCGCCCTTCATTTGTGGCCGCCTGCAAGGTGGCGGTGGAGGAACTGGCGAAGGATACGGTAACCGGCCCCGCCGTGCTGATCGGCCTGCCGTGGCGCGAGGGCGAAAGTCTCTACAATTCCATGGCGCTCCTCGCCAATGGCAAGATCGAGACGCTCCGCCACAAGTTCGACCTGCCCAATTACGGCGTGTTCGACGAAAAGCGCGTGTTCACCGCAGGCCCAGCCCCCGGCCCCATCGCCTTCAATGGGGTCCGGATCGGCGTCCCGATCTGCGAGGACATCTGGACAGAGGAAACCTGCGAAACGCTGGCCGAGACGGGCGCTGAAATCCTGCTCTCGCCCAATGGCTCTCCCTTCGAGCGCAACAAGGATGACGTGCGGCTTGGCCATGTCGTGGCGCGCGTCACCGAAACGGGCCTTCCCATGGTCTATCTCAACCAGCTGGGCGGGCAGGATGAGCTTGTGTTTGATGGCGCCTCCTTCGTGCTGAATGCCGACCGCACGATTGCCGTGCAACTGCCGATGTTCGAGGAGAAGATCACCCTCACCGAGTGGCTGCGCGAAGAGGATGGCTGGCGCTGCCTGCCGGGCGAGATCGCGCGCCTTCCGGAAAACGAAGAGGAAACCTGGAAGGCCTGCGTTCTGGGCTTGCGCGACTATGTCCTGAAGAACCGTTTCCCCGGCGTGGTGCTGGGGCTTTCGGGCGGCATCGACAGCGCCGTTGTCGCCGCCATGGCGGTTGACGCGCTGGGGCCGGACAAGGTGCATTGTGTGATGCTGCCCTATGCCTACACCAGCCGCGAGAGCCTGACCGACGCCGAGGAATGCGCCAGGCTTCTCGGCGTGCGCTATGATGTGGTGCCGATCAAGGAGCCGGTCGAGGGATTTCTCTCGGCGTTGAAGCCACTGTTCGAAGGAACATCTTTCGGCATCACCGAGGAAAACCTCCAGTCCCGCTCGCGCGGCGTGATCCTGATGGCGATCTCCAACAAATTCGGCTCGATGGTGCTCACCACCGGCAACAAGTCAGAGATGTCGGTGGGCTATGCCACACTGTATGGCGACATGAACGGCGGCTACAATCCGATCAAGGATGTCTACAAGACGGAGGTCTACCGCCTTGCCTCCTGGCGGAACACGCAAGCGCATGTGATCCCCGAGCGCATCATAACGCGCGCGCCCAGTGCGGAACTGCGCGAAAACCAGACGGACCAGGATTCGCTGCCGCCCTATGACGTTCTGGACACGATCCTCGAAGGCCTCGTCGAGAATGAGTTGCCGCTCGCCACCATCGTGGAGAAGACAGGCTATGACGAGGCGCTGGTGAAGCGCATCCAGCACATGCTCTACATTGCCGAATACAAACGGCGGCAGGCGGCACCTGGTGTCAAGATCACGCGCCGCAACTTCGGGCGTGACCGCCGCTACCCCATCACCAACGGCTTTAGGGACGGGCGCTGACCATGACCATCCTCCGTTTCGCGCCCTCGCCCACCGGCCGCATCCATATCGGCAATGCGCGCACCGCCATTCTGAACTGGCTGTTCGCCCTGAAAAACGGCGGCCAGTTCGTGCTGCGCTATGATGACACTGACACGGCACGCTCCACGGCAGAGTTTGCCAATGGCATCGCCACCGATCTCGACTGGCTCGGTATCCGCCCGGCCCGCGTCGAGTGGCAATCAAAGCGCTTCGGGCGATATGACGAGGTGGCAGACCGGCTGCGCGCCGCAGGCCGCCTCTACCCCTGCTATGAAACAGCGGATGAGCTGGACCGCCGCCGCAAGCGCCAGATGGCGCGGGGTGCCCCACCCGTCTATGACCGCGCCGCTTTGAAGCTCACGGAAGAAGAGAAGCTGAAGCTCGAGGCGGAAGGCCGGAAACCCCACTGGCGTTTCCGGCTCGATGGCCGCATGGTCGCGTGGAATGACCTCATTCGTGGACCGCAGCACATCGATACCTCGTCACTGTCAGACCCCGTTCTGGTGCGCGAGGATGGCACCTATCTCTACACGCTCCCCTCCGTCATCGATGACATCGACTTCGCGATCACCCACGTGATCCGCGGCGAGGACCATGTCGTGAACACCGCCGTGCAGATCGAGATCACCGAGGCCTTGGGCGGCAAGGCTCCGGCCTATGCCCACCACAGCCTGCTGACCGGGGCTGACGGCAAGGGCCTGTCGAAGCGGCTGGGCTCGCTTTCCATCGCCTCGATGCGAGAAGGAGGCCTTGAGCCGATGGCGGTCGTCAGCCACGCGGCACTGCTCGGCACATCTGACAATATTCATCCGTGCCCGGATTATGCTGAACTTGTCGAAGGCTTCTCGCTCGACAAGCTGTCGCGCGCGCCCGCCCGCTTCGATGAGGCGGAGTTGTTGCATCTCAACGCCAAGCTACTGCACCATCTGCCGTGGCAGGCGGTGCAGCACCGGCTGCCGGGGGCAAGCGAAGCCTTCTGGCTCGCCGTGCGTGGCAACATCGAACGTCTCTCGGATGCCGCACGGTGGCAGGCGGTCATCGATGGACCGGTAACGCCGGTGATCGCTGCGGAAGACTTTGGCTTCATCGCGCAGGCACGCGACCTGCTGCCCGATGGCCCTTGGGACACCACCACGTGGAAGACATGGACCGAGGCCGTGAAATCCGCCACGGGCCGCAAGGGCAAGCCGCTGTTCATGCCGCTGCGCCTCGCTCTCACCGGGCTCGACCATGGGCCGGAATTAGCCCAGCTTCTTCCGCTTATCGGACGGGCGCAGGTTCTGGCGCGGCTTGGCTGAGCATGGCGGGCGTCCGATGACCAGCATCTCCGTTGTCATTCCCACCAGGGGCCGGCCGCATTACCTGAGGGAGGCGATTGCCAGCGTGCTGGCGCAGACCCACGCACCGCACGAGATCATCGTGGTTGATGATGGTGAGGGCGCGCGTGAGGCGGTGGGCCACATGCACCCCTGCGTGAAGGTCGTGAGCAGCCATCAGGGCGGACCGGTGCGGGCCCGCAATGTGGGCGATGCGCAGGCCACCGGCGACGTGATTGCCTGCCTCGACGATGATGACTGGCTGACCGATACCGGTTATTTCGCCACTGCGGCCTCCGCCTTCGCAGCGGGGGCTGACTACTGCTACGGCGATGGTGTCATGGCATTCGAGGACGGGCGACCCAGCCTGCCCTTCGCCTTCCACGCCAACCGCGACACGCTCACCCGTGACAACACCATTCTCGTCTCCGCCATCATCTACCGGCGCAGCCTGCATGATGAACTGGGCATGTTCGACGAGTCGCTGCCCTTCTACTGGGATTGGGACTGGCACCTGCGCGTCGCGCGGGCGGGCCATGAACTGACACATATCCGCAAGCCGGTGGTGGCGATCCGCGTGCACCGGCAGAATCTTTCCGGCGAATCACTCGAGGCGCGACGGCGGGCCAATCTGGCGGAGTTTTCCACAAAGCACGGGCTTGCGCCCATTCCGCTGAAGAACCATCTCGACATCGCCACGCAGGCCCCGGACCTGTCGCCTTCGCGGCGCCCTAAACGTTAAAGCACTGTTTTCAATGAGTTTTATCAGAACTCAAAACACCGGCATGTGGCTGATGCCGGATTTACAGGGGTTTTCCCGGCAGCAGGCTGAAAAACCCGCACAAAATATAGGTTTTCACGAATCAAAAGCTGGGTTAACGGTCGCGCCAGCCAAACCTCAATCAAGGAGACAACAATGGCTGACGACAAGATCCAGACGATTGCCCTCTCGAAGATCGCCGCTGAACTGGCCGAGAAGCATGAGATGTCCAAGAAAGCCGCGGGCGAATTCCTCAGCAACTTCGTGGAACTCACCGTCAAGAACCTGAAGAAGGGCCACAAGGTGCGCGTCACCGGCCTCGGCATCTTCCAGGTCAAGAAGCGCCCCGCCCGCATGGGCCGCAATCCCGCCACCGGCGAGCAGATCAAGATCAAGGCCTCGAAGAAGCTTGCCTTCCGCCCGGCCAAGGAAGTCAAGGACGCGATCTAAGCGCATCCTTCTTTCCGGTTTACGGCCCTGCCTCCGCCCGGAGGCGGGGCTTTTTGTTGGCTACCCCGAGGATGAATTCTTTTCACCGGGGGCGGCGATTGCGGCCTGCCGCCTGCCCGGGTAAAAAGCTCTCCGAAACTCCCATTCCACAAGGATAATTCCATGAAGACCCAGGCTCGTGTCGTGGTGATCGGCGGCGGTGTCGTCGGCTGTTCGGTACTCTATCATCTCACCAAGGCCGGCTGGAAGGACGTGGTGCTGGTCGAGCGCGATATCCTCACCTCCGGCTCCACCTGGCACGCGGCGGGCGGCTTCCACACGCTGAACGGCGACCCGAACGTGGCGAAGCTGCAGGGCTATACCATCGCCCTTTATAATGAGTTGGAGAAGATCTCCGGCCAGGCCTGCGGCCTGCACCGTTCGGGCGGCCTCATTCTGGCCGATACGCCGGAGCGCATGGAATGGCTGAAGATGGCCCATGCCCGCGCCCGCTATCTGGGCCTCGAAACGGAAATCATCTCCATGGCGGAAGCCAAGAAGATGCATCCGCTGCTCGAGGAGAAGCACTTCGTCGGCGCCATGATCGACGCCGCGGATGGCAACCTCGACCCCGAAGGCACCACCCATGCCTATGCCAAGTCTGCCCGCATCAATGGTGCCGAGATCTACCAGGACACCAAGGTCGAGGAGCTGAAGCACCGGCCGGACGGTACGTGGGATGTCATCACCAACAAGGGCAACATCCACGCCGAGCATGTCGTCAACTGCGGCGGCCTGTGGGCGCGCGAGGTTGGCCGCATGGTGGGCATCGAGCTTCCCGTGCTGGCCATGGAGCACATGTATCTCGTCACCGACGAGATGCCGGAAGTCGTCGCCTACAACAAGGAGCGCGGACACGAACTGCCGCACATCATCGACTTCAAATCCGAGATCTACATGCGCCAGGAACGCTCCGGCATGGTGCTGGGCACCTATGAGCGCGCCTGCGTGCCGTGGAGCCCGAAGAACACGCCGTGGGGCTTCGGCCGCGAACTCCTCCAGCCCGACCTCGACCGCATCGCGCCGAACCTCGAGCTTGGCTACAAGCACTTCCCGGCGCTGGCGAACGCTGGCATCAAGCGGGTCATCAACGGGCCTTTCACCTTCACGCCCGATGGCAACCCGATCGTCGGCCCGGTGCA
>CAYMQH010000036.1:0-26498 GCA_964392525.1 uncultured Aestuariivirga sp.
TGGCTGTCCTGCGGCGCATGGGATCCGCTTCACATCTTCACCAAGGAGCCGATCCGCAGCCTTGCTGACATGAGCGGCAAGCGCGTGTTCGGCGTTCCGACGGCCGGAAAGTTCCTGTCCAAGTACGGCTTGGTGCCGGTAACCGTGCCATGGGACAATGTCGAAGTTGCACTGCAGACCGGCGAGCTTGACGGTGTCGCCTGGTGCGGCTTCACCGAAGCCTATGAAGTGGGCTGGGCCGACGTGTGCAACTATGCGCTGACCAACAGCGTCACTGGCGCTTGGTTCGGCAGCTACTTCGCCAACACCGCGAGCTGGAACAAGATTCCGCCGCACCTGAGGGAGTTGTTCCTCATCACCATCGACCAGTCCCATTACTATCGGGCCGTCTGGTACTGGGGCGGCGAAGCCAAGCTTCGCGTTGAAGGCAACAAGATGGAACTCACCTCGCTGCCCGCAAACGAGTGGGCGCAGGTCGTGTCGGATTCGAACGGCTTCTGGGACGAAGTGGCGGCATCGAGCCCGCGCTCGGCCAAAGTCGTCGCGGCTTTCAATAAATATGCCGAGACCTTGGAGACGGCGGGCTATCCCTATCGGTGTGGCCAGCCCGCAGCAACTGCACACCGACGCGGCCGGCACTTGCCGGCCGCTTTTGTGTTGGGCCCGGCCGCCGGAGCCTTGAGATTGGATCACAGCGTTCCGATGTGATAGGCGACGTGAAGCCATGGCCCGCCGTCACTACGATCTTCCCTCACTCAACGCGCTTGCTGCCTTCGAGGCGGCTGCCCGGCATTTGAGCCTGACGCGCGCCGCCACCGAACTGAATGTAACCCCCGGCGCAGTCTCGAAGCAGGTGAAGCAGCTGGAGGAAGAAATCGGCCGCCCCTTGTTCCTGCGCCTGCACCGCACCCTTGAACTGACGCCCGAAGGCCATGCTGTGTTCCAGAGCCTGAAGGACGCTTTCGAGCGGGTATCGGGCACCATCCGGCAGGTTGGGCAGATGGGAAGCCCGAGGGCCGTGTCCATCGGCACCACCATGGCCTTCGCGCAACTCTGGCTGATGCCGAGGCTGGGTGATTTCTGGACGGCGCACCAGGATATCGTGATCGACCACATCATTTCGGACAGGGCACAGGAGTTGCAGCGTTCGGATGTCGACCTCCGCATCCGCTACGGTGGCGGCGACTGGCCGGAAGAACATGCGGCCCTGCTGTTCGGCGACCGGATCATGGCCGTCGCCTCGCCCGCCTTCCTCAAGCGCCACACGGTGACCCGCGCGCAGGATCTTGCCGCCCTGCCCCTGCTCTCCGTCGAAGGGGTGGACTGGACGTGGACGACTTGGCCGGACTTCCTGAAAGCGGCAGGCGCACCGCACCGCAAGCTCACCATGCGCCGCTTCAACAGCTATGTGGTGGCGTTGCAGGCCGCGCAGGCTGGGCAGGGCGTGGCGCTGGGCTGGGCGAGCCTGGTGAGGCCGCTGATCGCACAGAAGCGGTTGGCGAAGATCATCCCGCTTGAGATCACGGCACCCCAGTCTTTCTATCTCACCTGGCCCAGGCGCCAGCCGCTCTCTTCCGAAGCAGAAATCCTGAGGGACTGGCTGCTCGCCCATAACAGTTGAGAAAATCTCAATCGAGTGGCGCAAATCACTCGCTTGCAACATCTTGGCCAGAGCGTTGATATGCGGCCGTTCACGCAGGAGAGGACCGCCATGACCGACACCAGCACACCCGGCACCGCCGCTTCTTCGGCTCAGGCCCGCCGTGGCGGCGGGCGCGAAGGGCGCAGGGCCATGCGCTCCGCCCCCATGGCCTCCTTCCCCACACTGGTGCGCGAGATCCCCGTCTACAACATCGTGCCCGACGAAGCGGTGGAACTGATCCACGAGGAATCGCTGAGGATCCTCGAAGAGGTGGGCTGCGAATTCCGCGATGACGAGGCGATCGTGATGTGGAAGGCGGCGGGTGCGGATGTGAAGGGTACCCGCGTCCGGATTGACCGCGCCTTGCTGATGGAACTCGTTGCCAAGGTGCCCGCCGAATTCACCCTGAACGCCCGCAACCCGGAGCGAACGGTAAAGGTGGGTGGCAGGAACACCATCTTCATTCCCATGTATGGTGCTCCTTACGTGCGCGACCTCGAGAACAACCGCCGCTATGGCTCACTGGAAGACCTCAACAACTTTCACAAGCTTGCCTACATGTCGCCCAGCATGCACTCGACGAGTTCGATCTGCTGCGAGCCGATGGAAATTCCGGTGCCGAAGCGCCACCTGCACATCATTCATTCGGCGCTGACATACTCGGACAAGCCCTTCATGGGCATCGTCACCGCCAAGGAACGCGCCGAGGACGTGATGAAGATGGCCGGCATCGTGTTCGGCGATGACTACGTGAAGGACAATACGGTCGTTGTCTCCATCACCAACTGCAACTCACCGCTGGTATGGGACTCAACCATGCTGGATGCGATGCGCGTCTATGCCCGCCATAATCAGCCGCTGATTCTCGCGCCCTTCGCGCTGTGCGGGGCCTCCACCCCTGCCTCCGCCGTGGGCTCGGTGGCGCAGGTCAATGCGGAGGCCCTGGCGGGCGTTGCCTTCACGCAGCTGATCCGGGCCGGGTCACCGCAGATTTATGGGCAGTTCATGGTGGCGGTGGACATGAAGTCAGGAGCACCCATGGGCGGCACGGCGGAAGCTGCCCAGATGATGTTCCTGATGGGGCAGCTGGCGCGCAAATACCGCCTGCCGTGGCGCACTTCCGGCTTCCATGTCGGCTCCAAGCTCAACGATGCCCAGGCGGGTTATGAATCCAACATGCTGATGCATGCGGCGATCCTGTCAGGCGCCAATTACATCTGGCATTCGGCGGGCTGGCTCGAAGCGGGCCTGACCTGCGGTTACTCCAAGTTCGTGACCGATGCCGAACAGGTGGCGGGCTGGTACAAATATGCGCAAGGCCCCTCCTTCGCCGACTTCAAGGACGCCATGGCGGCCGTGCGCGAAGTGGGGCCGCAGGGCCATTTTCTCGGCACCCAGCATACGCTCGATCATTTCGAGAAGGCGTTCTTCACGCCCACCCTCATGGACTTCAACTCCTACGAACAATGGGCTGCCGAAGGCGCGAAAGACCATGACACGCGGGGCCGTGACAAGGCCCGTGCCATGCTGAACGCCTATGAACCACCGAAGATGGACGAAGGTATCGCCGAGGGCCTGCGCGACTTCATCGCGAAACGTGAGGAAGAGCTGCCGAATGGCGTGAACTGAAGCGCGGCAGCAGGCGGGTGACGGCATAGCCTCCGGCGAGAAGCACGAGCGAGACAACCGCCCAGACACTCACGACCAGCCATTCGCCGATGCCCGTTCCAGCGGAAGCGAGCCAGGAGGCCCATTCCACCAGCAGCGGGTCGGCGGGAACGATATCGGCATTGGCGGAGATCAGGCCACCGGCCACGCCGACCAGCCCGTGAGCGGCCCACGCAACGAGCGACCAGAGGCCGATCACAGCAGCCGTGATGATCCAGATGAGGGTCTTCATGATTTGATATCCTGCAGATGGGTCCGCAACAGGGCGAGATTGCGCTGGTTGGCCTTGAAGAACATGTCGAAGAAGAAGCCGGCAATGGGCACTGCTCCCACCGCCGTGTCAGCGGCGATGTTCAGCCCCATGCGTGTGAGCAGGCGTGGCGGCGCGCCATGGCGGAGCGCCTCGGCCAGAAGGTAGAGCGACAGGCCCGAGCCCAGGAACGTGCCCGCGCCGGGAATGATGCTCAACACGCTGTCGGCGCCGATACTGCGCGAGGTGCCGGGAATGCGCACCGCCGAGTCGGTGAACCAGGCAAGCCATTCGAGCCTGCCCATCGTCGCTTCATGTGACAAGGCAACGGAGAGGGGATCGCTGCGGAAGGTGCTTGCAGTTTCTGACATGGCTTTCGTCATCTCCCAGATTGGGCGCGCGGCGCCGGCAAGGTGGAAGAGTCCGACATCGCAGGCGGCCTGCCTGCCAGAGGGGCCCGGACCCTGCCATATATTTAGAAAACAGAAGCCGCAGAGCAAGGCGCGGCCAGCTTAACTTTTGGACAGAAAAAGAGGGGTGAATGGCGACAACCAGACGCCATCCACCCCGACTGGCGGCGGAGAGACCGCACCAAGACGCCACGAGTACTCTTGACTTGAGAATGGGAGGACCCAAGAAGACGTTTGCGCCGCATCATGCCTAGCAACGGTCATGCCAAGCGCCAAAAGATACTTAACATCTTGAAAAACAATAGCTTCGCAAAAGACCCTCATGGTGGAGGGCGTCCTGCTGAATGGCGATTGTGCAGTTGCGAGCCAAGAAAGCAGGCAACTACCCGTCAGCGCCGCGCCAGCATCCAGGCCCGGAAGCGCTCCATGGCCTCGGCCAGTACGGCAGGGTCTTTCAGGTAGCACATGCGGAGATAACCTTCGCCGCCGGCTCCGAAGGTGCTGCCCGGCGCGAAGCCGACCTTCGCCTCATCGATCAGGCGATGCACCGTGGCGGCGGAATCCGTCATGCCGTCAATGCCGAAGAACAGATAGAACGCACCCTGCGGCACTTCAAAACGCACACCCGGCACACCGCGCAGGGCATCCGCCGCCAGATCGCGGCAGGCACGGGCATTGGCCACCTGCTCCGCCAGAAAACCGTCGCCCTCGTCCAGCGCAGCCACGCAACCGCGCTGCAGGAAGGCGGGTGTACCGCTGGAATTGACCTGGATGATACGCTCAATCGCCGGGCCCAAAGCCTTCGGGGCCTGCAGCCAGCCAACGCGCCAGCCGGTCATCGCCCAATTCTTGGAGAAGGTGTTGGCAAGCAGCAACCGCTCTTCATCCTCGCAGATGTCGAGGAAGGAGGGCGCGCGGGTTTCGCCGTCATCGCCGTAATAGAAGCGGGTGTAGACCTCATCTCCCAGAATCCAGATGCCGCGCTTGCGGCAAAAATCACGGACCGCGATCAGCTCATCGCGCGTTGCCGTCCAGCCAACAGGATTGGAGGGCGAGTTGAAGGAGATGCCTTTCGTGCGCCCTGTCACTGAATCGAACAGCCGGTCGAGGTCCAGCGTCCAGCGCGCGTTGCGAAAATCCATGGGCACCTCAACAGGCCGCGCACCATGAATGCGCAGCGTGCCGCCATAATTGGGCCAGGCCGGGGTGGGGATGACGATCTCATCGCCCTCGCCTGCCACCATCTGCACGATGGTCTGGATGGCCTGCATGCCGCCTGACGTGACGAAGAAATTCTCCGCATCAAAGTGGCGGCTGAAGTTCCGCTGATGATAGCGCGCAAGCGCCTCACGCAGATCGGGAATGCCGCGCTGCCATGTGTAGAAGGTTTCACCCCGCAGCAGCGCCTCGATGGCGGGCCTTGCGATGAAGTCCGGCGTCTTCAACGTGCCCTCGCCCGACCACAGCGGAATGACGCCCGGAACGGTGAAGCCATACATGGCGGCTTTCACGATGCCGCTGTCGGGCTCATTGCGGGCCTGCGGGGTGATGGCGGCGAGAATCTGGTCAGGTGTCATGCAGCGTTTAAGCCAAAAAGAAACCCAGGTGTCCAGCGCCCGGGTTTCCTTCCTGTCGCATCAGCGCGACTTGAGGGCGTCGCGGATTTCGGCGAGCAGTTCCTCGCTCTTGGTCGGCGCGGGCGGCGGCGGCGGCGGCTCGGCCTTGCGGAGGCGGTTGGAGGCCTTCACCAGCTGGAACAGCACGAAGGCGACAATCAGGAAGTTGATGATGACCGACAGGAACGCGCCATAGGCGAAGACCGCGCCCTGCTGCTGGGCTTCAGCAAGTGTCGTCGCCGTCACGCTCGACGAGATCGGAATGAAGTAGTCATCGAAGTTGAGGCCGCCGGTGAGTGCGCCGATGACCGGCATGATGAGAAGGTTGACGATGCCATCGACAATCTTGCTGAAGGCGGCGCCGATCATGACGCCGATTGCAAGGTCGAAGGCGTTGCCCTTCAGGGCAAAAGCTTTGAACTCATTCCACATGTCTTGTCCCCCGTTGTATTTTCTGTGCTGCCGCTGCAGCATGGGTTCACTTATCTGCTTTGCCGGCCTCCGGCAAAAGCAGTCTCGTGATAGCAGATGTCAGACGTGCAGATGATCCAGCGGCGAACATTTTTCCCGGCTCTCCAGCCCTTCAACCACGGCAGGCTGCGCGTCTCTGACCTTCATGAGCTTTATTTCGAGGAATGCGGCAATCCGGCGGGGAAGCCAGCCCTCGTTCTGCATGGCGGCCCCGGCGGCGGCATCTCGCCGTTTCTTCGCCAGATGCATGATCCCTCTGCCTACCGCATCATCCTGTTCGATCAGCGCGGCTGCGGGCAATCGGCGCCGCATGCCGAACTGCGTGACAACACCACCTGGCACCTTGTGGACGACATCGAGGCGCTGCGCCGCCATCTGGGGGTTGAACGCTGGCAGGTGGTGGGCGGTTCCTGGGGCTCCACCCTGGCACTCGCCTATGCGGAGACCCTCCCCGAACGGGTGTCGGAACTGATCCTGCGTGGCATCTTCACCCTGCGCGAAAGCGAGATCCGATGGTTCTACCAGCAAGGCGCCGATGCGCTGTTCCCCGATGCCTGGGAGGGATTCATCGCGCCCATTCCAGAAGCGGAGCGCCATGATCTGCTGGGCGCCTACCATCGCCGCCTGACGGGGGAGGACCCGGCGGAGCAGATGCGCTGCGCCCGCGCCTGGAGCCAGTGGGAGGGCGCCACGCTCTCGCTTCTGCCGGATGCGAAACGCGTGGCGGAGTTTGGCGAGGATCACTTCGCCCTCGCCTTTGCCCGCATCGAGTGCCACTACTTCCGCAACAAGGGCTTCTTCCGCAGGGACGGGCAGCTGCTGGCCGATGCGCACCGGCTGAGGGGCATTCCCGGTTGTATCATCCAGGGCCGCTACGATGTGGTCACCCCAGCGGTTACGGCGTGGGAGTTGCACAAGGCCTGGCCCGAGGCAGGCTTCGAGATGGTGCCCGATGCCGGTCACACCGGCTCCGAACCCGGGATTGCCGATGCGCTGGTCCGGGCAACCGACAGATTTCGCCATGCATTTTATGCATAGCTGGGGATGCTGCAACTGCGGTTCGCTGCTGCAATATGTTCACAATTGTCCATCATATCAGCCTCACCCAAGCAAACGGCACACGTCCAACTCATCGAGGCTGACCATGATTGTCTTCTCCGCCATGCGCGATTTCGCCGACGGCCTGACCCGCGGCTTCTCCCTGTTCCTGACGGAGCGTCAGGATACCACTGTGCGCACCCTGTCGCAGTCTGCGGCGCGCCGTCAGAAGTAACACCATTGCGTAACAGTTTGGCGGCCGGACCCATGGTCCGCCGCCAAATTGCCTTTCGCTGCCCCTCTTGCCGCCCGCTTCCGGGGGCATTCTGCCGCCTGAAGTGCGGTCTGGCGGCTTCGTTGTCATCTCGGAACATAATCCGGAACCGTTATCCGGGCCCCGCGTTCAGGCACGCCAGACTGATTGTGTTTGGCCATCATAGCTCCTGTCGCCGTCCCGAGTCGTGATGGCCATCGGCCCGTTCGTACCCTGCCGGTACGGACGGGCCACTTACATTTCGTAAGGCGAATCGGGTTAGTCTCGCGCCATGGACCTTGACCGCATCCTGCTTCAGATTGGCGGCGCACCCGTCACCCTCCTCGATCTCTTCACCGTTGCGGCCGTCTTCGCGCTGCTGCTGCTGATCACCGCCGTCATTCTTTCATGGCGGGCGCAGGCCAGCAGGGGCTCTGAGGCAATGGCCAGCGCGCGGCGTACTGCCGAACTCGAGTTCCGCATCGCCGAGCTCTCGGGCGCGCTCAAGAACCTCGCGGAACAGGCGCAAGGCAGCCAGTTGCAGCTTGTCTCCACCCTGGACGAGCGGCTGGACATGGTGACGGAACGCACCGGGCAATCACTCAAGGCGCTGCATGAGCGCCTTGCCGTGATCGACGCGGCACAGAAGAACATCACGGCCCTTTCGGGCGAGATGCTGAGCCTCAAGGACATTCTCTCCAACAAGCAGGCGCGCGGCGCCTATGGCCAGGCGCGCATGGAAGCCATCATCCGCGACGGGCTGCATGCCGGGGCCTATGCCTTTCAGGGAACCCTGAGCAACGGCACAAGGCCCGATTGCCTGATCTCACTGCCCGACTCGCAGGTGAAGCTCGTCATCGATGCCAAGTTTCCGCTCGAAGCCTTCAATGCGCTCAAGGCATCAAGCGGTGAGACCGACACCCGCAACGCCGAAACGCGGTTACGCGCCGACGTGCTGAAACATGTGAAGGACATCTCCGAGAAATATCTCCTGAGCGGTGAAACGCATGAGACGGCCATCATGTTCGTGCCCTCCGAGTCGGTCTATGCCGAGCTCTACGAGAAGTTCGAGGATGTGATCCAGAAGGCCAACCGCGCCCGCGTCATCATTGCCTCGCCCAATGTGCTGATGCTGCTGGTGCAGACGCTGCAGGCGATTTTCAAGGACGCCCGCATGCGCGAACAGGCCGGCCTCATCAAGGTGGAGGTGACGAGGCTTCTCGAAGACGTCGACCGGCTGAAGGACCGCGTGGGCGACTTGCAGAAACATTTCGGCGCGGCGGCGAGCGACCTCGAAAAGCTCGGCGTCTCGGCTGACAAGATCACGCGGCGCGGCGCGCGGATCGAGAGCCTTGAACTGGAACAGCCCGAGCCATCCGCGGAGCTGGCAAGGCCAAAGCTGGTGGAGCGAAACTGATCAGAGCGGCCGCCGCGCCCGGATCGCCTGCGTCAGCGTGCCTTCGTCGAGGTAATCCAGTTCACCGCCCACCGGCACGCCATGCGCGAGGCGCGAGGCGGCGATGCCGAGCACCTTCAGGCGCTCAGTGATGTAATGCGCTGTCGTCTGCCCCTCGACCGTGGCATTGAGGGCCAGCACCACTTCCTTCACATCGCCGGTTGCGGCGCGCTCCAGCAGCGGCGCGATGGCGAGGTCTTCCGGGCGGATGCCTTCGATGGCGGACAGTGTGCCGCCGAGCACGTGGTAGAGGCCGCTCCACGCGCCAGCGCGTTCCAGTGCCCACAGATCGCCCACCTCCTCGACGACGCACATCGTCGTGCGGTCACGGCGTTGGTCGGTGCACAGTGTGCAGGGGTCCACCGTATCGACATTGCCGCAGGTGCTGCAGACGGTCACCTTCTCATGCGCCTCCACCATGGCAGTAGACAAAGGCGCCAGCAGGCGCTCGCGGTTCTTGATGAGATGCAATGCGGCGCGGCGAGCCGAGCGGGGCCCAAGCCCCGGCAGCTTTGCCAGAAGCTGGATCAATCTTTCAATCTCGGGGCCGGTGGTGCGCCGCGACATGTCAGAATGGCAGCTTGAACCCGGGCGGAAGCGCCATGCCGCCGGTCATTGCCTTCATCTCCTCGGCCATCATCGCTTCCGATTTGGCCTTGGCATCGGAATGGGCCGCCACCAGCAGGTCTTCGAGGATGTCCTTTTCCTCGGGCTTCAGGAGAGACGGGTCGATCACCACGCTGCTCATCGCACCCTTGCCAGAGAGCGTCACCTTCACAAGGCCACCGCCAGACTGGCCGGTGACGGTCGCTTGCTCAAGCTTCGCCTGCATCTCCGTCATGCGGCTCTGCATGGCCTGAACCTGCTTCATCATCTCGCCGAGATTCTTCATCGCTCTCACTCATCATGGGGGTGGACAGGGACTGGTCAGGTTGTTTCACGTCAATGATTTCAGCACCGGGAAACCGCTTCAGCACCGCCTGCACATCAGGATGCTCGCGCGCCATCATGAACAGGCTGTCGCGGCTTTCCTGGCGCTGGCGGGCGATGGGCTTGTCGCCGCCCTCCTTGGCCACCATCACCATCCAGCGCATGCCGGTGAAGGCTTCAAGCTTGCGGGCAATTTCGCCGGGAAGGCCAGGATGCGCGCCAGGTTCCAGGGCCAGCTCGAACTGGCCGGGGCTGACGCGGATCGGGCGGACGAGGCTTTCCAGATCGGATTTCAGCTTGATGTCGCGCTTCTCTGTGGCCAGCGCCAGCAAATCCCTGAAATTCGAAAAGGCACGCGTATCCGTGGGCGAGGGCTCACGCGGCATCACGGCCTCAGGCTTCACGGCCAGCGCGGCCTGCGCCTCGCCTGCGCCGTCCGGGGCCTGGCGCAACAATTCGCGCGCTGCAAGCTGCACGACGCGCTCGCCGGAAGGGGGCTGCGCGGTCTTGACGATGCGAGCCAATTCCTCCGTACCCGGAAGATCTGCGGCATAGGCGAGGCGGATCAGCACCATTTCCGCCGCCATGAGCGGGTCGGCGTGGATTTCCGCTTCGCGGATACCCTTCAGCAGGATGGACCAGGCGCGCGTCAGATGCGCCATGCCGCAAGCCTGTGCGTGCTCCACGCCACGGGTCTTTTCGGCTTCGGTGCGCGAGGTGTCGGCGAGAGCCCCGTCCTTCACCACCTTGAGGCGCGTCACCCAGTGAACATAGTCAGCCAGATCCGCCAGCAGCGTGGCGGGGTCGCCGCCGCTCTGGTACTGGCTCTCGATTTCCGCGATCGCGCTCTTGGCATCGCCCGCCATGACCGCCTGGAACAGGTCGATGATGCGCGAGCGGTCCATGACGCCCAGCATGGATGAGACATCCGCCGCCTTCACCCGGCCTTCGCCATAGGCGATGGCCTGATCGAGCAGCGACAGGCCATCACGCACCGATCCTTCGGCAGCGCGCGCGATCATGGCCAGGGCATCGGTTTCCGCCTCGACACCTTCCTTGTCCGCGATGCGGCCATAATGCGAAGCGAGCAGTGCCGCATCCAGACGCTTCAGGTCGAAACGCTGGCAGCGCGACAGGATGGTGACGGGAACCTTGTTGATCTCGGTCGTTGCGAAGATGAACTTCACATGCGGCGGCGGCTCTTCCAGCGTCTTCAAGAGGGCGTTGAAGGCGCTCTTGGAAAGCATGTGCACTTCGTCGATGATGTAGACCTTGTAGCGCGCCTGAACGGGCGCATAGCGCACGCTGTCGATGATCTCGCGCATGTTGTCGACGCCGGTGTTGGAGGCGGCGTCCATCTCGATCACGTCCATATGGCGCGATTCGAGGATGGCCTCGCAATGGGGGCCGTAGTCCGGCATGTCGATCGACGGCTTGTCGCCGTAATTCAGGGCGCGGGCGATGAGGCGGGCCGTGGTCGTCTTGCCGACGCCGCGCACGCCGGTCAGCATGAAGCCTTGCGCGATGCGGCCGGAAGCGAAGGCATTGGCGAGAGTGCGCACCATCGCATCCTGGCCGATCAGGTCAGGGAAGGTGCGCGGGCGGTATTTCCGGGCAAGAACGCGATACCCTGTGGCGTTCGCGCCGCTTTGAGTGTCGTCCATCGGCGTGCTTCCGCGGGGTCGTTTCAAGGTGGGAGGCTGGACGGACAACCCGTTCCGGTCTCGTTAGGGCTGCTTCCTTCCGGACCTGACCCGGTTGGCGAGCGGCACGTCCGCCGCCAACCTCCCGCTGGCTATATGGGCGGAACGGAACCAAAAGGCAAGCGCGGCGGCTTGCCAAGTGGGCGCCGCGGTAGCATTGTGCCGACGAGACTTCCGATCACCGACCGAGGACCTGTTTCCATGCCGCTGAAGCGCATTTCCCTTCTCGCCGCCCTCTTCGGCCTCGCCCTGATGCCGGGTGCTGCCCAGGCTGCCGACCCCTATGAGCTGGACGGCGAAAAGATCTGGAAACCCTATGCCGTGGTGAAGGACTGCGCCGATGGCCGCTATGACTGCCGGGTGCGCATGGTCTATGCACCGGCCCAGAACGCCATGGTGGCCAGGTCCGGAAGCTACTGGTACCGCAAGCCCTTCCAGACCGGCAGCAAGGCAGACGAAAAGCACGGCGGAAACGTCGGCGCATATGGCTATTGAGCCGTCAATTGACCCGCCGGGCGGCCTCCATTATGTGACGGGGCATGCCGCTGCTCCCCATCATCACGCTACCTGACGAGAAGACCCTTCGCGAGGTCTCGAAGCCTGTCGCCACGGTGGACTCCCATGTGCGCAAGCTGTGGGATGACATGCTGGAGACCATGTATCATGCCCCCGGCATCGGGCTGGCCGCCATCCAGATCGGCGTACCGCAGCGCCTGCTCGTCATCGACCTCTCCAAGGAGGGCGAGGAGAAGACCCCGCTGTTTATCGCCAACCCGGAAGTCGTCTGGGAGAGCGAGGCCCAGAGCGACTACGAGGAAGGCTGCCTGTCGATCCCTGATTACTATGAAATGGTCACCCGCCCTGCCGAGGTGAAGGTCCGCTACCTCGACCGGCAGGGGGAAGCGCAGGAGATGCTGGCCTCGGGCCTCATGGCAACATGCCTGCAGCATGAGATCGACCACCTGAACGGCGTGCTGTTCATCGACCATATCTCGAAGCTGAAGCGCGACAGGGTGCTCAAGAAATTCCAGAAGGCCCAGAAGCTCGGAAAGCTCTGAGCATGCGCCTCGTTTTCATGGGAACACCGGACTTCGCGGTCGCGACGCTGAAGGCCGTCATCAATGCGGGCCATGACATCGCCTGCGTCTATTCACAGCCGCCACGGCCGGCGGGGCGCGGCTTGGCGGAGCGGCCCTCGCCGGTTCATGCCTTCGCCTCAGCACAGGGGATTGAGGTCAGAACGCCTGTCTCCCTCAAGTCAGCGGAAGAGCAAACGCCCTTTGCCGCGCTGAACGCCGATGCGGCGGTCGTCGTCGCCTACGGCCTTCTGCTGCCGAAAGCCATTCTCGATGCGCCGAAGCTGGGATGCTTCAACGTACATGCCTCGCTCTTGCCGCGCTGGCGGGGTGCGGCCCCCATCCAGCGTGCCATCATGGCAGGTGATGCCGAAACCGGCGTCACCATCATGCGCATGGAGGAAGGCCTCGACACGGGGCCGATGTGCAAGGTGGTCAAGCTTCCCATTACGCCTGCCACAACGGCGCAGTCGCTGCATGATGCACTTTCACGAATTGGCGCGGCAGCCATGGCGGAGGTTCTGGCCCAGAGCAACATCGCCTGCACGCCACAGCCCGCCGAAGGCGTGACTTACGCGAAGAAGATCGACAAGGCCGAAACGAAGATCGACTTCACGAGGCCTGCCGGGGCGGTGCGCAACCACATTCACGGCCTCTCCCCCTTCCCCGGCGCGTGGTTTCAGGTGAACGGCACGCGTATCAAGGTGCTGTATTGCGAGGCTGTGGCGGGCCAAGGCACGGCTGGAACCTTCCTCGATGACCGTCTCACAATTGCCTGTGGCGCAGGCGCGCTTCGCCTCCTCAAACTCCAGCGCGAGGGCAAGGGCGCGATGGAGGCCGATGACTTCCTGCGCGGCTTCGCCATTCCCCGCGGCACCGGAACCGCCTGATGCCGCGCTACAAGCTCACCATCGAATATGACGGCGTGCCCTTCACCGGCTGGCAGTCGCAAGCCGGCGGCACCTCGGTGCAGGATGTGCTGGAGCGCGCTGTCGCCACCATCAACGGCAGCTTCGCCATGGTCTATGGCGCGGGCCGCACCGATGCGGGCGTTCACGCCCTTGCTCAGGTGGCGCATGTCGACCTCGGAAAGCAGTGGGACACATTCAAGCTGCGCAACGCGCTGAACGGCAACATGCGCCAGCACCCGGTGAGCGTGCTTGAAGCCGAGGAAATGCCGGATGACTTCCACGCCCGCTTTTCCGCCACCCGGCGCTATTATCTCTACCGCATCCTGAACCGCCGCAGCCCACCCGCCCTGGACCGCGGCAAGGTATGGTGGCTGCCCGTCGCGCTTAATGCCGATGCGATGCATGAGGCGGCACAGCATCTTGTGGGCAAGCATGACTTCACCACCTTCCGCGCCGCGCAATGCCAGGCGGCCTCTCCCATCAAGACGCTCGACCGTCTGGATGTGGCGCGTTACGGCGAACTGATCGAGGTCCGCGCGGACGCGCGCTCCTTCCTGCACAACCAGGTGCGTTCCATGGTGGGTTCACTGCGCCTTGTCGGTGAGGGCAAGTGGACGCCCTATCAAATGAAGAAGGCGCTGGATGCCGCAGACCGCACGGCCTGCGGCCCCGTGGCGCCGCCGGAAGGCCTTTACCTGCTGCGCGTCGGCTACAGTTCCGCCGAGAAATAGGCCGCGATGATGCGGCTGTAGACGTTCTGCGTGGCGCGCAGTTCCGCGATGCCGATGCGCTCGTCCGTCTGGTGGATCGTCGCATTGGTAGGGCCGAATTCGAGGACCGGGCAATAGTCCTTGACGAAACGCGCATCCGACGTTCCGCCGCTGGTCGAAAGCTTCGGCAATATGCCCGTCTCGCGTTCCACCGCATCCTGCACGAGACCGACGAAGGCCCCGGGCTCGGTAATGAACGCATCAGCGCCTTCCGTGGACGAGACTGACCATGCACCACCCATCTCCGCCCTGACCTGCTCCACCTGCGCCGCAACCCAGTTTTTCAGCGAGTTGAAACTGTGCTCCGGCGAGAAGCGGATGTTGAACTTCGCGCTGGCACGCGAGGGAATGACATTGCCCGCCGGATTGCCAACATCGAAACTGGTGACGGCGAGCGTTGACGGATCAAAGTGATCATTGCCGTCATCGAGTTTCGCCGCGGCGATACGGTCAATGAAGCGGGCGAGCTTGGGGATGGGGTTATCCGCCTTGTGGGGATAGGCGGCATGGCCTTGCCGTCCCTCCACCGTGACGGCGAAGCTGAGCGAACCGCGGCGGCCGATCTTGATGGTGTCGCCCAGCCTGTCCACACAGCTCGGTTCACCGACGATGCAATGGTCCGGCACATGGCCGTTCTCGCGCATCCACTCCAGCACCTTCACCGTTCCATTGATGGCGGGGCCTTCCTCGTCACCCGTGATCAGGAAGGAGATCGAGCCCCGGAACTTGCCGGCCGAGCGGATGAAGTCGATGGCAGCACCCGCGAAGGCCGCGACCGAACCTTTCATGTCCGTGGCACCGCGGCCATAGACGAAGCCATCGGCGATGTCGGCGGCAAAGGGCGGGTGTGCCCAGCTTTCGACAATGCCTTCGGGCACCACATCGGTATGGCCTGCAAAGCACAGATGCGGGGAGCCTGTGCCGAAGCGGGCGAAGAGGTTCTCGACATCGGGCGTACCTTCCTCACGGAAGATCAGCCGGTGGCAGACGAAGCCATGGGTGGAGAGCAGGTTCTCCAGATAAGTGAGTGCCCCGCCTTCAGCGGGCGTCACGGATTTGCAGCGGATGAGATCCTGCAGCAGCGGAACGGGATCGGTGGGAGCGTTCTTCATGGCGGGCATTGTAGAGCAAGTCGGCAGGAAACGAAAAGCCCGGCCACTGCCGGCCGGGCTTCCAGAAGAAAAAAGACATGCAAGACGATCGGTCAGTCCCGCAGGAGCTCGTTGATCGACGTCTTGGAACGGGTCTTCTCATCCACCCGCTTGACGATCACCGCGCAATAGAGCGACGGCGAGGGCGAACCATCGGCATAGGGCTTCTGCGGCAGGGAGCCGGAGACAACCACCGAATAAGGTGGCACCTTGCCCATATGGACCTTGCCAGTCTCGCGCTCGATGATCTTGGTGGACTGGCCGATGAACACCCCCATCGAAATGACCGAGCCTTCGCCCACGACCACGCCTTCGACAACTTCCGAACGCGCGCCGATGAAGCAATTGTCCTCGATGATGGTGGGGCCGGCCTGCATCGGCTCCAGCACGCCGCCGATGCCGACGCCGCCCGAGAGATGCACATTCTTGCCGATCTGGGCACAGGAACCGACCGTCACCCAGGTATCGACCATCGTGCCCGTATCGACATAGGCGCCCAGATTGACGAAGGACGGCATGAGGATGGCGCCCGGCGCCACATAGGCCGACTTGCGGACGACACAGTTCGGCACCGCGCGAAAGCCGGCCGAACGGAATTCCTTTTCGCCCCAGCCATCGAACTTGGAGGGCACCTTGTCCCACCAGCTGGAACCGCCCGGGCCGCCGGAAATCATCGACATGTCATTGAGGCGGAAGGACAGCAACACCGCCTTCTTCAGCCACTGGTTCACATGCCATTCGCCATCACGCTTCTCCGCGACGCGGGCCTTGCCCGAATCAAGGAGGTCCAGCGCGGCATTGACGGCATCGCGGACCGCGCCCCTGGTTTCGAGGTTGACCTTGTCGCGGCCTTCCCAGGCCTGTTCGATGGTCGTCTGAAGATCGGTCATGGCTGTGCTCCCACTGAATGATGTTGCCTTTCGCCCTATTTGGCGCGGCGGGTCAAGATTGGCCTTTTAGCTGAGACGCCAGATTGGCGAGGAAGACCGGCAGGTCATCCGTCACGTGATGGATGTGCGCCTTCTCCAGCCCGCCCGTGGCGCGGTTCAGGTGCTCGGCATCCTTGTTGTCCGGGCTCACCACCAGAACCGTGGCCATGCCCAGCGCGTGCGGCGCTTCGAGGTTGCGCGCGATGTCCTCGAACATGGCGGCAGTCGTGGGGTTGATCCCCGTCTGGCGCACGAATTTCCGGTAGGGCTCCATTTCTGGTTTCGGGACAAAGTCCGAATGCACGATGTCGAAGATGTCCCCGAAGTGATGCGTGATACCGATGCGGTTCAGAACCTTCTCGGCATGTGCCACCGTGCCATTGGTGAAGATGAGCTTGCGGCCGGGCAGCGCGTGGAGCGCCTCATCCAGCATGGTGTTGGGCGGCACGGGCGAATGATCGATGTCGTGCACATAGTCGAGGAAGTCATCAGGCGTGATGGCGTGCTCCGTCATCAGCCCGCGCAGAGTCGTTCCGTATTTGTAGAACATTTCCTTCTGGCGGCGCTTGGCCTCGGCATAGTCGACGTTGAGAAGGCGCGAGACAAATTCACCCATCTTCACGTCGATCTGGTCGAACAGCCGGCAGGACGCCGGATAGAGCGTATTGTCGAGGTCAAAGACCCAGGTATCGACGTGGGAGAAGCCCTTCATGCGCCTGCCCTTGAAATGCGGGTACCGACACCATGCGGCGTCAGGAGTTCGAGAAGCACGGAATGGGGAACCCGGCCATCAAGGATGATGACGCCTTCGACGCCCGATTCGACAACTGCCGCCGCGCTTTCGACTTTCGGAATCATGCCGCCTGTCACGGTGCCATTGGCGATCAGCTCCGGCAACTCCTCTATGGTCAGTTCACTGATGAGATTCTTGTCCTTGTCGAGAACGCCCGTGACGTCGGTGAGCAGCAACAGGCGCTTGGCGCGGGTGGCGGTGGCGATGGCGCCCGCTGCCGTATCGGCATTGACGTTGAAGGTCTCGCCTTCGACCCCAACGCCCACCGGCGCGATGACGGGGATCGCATCGCTCTTCATGATGGTTTCAAGAATTTCAGTGTTGACGCGCACCGGTTCGCCC
This sequence comes from uncultured Aestuariivirga sp., assembly GCA_964392525.1. Taxonomy (GTDB): domain Bacteria; phylum Pseudomonadota; class Alphaproteobacteria; order Rhizobiales; family Aestuariivirgaceae; genus Aestuariivirga. Next base: position 17,410 of record CAYMQH010000036.1, read on the forward strand.
ACGAAGCCGAAGTCGATCTCCACCGTCTTGCCGGTTGCGGGGTCCGCTTTCTTCTTGGTCAGGCGCTCGGCGATCATCAGATTGCCGTCCTTGCCGGAAATGCCCACCGCCCGGCCGCCAGCCTGCTGGATCGAGGCGACGATCGACTTGTTGATGGAACCGGAGAGAACCATTTCGACCACCGACATGGTCGCCTCGTCGGTGACGCGCAGCCCCTCGCGGAACTCGGGCTTCACTTCCAGCTTGTCGAGCATCCTGTTGATCTGCGGGCCGCCGCCATGCACCACGATGGGGTTGAGGCCACAGACCTTGAGCATCACCATGTCACGCGCGAACTGGTGCGCCAGCTTCGGGTCCACCATGGCGTGGCCGCCATATTTCACCACGATAATCTGATCGTCATAGCGCTGCAGGAACGGCAGCGCCTCGGAGAGGATGCGGGCGGTCGTGGTGAGTTCGTCCATGTCTGGTCCCCCGGGTCAATCGGCAAGCGCCATACAGGACATTGGCGCCGGTTTAAAGTAGGCCCGCGATCTCGGCGCGAAGCTCCGGAATGCCGGACCCCTTGTCGCTCGACGTGGCGTGGATTTCCGGGAAGGCGGCCGGGTGCTTCTTGATGGCCGCCTGCACCTTCTCCATGACCTTCGCGAGCTCGGCGGGCTTCACCTTGTCGGTCTTGGTCAGAACGATCTGGTAGGTGACGGCCGCCTCGTCCAGAAGTTCGAACATCTCCTCGTCGGTCTTGAGGATGCCGTGGCGCGAATCGATCAGCACAAAGGCCCGGGTGAGGCCCGGGCGGCCGCGCAGATAGCCCTTCAGCACCGATTGCCAGGCCTTGACCTCGGCCTTGGAGGCCTTGGCATATCCATAGCCCGGCATGTCTACCAGGGTCAGCGCCGCGTTCACGTCGAAGAAGTTGAGTTCGCGCGTGCGGCCTGGCGTATTCGAGGCGCGCGCCAGCCCGTTGACGCCCGTCAACGCGTTGATGAGCGAGGACTTGCCGACATTCGAGCGGCCGGCAAAGGCGATCTCCACACCCTTGGTCGGCGGCAGCTGCTCGAGCTTTGCGACACCAAGAAGGAAACGTGACGGGCCGCCGAACAGACGGCGGCCCGCATCGATGCTGTCCGAGGTGAAGCGCTCGTTCAACTGGAAGCCTTCTTCTTGAGGAAGGGCAGGCTGTCGCGGATGTTGCCGAAGAAATCAATCTCCACGCCGTGGCGCTTCATGATGTAGGATTGCTGCAGGATGGAGAGCGTGTTGCTCCACGCCCAGTAGATGACGAGCCCCACCGGGAAGGTCCCCAGCATGAAGGTGAAGATCACCGGCATCCAGTTGAACAGGCTGGCCTGAATCGGATCAGGCGGGGTTGGGTTGAGACGCATCTGCAGCCACATTGTGATGCCCATGATGATGGGCCAGACGCCGATCAGCAAAAGCTCCGGTACGGTCCAGGGTATGAGGCCGAAGAGGTTGAACATACTGGTCGGATCGGGTGCCGAGAGATCGTGAATCCAGCCGAAGAACGGGGCGTGGCGCAATTCGATCGAGGTGAGAATCACCTTGTAGAGCGCGAAGAAGATCGGGATCTGCACCAGCACGGGCAGGCAGCCCGACAAGGGCGAGACCTTCTCGCGCTTGTAAAGCTCCATCATGCCTTGCTGCTGCTTCATCCGGTCGTCCGGATATTCCTTCTTCAGCCGCTCCATGTCGGGCTGCAACTTCTTCATCTTGCTCATCGAGGCATAGGACTTGTTGGCGAGCGGGAACACCGCCGCCTTGACCAGCACCGTTGCGAGCAGGATGGCGACGCCAAAGTTGCCGACGAGGCCGTTCAGCCAGTCCAGCAGGTAGAAGAAGGGCTTGGTGAGGAAATAGAACCAGCCCCAGTCGATCATGTAGTTGAAGCCCTGGATCTGGTACTTGGCTTCGATGGCGTTGATGGTGTTCACCACCTTGGCGCCCGCGAAGATGCGCCCTGTCGAGGAGGCCGAGGCGCCCGGCTGTACGATCAGGGCTTCCCTGGCGAGATAATCCGCCTGGTAGATGTCGCGGCCGTTCAGCTTGGTGTGCAGGAAATTCGCGGTGACCGGCGTCGTCTGGTCGGGGATCACGGCCGCGGCCCAGTATTTGTCGGTGAAGCCCAGCCAGCCGCCGGTGGTGTCGGTCTTGTCAGGCTCGGTCTGATCGACGACGTCGCTGTAGTGGACCTCGCGCAGGCTGCCGTCGATCCAGCCGAGCATGCCCTCGAAGAACACCCAATAGCCCGAGACGACCGGCGTATTCTGGCGCTGGACGCGGGCATAAGGGATAACGGCAACCGCCGTCTGAGAACGATTCTCCACCGTCTGGGTGACAGTGAAGACATAGGACTCGCTGATCTCGATCTTGCGGCTGAATTTCAGGCCCTCGCCATTGTCCCAGGTGAGGGTGACAGGGTTCTGTTCGCTCAGCACCGCACCGGCGGGCGCCGTCCACACCGTATCGGGTGTGGGAAGCTTCGCCGTGGTACCGGTGGCGCCCACAATGCCCTGCTCGGCGAACAGCGCATCCCTGGTGCCGCTGGGCGTGAGGAAGGTGATGGTGGGACTGTCAGGGGCGATCGTCTCGCGGTACTTCAGCAGGTGGAGGTCGTCGAAGGTTGCGCCCTTGAGGTTGATCGAGCCCGAGACGAAGGGCGTCTCGATCTTGAGCCGGGGCGAGGCCGCAAGAGCTTCCTGCGCCGTCACCACCTGGCCGGCAGCCACCGTTCCGGGCACGCTGCCGCCGGCGGCGGGTGCTGTCTGGGTCTGACCGGGTGCTGCGGTCTGCTGCGTCTGTGCGGTTTCCTCGGAAAGCTTTTGCTGCAGCGGAGCCGCATAGAAATACTGCCAGCCGAAAATGATCAGCATGGAGAGGACGATGGCAAGAATGAAATTCTTGTTGTCGTATTTCATGATGCTCCCTTGTCCGCCGGCGTCCGGGCCGGGCGGTGCAGCCGCTTCAATGCGGAATTGAAATCTGTCTCGAGGTCGGCATAGGCGCGGCCGAATGCGGGGGCTCGCCCGATCAGCACATAGTCATGGCCGGGACGGGCAATGGCCACGAGCTGCAGCCGCGCCAGTTCGCGCAGACGGCGCTTTACCCGGTTGCGTATCACGGCATTGCCGATTTTCTTTGTCGCCGTGAAGCCCACGCGCGGCGGGCCGTCATCGCCGCGGGCGCGCATCTGAACCACCATGCCGGGCATGGCAGCGTAAGACGCCCGAGCGGCGGCAACAAAATCCTGCCGTCGCTTCAGGCGTTCCATGTCAGTCAGAAATCCGGCACTTAGGCCGAAAGGCGCTTGCGGCCCTTGGCGCGGCGGCGGGCGAGAACATTGCGGCCGCCAACCGTGGCCATGCGGGCGCGGAAGCCGTGACGGCGCTTGCGGACGAGCTTGGAGGGCTGGTAGGTACGCTTCACGTTCGGTACTCCGTTCTGGGCCGTTTGGCCAATGTTTCCAATTACATGACGGGGTCGGCCCGGACATGCCCTGAGACAAGGTTCATTGTGCTTCAGGAATTTGAGCAGGCTTATGCTGGAAACGCGGCCAGAAGTCAACGCGACCTGAACACTGCCGCTGAACTCTGCTCACGAGGTGGTGACACCCCCTACCACCAGAGCTGGAAATGGTATCAAGTGCTGGTCGCGATGACAAGAACCGCCACACCATCCCCCCCTTCCGCCCGGCTTGGCCGCTGGCTGCCGCTGGCATTGCTGGTGGCGCTGGCGGCGCTGGGCTACGGCCTCGGCCTTGGCAGCTATCTGAGCCTCGAAACACTGGCTGCGAACCGCGATGCGCTGCACGATTGGGTGGGCGGCCATCTGGCGCTGGGGCTTGCTGCCTATGTGGCTCTCTATGTGGCGGTCGTCGCCCTCTCCATCCCGGGTGCCACCGTGATGAGCATCGCCGGCGGCTTTCTGTTCGGCTGGGCCTTGAGCATTCCGGCTACGCTGGTGGCGGCGGTGGTGGGGGCGGTCATCGTCTTCGAGATCGTGAAGACCTCCTTCGGCGCAGCAATGGCGGAACGCGCCGGGCCACTGGTTCAGCGCCTGTCACAGGGGTTTTCGGCCAATGCCTTCAGCCTTCTGCTGTTCCTGAGGCTGACGCCGGTGTTCCCGTTCTGGGCGGTCAATGCCGTGGCCGGGTTGTGCCGCATTCCGCTGCGCAGTTTCGTGGTAGCAACCGCGCTCGGCATCATTCCGGGCTGCATCGCCTTCGCACTGGTGGGTGCGGGGCTCGACGCGGTGATCGACCGGCAACTGGCGGCACATGCGGCCTGCATGGCACAGGCGCCCGCCGGACCATGCCAGTTCGACCTCACCGCCTCTTCCCTGCTCTCGCCTGAGCTTGGCCTCGGCTTGACCGCCCTGGGCCTTGTGGCGCTGATCCCGCTCGGCATCAGGCTGTGGACAGGGCGGCGGACCCAACGCGCATGAGCGCCAACCGTTTCGACATTGCGGTGATCGGGGCTGGCGCGGGCGGGCTGTCAGTGGCTGCCGCTGCCGCGCAGTTCGGGCAACGCGTCGTGCTGTTCGAACGGGCTGAGATGGGGGGTGATTGCCTGAACAACGGCTGCGTGCCCTCCAAGGCGCTGCTGGCCGCCGCAAAGCAGGCCCACGCCATGCGCAAGGCCTCGCGCTTCGGCATCGCCGCCGTTGACCCCAAGGTCGACTATGCGGCGGTGATGGCGCATGTGCACCGCGCCATCGCGGCCATCGCCCCCAATGACAGCCAGCAGCGCTTCGAGGGGCTGGGCGTCACCGTCATCCGCGCCGCAGCCCGCTTCACCGGGCCTGCCGACATCGAAGCGGCGGGACAGCACTTCACCGCGCGGCGCTTCGTCATCGCCACCGGCTCGCGGCCTGCCATTCCGCCCATTCCGGGCCTTGGCGATGTGCCGTTCCTCACCAACGAGACGCTGTTCCGGAATACGGTTCTGCCCGATCACCTGCTGATCATCGGCGCGGGTCCGGTGGGACTTGAAATGGCGCAGGCCCATGCGAGGCTCGGCGCGCGCGTGAGCGTGGTGGAGGCTGGAACACCGCTGGCGCGCAGTGACGGCGAACTGGGGCCACAGCTTTTGGACCAGTTGCGCGTCGAGGGCGTCGACATTCTGGCGGGGCAGCAGATCCGGCGGGTTGCCGCGGAGGCGGGGCGGATCGTCCTGGAACGCGATGGCGGTGAAGCGCTGTCCGGCTCTCACCTTTTGGTGGCGGCCGGGCGCAGCCCCAATGTCGAGGGGCTGGGGCTCGAGGCTGCAGGCATCGCGGCAACACCGCAGGGCATCCGCGTCGACCGGGCCTTCCGCACCACGAACCGCCGGGTCTACGCGATCGGCGATGTGGCGGGCGGGCGCTTCACCCATGAGGCAGGCTATCAGGCAGGGGTGGTCATCCGGCATGTTCTCTTCAACCTCGCGGGCCGTCCGGCGGTAATTCCGCGGGCGATCTACACCGACCCGGAATTTGCCGAAGCGGGCCTCGGCGAAGCAGAAGCGCGCGCCCGTCACGGCGAAGCGGTGCGGGTGCTGCGCTGGCCCTTCCACGACAATGACCGGGCCCAGGCCGAGGCCGCGCCAGCCGGCATGGTGAAGATCATAACCGGCCGGGGCGGCCGCATCCTCGGTGCTGCCATTCTTGCACCAGGTGCCGGCGAATTGATCCAGCCGTGGATCCTCGCCATGGCGCAGGGCCTCAAGGCCAGCGCGATGATCTCGCCCGTGCTGCCCTACCCGACTCGCGGCGAGGCGGGAAAACGCGCCGCAGTGGCTTATTATGCGGGCCTAGCATCCAATCCGCTGCTGCGGCGTATCATCAGGGTGATCGGAGCCGTCATTCCATGAGCGATGAAGGACAAAGGGCAGGACACAGTCAACCGGGGCTTTTCCGTGGGCTCTCGGGCAAGCTGCTCGTCCTCACCGTCGCCTTCGTCATGCTGGGCGAGGTGCTGATCTTCCTGCCCTCCATCGCAAATTTCCGCATCCAGTGGCTGAAGGGCCGCATGGCCCAGGCGGAGATTGCGGCGCTGGCGGCCGCGGCAGCACCCGACCGGCTGCTGTCGGGCGAACTCAAGGCCGAGATCCTGCGTGGCGCAGGCGTGCTTGCCGTATCGCTGAATGGCAGCAATTCGCGCAGCCTGATGCTGCGGAGCGACGCCAGCCACAGGATCGACGCCGCCTATGATCTTCGCGACATCCGCTGGGTGCCTGCCATCGCGGATGCGCTGGCCGTCATGCTGCGTTCCGGCGACCGGGTAATCAGCGTTACCGGCCAGCCGCCCAACATGGCCGGCGGCGTGATCGCGGTGCAACTGGCCGAAGCGCCGCTGCGCACCGCCATGATCGGCTATGCCGTCAATATCTTGATCCTCTCGGTGATCCTCTCGATCATCGTGGCGGGGCTGGTGTTTGCCGCGCTGAACCGGGTGCTGCTGACCCCCGTGAAGCGCCTGACGCGCAACATGCTGGCCTTCCGGCAGGACCCCGAAGACCGTTCCCGCATCATCGCGCCCTCGGCCCGCCGGGACGAGATCGGCCTCGCCGAGCGCGAGCTCCACGACATGCAGTCAGAGCTGTCGGGCATGCTGCAGCAGAAAACCCGGCTCGCAGCACTTGGACTTGCCGTATCGAAGGTGAGCCATGACCTCCGTAACATGCTGTCCTCCGCTCATGTGATTTCCGACCGCCTGACCAGCGTCGATGACCCGACGGTCCGGCGCTTCGCGCCGAAGCTGATCATCAGCCTCGACCGGGCCATTTCCTTCCTGACCGAAACACTGAAATACGGCCGCGCCGAGGAGCCGCCGCCGCTGCGCGAGATGCTGACGCTGAAGGAGGTGGCAGATGAGGCGATCGAAGCCGCCGTCCTGCAGGCACCCGCCCATGTGGTGCTTTACAACCACATACCGCCCGGGCTGTTGATCGATGCGGGCCGCGAACAGCTGAACCGTATCCTCATGAACCTGCTGCGCAATGCCATTCAGGCGCTGGAAACCCGCCCGGCCGACGGCCACATCCAGCTTCGCGCCTGGCGCGAAGGCAGCGTGGTGACCATCGAAGTCCGTGACGATGGCCCCGGCATTCCCGAGCGGGTGCGGCCGAAGCTGTTCGAGGCCTTCCAGAGCGCCGCGAAATCGGGCGGCGTGGGGCTTGGCCTCGCCATTGCAGCGGATCTCGCCAGGGCCCATGGCGGCGACATCCGCCTGCATGAAACCGGGCCGGGGGGAACGGTGTTTCACATCAGCGTTCCGGATCAGGTGGTGGAACTCCGCCCCGGCCGCCGCGGCCAGCGCCGCAACGTGGCGAACGTCTGAATTACCGCGTTTTCGGCGCTTGACGGGGATACCCCAATCAATGTCTAAAGCACCTCGCAACCAACCAAGGGCAAGGCGGCAACGGCCGCACGCCCGCCACAGGAGCTGAACCACACTTGAGCATTCCACCCAGGAGGCCAGTTAGCCGCGGAGCCGCCCCCCCGCAAAAGGAAGAAGGACACAGGATCAACCACCGCATCGATGCCCGCGACGTGCGCCTCATCGGCGCCGATGGTGCCAATGTCGGCGTCGTGCCGATCCGCCAGGCGATGATGATGGCCGAAGAGGCCAACCTCGACCTCGTGGAGATTTCGCCCGATGCGAAGCCGCCCGTCTGCAAGATCCTCGACTACGGGAAGTTCAAGTTCCAGGAACAGAAGAAGGCCGCCGAGGCCCGCAAGAAGCAGAAGGTCATCGAGATCAAGGAGATCAAGATGCGCCCGATGATCGACGACCATGACTATGACGTGAAGCTCCGCGCCATCAGGCGCTTCTTCGAGGAAGGCGACAAGGTCAAGATCACGCTGCGCTTCCGCGGCCGCGAAATGGCCCACCAGGAACTGGGTCAGCAGCTCTTGGACCGGGTGAAGAAGGACACGGTGGAGATCGCCAAGGTTGAATCCGAACCGCGCTTTGAAGGCCGCCAGATCGTCATGGTGCTGGCACCGAAGTAGGCCGCGGAACTCCCATCCCATCGAACATGTCATCCCGGCCTTCGCCGGGGTGACGGGCCTTACGGGGCATCTTTAGCCCCACCCCGCTTGCATTTCCGGGCCGGTTTTGCTTAAACCCGCCGGTTCAAGCCGCCTGGCCTGTAAAGGGCATGCCAGGGCGGCTTTCTAACGCTTTGAAAGGATGAAGCAAAATGCCCAAGATGAAGACCAAGTCCTCGGCCAAGAAGCGGTTCAAGGTGACCGCCTCCGGCAAGATCAAGGCAGGTCAGGCCGGCAAGCGCCATGGCATGATCAAGCGCACGAACAAGCAGATCCGCAACCAGCGCGGCACGATGGTGCTGGCGGCGGGTGACGAGCGCCTCGTCAAGATCCACATGCCCTATATCGCCAAGTAAGACCGAGGAGAGACAGCAATGCCACGTTCAAAGGGCGGTACCGTCGCTCGCAAGGCCCACAAGAAGGTGATGAAGCAGGCGAAGGGTTACTTCTCCCGCCGCAAGAACATCTTCCGCGTCGCCGTTCAGGCCGTCGAGAAGGCCGAACAATATGCCTACCGCGACCGCCGCACCAAGAAGCGCAATTTCCGCTCGCTGTGGATCCAGCGCATCAACGCCGCGACCCGCGAACTCGGCCTGACCTATGGCCGATTTATCTATGGCCTGGACAAGGCCGGGATCGAAGTTGACCGCAAGGTTCTCGCCGATCTCGCCGTGCATGATCAGGCTGCCTTCGCCGCTCTCGTCGAGAAGGCCAAGGCTGCGCAGGCTTAATCAGCCCGCGCGCGATCTTCGCACGTCGAATTCCGATTGCCTTGACCGGGCCACAGCGTGTCTTTCGGCACACTGAGCCCGGTCATTTCATTTCCAGAGGAAGACTTACATGAGCCTCGCGACACTCGAACAGCAGATCCTGGCCGAGATCGAAGCCGCCAGCGATGAAGCGGCCATTGAAGCGGTGCGCGTTTCAGCACTCGGCAAGAAGGGCTCGATCTCCGAGCGCATGAAGAGCTTGGCGACAATGAGCCCGGACGAGCGCCGCGAGGCAGGCGCCGCGCTGAACGTGCTGAAGGACAGGGTGGC
>CAYMQH010000037.1:0-25704 GCA_964392525.1 uncultured Aestuariivirga sp.
CTTCCTTGATCGTGGAAGCCTTGCCTTTGTAAGCACCCATGGAAGCCTCCTATTAAACGATGTTGCGAGCCTGAACGTACTCGACTTCGATGAACCCTGTGCCAGCGCCCGTGTTGGCTGAAAGCACATAGATGCGCACGTCGCTGGTGCCGACATCGGCCCAAGCGTTCACGCGCGTAGCGTTGGCACCCGGAGCAACATCGACGATTGCGAGTGTGCCGCCGGCCTGCGTGACAGCAAGCTCTGTCGCCGTAGCCGACGTGCCAACAGAAAACGTCGTAGCAGCCCCATCCCACACGACATTCACGTAAACGCGAATGGCGGTGATCATGGAACCGGCCGGAACAACGATGTCGGTCGTATAGAGGCCAGCCGTCGAGCCGTTCGTCGCCTGCGTAAGCGCCGAAGACTGAGACATCTTTACAAAGCCGACGTTCCTAATCGATCCGACCGTCGTTCCGGTCGTGTCGAGAACGTCACCGGCCTTGAGGGGTCCAGTGAAAGTGGTAGTGCCCATTAGCACCTCCTGCACGAGAAAGACCGCGTTGTCTGTGCAGCGTCCGCTAGGCCGGTCAACGCGATCAAACGCCTAGAAAAAGGCGGGGCCGAAGCCCCGCCCAGAAGCATCAGGTCGGGAGCGAGCCCCAGATCGAACGCCAGTTGTAGTAACCGAACGAGTAACGCTCGTAACCCTTCACGAGAAGGTTATCGGTCACGAAATCGACCTGCATATCCGTCTCAAAGCCGACACGCTCCATGTAGGAGAGGCCGTCGATGTTGGTGAGCAGGAACCAAGCGCGAGACGACGTGAGGTAGTCGTTGACCATGTAGCCCTCGGGCAGGCCGCCCGAAGTCATCATGATCGCGTTCACATCGTTGTCCGCCGTGCCGGGACGCAGTTCCGTCTTCGTCAGGCGGATCGCAACCGGCTCAAGCTGCGGCGGCACCACAAGGCGACGACCGCGCGCGAAGACCTTCAGGCCAGCCTGATCGCGGAAGTTCGTGCGGATGGCGATCATGCCATTCAGCAGCGTGGCTTCGTTGAGATCGTTGGTGGCGTAGTTGGAAATCGTGGAGCCATCGATGGGATGGTCAGCCGCGACAAGCGCCTTACCGTCGCCGCCGACCGACGCATTGTAGGTCGTGGCGGTGTTCAGCACGTTCGCGCCGTAGATTTCCTTGGTCTGAGCGAAGGACTCGATCAGGCCGAGGTTCGACGGAGCAAACTGGCTCTTGTAGAGGTTGTCGTCGATGGCCTTGCGGGTGATCGCGTAGCCAAGGCCGATCTCGACGTGCTCTTGGTTGTAGACGTAGCGCTCGCCGGCGTTGTTATCGAACGCCGTCTGACCGCCCTCAGTCTTCAACTGAGCGTAGCCAAGGAAACGCATCTCAGCGGTGCGCTCCAGAGCCATCTTCGAGTTGTGCTTCGTGAAGATCTTGTCGTACTGCGACGGGATCTGCTCGTACTTGCCTTCAATTCCACGGAGACCGGGGAGGAGAAGGTCTTTAATAGCCGAAAGATTGACAGCCATTGGTCCTTACTCCTCTTAGATGCCAGTCAGGGACTTGGTGGCCACGTTGTTGAACGCCACAATCACGCGATTGTATGCGCCAGCTTCCGTGCCCGGAGCGCCCGGCGGATCCTGAACAAGACCAACCACGCGGAAGGCAAAGGTCGCCGTGATGGCGGCAGTGGACACATCCACGAACGCACCAGAAAGACCATTCGCAGCGTTGCCGGTGCCAATGTCGTAGGTGACATTGAGGTTGACGGTGGACTGCGTAGCGCCAGTCGCGCCGGTCTGAACCACAAACTTGGCGTTCGGGTCGTTGATGATATAGCCCTCAACCGTCTGGTTGGAGGCAACATCCGAGCCGGGCCAATAGTTGGACCACACGGTGCGCTTCTGCGAGACCGAGAGATACTTGCAGCCGACGAAGACGCCGGCGATGCCGGAGTTGCCCGTCGTGCCGTCGCCGCGAACGACCTGACCGTTGGCGTCACCCTCTACGGGATCGCCGTAGTAAATGGCCGAAGCATTGTAGGCAATCTGCACCGGAACCTGCTCATAGGTCGGGGCAGAGCCGTTACCGCTGTACTGCTGGAAACCGAAGGGCGCATTGGTATTCGCCATGACGGTTCCTCCTTTTTACGGGAAGCTCCGTCACCTCACACCGGGGAGGCTAAGGAAGCAGGATATGTTTACCCTCCACGCCGGGGGAGGGAGGCAATCAGCCTTGACGGAAGTATGTATGATGGGGATTCAAAAGTAAAGAGCCGCCCGGAGGCGGCTCTACTTGCGAGATTATCAATCCTCTGGGATCGGCATCGCCTCGTAGGACTTCTTAATCTTGGGAGCCACCCGAGAATCGTCGCGGGTCATGGTGCCCTCGGGCGTCGTGGCGAGCTGCTGCTCCTTCACCCGGACCTGCTGGCGGGCTCGCATCAGATCCATGCGGCGCACCTGCTCAGAGATCTCTGACGGACGCTCCATCAGGACCATGCCCTTGCGCTCAATCGTCATCTTGGGCCAGTTGTCCGGCATCATAGAACGATGGCGGGAGCAGCGATCCACCGGGACAGGCTCCCAGCCCTCGCGCGCAAGCTGCACGGTGTAGGCAGGGTCTTCCTGATTGTAGATCGTGTGGCGCTTCCACTCGTAGGTCCACCCGTCCGGAATGATGCTGGTCGGGATGTAGAACTCATCCGTGCTCTCATCGATGCCGCCAAGGTGCTCGCGGATCTGCTCGGCGCGCTTCCTTGCGCGCTCGCGCGGATCTTCCGCCTTGGGGCTGGTGCGAAGCGGCGGACGCTCCGGAGCCATCTCGTTTTCAGCAGCGGCCTGCTGGAATTTACTAGTGCGAGCCATTAGAGGCGTCCTTCCTTCTGAAGCAGCAATTTATTGCGAGCGTACTCTTCTTCGGTCATGCCAAGATCGCGGGCCGTCTCGGCCTCGGCCTTCGACAGCCGCACGGTCCCCGGACGCTGCCCGGTTGGCGTGCCCGACCGCGTTACAGGGGCCGCCGGGGGCGCGCTGCGCCGCTGGACAGCCTTCGCCGCAGACGATGTAGCGTCATCGTCCTCGACCTCCTGACGCGCCGGCGCGGGCTGGCGGCGGATCTTCATGGTGTCTTCGACATAGGCGAAGTAATCGTCTGTGTCGGGCTGGAGGCCGTCCGCCAAGGCCAGATTATGGGCGGCCACCATCTTCTGGTACATGCGTGGGTCGGTCACGCACTGCGGGTTCTTGCGCACCCACTCGGCAGAGCGGGGCGAAAGCTGAGCGGCGAGCGCCTCCACAGGGTCGGACGGACGAACCGGCTCCGGCTTCTGCGGCTTTGGCGCTTGCTCCATAGCGGAACGACCGCGCTCCAACTCCATGAGGCGCGCAGCGTTGATCGAAAGCGCCTCTTGGATCTCGGCGGACTTGCTGTAGTCGCCAACAGACAGTGCTTCGCTGTACGCGCGCTTGAGAACGTCATTGTTAGACTTCACAGTCTCAATTGCGTTCTTCACAAGCTGCAAATTGGTGTCATGCACCTCATTGCTGGCGTAGTAAGCCTGCTCCCGAGCGTGTTGAGCCTGCTTTTCGGCCTCCGCGCGGGCGATTTTCTCCTGTTCGAGCCTAATTTTCAGGTCTTTGATGCCGTCATCGGGCTCAAGTTCCTGCTTTGAGACAACTTCAGGCTCTTTTTCGGTCTTTTCGACGACAACTTCGAGGGGCTGATCGTCAACGACCTCAACTTCGAGCTTTTCTTCGGTGTTTGACATATTTTCCTCACCAAACCTGATCGGGATGCTCGATTCGGGCGCGAACGGACATGTCATCGAGCATGCGGCACAGCGCCCCGTTCACGGTGATGTTCCAACCATCGGACGGGCGGAAGACAATCCAGTCGCCCTCCTTAATTTCGAGGCCGGAGAACCACTCGCCGTCCTTATCAACGAAGGCGGTCGGCCCTTTCTTGATGATGAGACCCACCTTGGACTGATAGCGGTCCTCGTCACGGGCCTTGTCCGACAGATACAGGCCGGATTTCGTCTTCTCCGGGCGGATATAGACCGCCACGAGAACCTGCATGTTGAAAACCTCAATCTTGGAGAGGTCGCCAACCTGTTCGAGAAGAACCTGCTTGGGGTCTTTCTCGTGCAACATCGCGATGTTAGACATTTTGTCTCCCTTTATTACTGCCGCCCGAACTCTTTTCGGTTGCAGTTCTCTTCAGCTAACTCAAAAAGGTCATTCAAGACCAGCCGAAGACCCATGATAATACCAACTTTGTGCTTGTAATCGACGAAATCAACCACTCCGAGGCCATTTCCGAGACTTTCTGTCTTCTCCCTGATCTCGTTTTCGATCACTTTTCTAAGTTCATGCGCAAAGTAAGCGCTGTAAGTCTGCGCCATGATAGATCCCCCTTAGAAAGGCTTAGGGGCGGCTGAGTACCGAACCAGCCGCCCCCTTGCATCAGTTCTTACGCGCTTCGATTTCCGTCTTTTCCAAGCGCCCAAGCCCTGATCCGGCACCCGCATCCATGTCCTTGTAGGAGCGGTAAACCTTGCCGCCGGCCTTGCGCGCCTCGCGCTTGCCTTCGGCGATCTCGGTCTTCTGCATCCGGCCCTCGCCAGAGCCAGCGCCAGCCGTCATGTCCTTGTAGGACTTGGCGACAGTGCGCCCGCCAGTCTTGCGAGCCATGGGGGCTGGCATGGCCGGAGGGGCCGGAGGCATGGGCATGCCGCCCATAGCGCCCATGCCACCCATCGGCATCGGGGGAGCGCCCTGCGGGCCACCCGGAAGCGGAACAGGAATGCCGCCCGGAGGCATCGGAGGGCCACCAGCGCCCTGCATCATATCAGGCGTGGCGGGCTTGCCGGCTGCAATGACGATGTTGATGTTCGTCTTACCCTTGGCGCGACCGCCAGACTTGCGGGCAATGCGACCGCCAGCCTTCTTGCCCTCTTCGTCCTTCTTCTTGCCGCCCATGTCGCCCATGGCCAAGGCCGGAAGAATGCCGCCCATGAGAGCGCCACCACCGAGCTTCTTGGTGCGACCGCCCGCCTTGTACGGCGTGCCCTGCGCCCCTGCAAAGTCCATGGCCTTGGGTTTCACCATGTTCATGCGCGGGTCCATCATCGGGCCGCCCATCATCTTCTCGGCCCGTCCACCCTTCTTGTAGTGCTGGGCCTTCGCGCGCGTCGGCTTGGAAGCCGCAGCCTGCTCCTTCTGGATCTTCTCCTGACCGGCGAGGGTCGTGGCGATCTTGCCGCCGTCCTTACGCTTGGCGCGACCGCCCTTCTTCATGCCGGATTCATTGGCCATCTGCTCCATGCGAGCCCGGTCCTCGGCGGGGATGTTGCTGGTCTGGCTGCTGCCAACATCGCGAAGCTGCTCGCGCTGGACCGCCGCATCGCCGGGGTGAACCCTCTTCAGCATGTCGCGAATGCGGCTGCGGATGCCGGAGGCCGGGGCGCTGTTCTGGCCGCCGTTCTGCTTCTTCGCACGACCACCGGACTTGAGCCCGCCAATGTGCTTGATGCCCTCGCGCTCTTCGTTCGCGGCCTTCACGTCGCGATTGGTCTTGGCCTTCGCGTACTCGCGAGCCTCGGACTTCTCTTCAGCCAGAGCCTTCCCACCAGCCTTACGGGGCTTGCGACCAAGGTTCTTGGGGGCGCTCTCGCCCTCGACCTTGCCGCCGCTCTTGTAGGCGCGGCGCGAGATCGGGCGCATGCCCGTCTTGATGTCCGCGTTCAAGGGCTCGGCGGGGCTCCAATCGGAGCTGTCCACCTTCTGGTCCTTCTCGTCGGCGAGCTTCCGGGCTTTGCCCTTCATCGCCTCTCGGTACTTCTTTGCCATGTCAGACATGCACGTACTCCGGAGTTGCGGGGCGTCCCCCGTGCCGCTGGTTAGGATTTTACGGGTTCGCGCGGCGACGACCCGAGTTCTTTGGCGAGATCTATAGCACGATCAACAACCTCGCCCCCATCCATGAAGCCGTAAAGAGGACGGCGCTGTTCGCCGCGCTCAATGCTTTCAAGCATGCGCTCATTTATCCGCTGAATCATGCGCTGCTCTTCAAACATCTTGCGAGCCGTATCACGGCCACTCTGCTGTAGCGAGAAAGG
The DNA here is from genome assembly GCA_964392525.1 of uncultured Aestuariivirga sp. Classification (GTDB taxonomy): domain Bacteria; phylum Pseudomonadota; class Alphaproteobacteria; order Rhizobiales; family Aestuariivirgaceae; genus Aestuariivirga. The sequence goes on from CAYMQH010000037.1 coordinate 6,125, forward strand.
ATGCACCGTGATCGGGGGCTTGGGCGGATCACTTTTCTTCGCGCCCGGACGCCATTGGTTGTACTTCACCATGAGTTCGTCCATGGCGTCCGGAGCACCATACTGGCGATGAACCAACGGAACGTCGGCGTAGTATCTTCCAAACGTATCTCCGGGGTAGGTCATATGGCTGAACATCTTGTCTTTCATCGCTCGCCCGAACAAAGCGGGATCGATTTCGACCATTCTGCCGCCCATCAAATTGCCCGCCGCAAGCCCAAACTGCGGCGATGACGCAGCGTAGCGAAGCTGTCCAATCTCGGGAAATCCCTTCTTGACCCAGTCTTTGCGCTCAAGGCCCTTTACAATATCGCCACGAACCGTTCCTGCGATTTCAGGGTTGTTCAAAAGAAACTGACGGGCTTCCTCGGGATTTTCAAAACCGGGGAACCCCTCCATTTTCTTCTTGTACGCCGCTTTTGCTTTTGGGGTGTTTCCAAATGCGCCAGACTTCAAATATGCCGTCGCATCCTTGAGGTATTCAGGGTGTATCCCACGCCCCTCAATCGCCGACAAAAGCATATCCATCATGTTTTTTGCGCTGTCGATGGACTGCGGACCCATCGGGGCGGCGGTCGCCATGATCGGCAAGTCTTTATCCACTGCACGCAAAATGTCTTTTTGCTGCTGGACCTTTTTGTCCAACACCGCTGCATGCTCAAGATTGTTGGCCCAGACGGTGTAGGGATTGGGCTCGCGCATGTAATCGAACCCGGCGTGAATGTCCGAAGGCCGCGACAGGGCGTAAAGGTTGTCTTGAGGGCCGTAACCGACAACTCGGTTCCAGTCTGAAAGATCTCCGCCAAGAGTGATGACCGGGCTACCCTGACGCTCGCGAGCGACCTGCTGCCACGACTTCTCCACGATTGGCCTCAGCTCCGAAGAGACCGGGATGCTAGTTGTGGCGCGACCGAGTTCCTCAAGGGGAACAGACGGCTTTTGCCTAAAGAAGCTGCGACCACCAAATTCAGATCCGCGCTTGGTGATGTACCCCTGCGCAATCTCTTGGCCCAGTTGAGCCAATTCTGGGTCCATCATCGCGGGAGATGCGACCTTGCTATATGCATCTGTTAGCAGGTCGATCTCTCTGGGGCTCATGCCAACGCCAGCCTGCGGATCGAATGTGCGGCGCACTTCGTCCAACGTCAGGGATCTTGGAAGCGGCGGAGGATTAGTCCGCGTTACGGCTTCAAGGCCACGCCGCACTATGTCCGCCTTGCCCGCCTCCGCCTCCTCCGGGGTCATCACCGCAGCCCCAGCAGCGCCGGCAGCCACAGGCGCAGGGACGCGACTCAGCACGTCGCGGGCAGTGTCTACAGCGCGTGCGCCGGCGTCGTACACCGCCCGGCCAGCCGCCATGATCGGCTTGCGGGCGTAGTAGGCGGCGGGCAGGGCAGCCCCCATCGCGGCCTCGCCGTAATTCCCACGAGATGCAGATCCAGCAACGTCAGCCGCCATCAGCGGGATGCCCGTGGCCATCGGCAGGTCAGCGAGGCCGAACCCGATGCCGGACCCTTCGAGGCCAGTGGTGCCTACAGCGGCGCTCGCGAGGCGTGACCGCAGGCGACCGCCGGGCGTCTGCTCACCTTCATCGCCAGCGAGCATCTGACCAAAGCGCTCGCGGGGCGTCTGGTCATAGGACGAAAGCGTCGCCTCGCCCGGCCTGACAGGGAAGCGGCTGTAATTCTCCACCGCCTGCCGGAACATGCGGCCACGCTCCTCCGGCGAGAACTCCGGGGCGTCGGGCTGGATGGCGGCGATAGTGGCGCGACGGCGGGACTGGGCGGTGGGCTGAGCGCGGACAACATCAAGGGCGTCCTCGACAGCACCACCTTCAGCGCGCTCGCGCTTAGTCACAATCTGCATGTCCTCTGGGAAATCTTGCGTTTCCCATGGCCTCTTGTCGTAGCCTGATTTGAGACGAGATTGGACATTTCGCGCCTCGACCTCGCCCGCAGAGCGCCGATAGGCAGTTTCGACAGCGTACTTCTGCGCCTCTGTTTTTACTAAGCTAGAAGGGTTTTTGACGGCCTTAAGGTAAGAAGGGTATGACTTTCTTGCAGCCTCAATATCGTCGCCAAAACCCGCCACTGCCGCATACGTTTCAAGAGGCAGGGGCTTCTTAATAGCGGCAAGACGCTCCTGATAAATCTCCCAAGCGGGCGTCCCTTTCTTAAGCACAAAAGTGTTTCCACCCGGAGCAAAATCCTCAATTGCCTGAACAGCATGCTGCAACTCATGGATTGCAGTTGATCTTGGATCTTTTGCAGCTTGGTTAATTTGCAACGTGGGGAAGGTGTCACTTACATTTGGATTTCCGGACCAACCTCCCTGTATGTTCGTCCGTGTCATAGGGTTGTGATAAAACTCAACTTCACCAAGTTGAGGGTACGCCCTGAAAAGCTCGGGATGGCTGATAGCTTCTTGAACCGTTGTCTTGTCCGTGTAACCCGGACGGAGAGACGCCGCAGTATCTGGAATCTCAAAGCGCCACTTTCCATCTGCTCCTTGGAACCACCCAGTCTTGCCGATAACATCTTCGCGGCTCGCGCCCTTCTGGGTCATCTCACGGGCCAAATCGAGCGCCTGAAGATCAGCCGTCTTGGCTGACGGCCCCAAAAACATGCCAATCGATCCGCGCGGGGCCGAACCAACAGTCATGCCTCCGCCCATAACAGATCCGGCCAAATCAAGAGCGCGCTGGACGCCGATCTCGCTTGTTGGGTCAACACGACCCGCAGCAACATCGCCGGGCAATGCCAGTCCGCCAACGACCGATTTGGCCATCTGAACGGGCCATGTTTGGGCCAGAGCTGTGCGAGCCTCGCCCATCCGCTCAGCGCGAGACAGCCGGTCTGCATAGGCAATCGCGTCGTTCAACTGTGCGTTGCGCTCGCCTTCAGACATGGGAAACTCGGGCATCCCACCATCCGCCATGACCTGACGCCCGACGTTGGGCAGGTAGTGCGTGGGGTATTCGTCTTCGAGGAGGCGGCCACCTTCAACTTCACCACCTTGTGCAAACCCCTGCTCGTCCACGAACTTCATAAGCGCATCGCGGCGGCTGGCGTCATCGCCGTATTCCTCAATACGGCTCACGCCAAGACGGCGAAGCCGATCCACGACCTCGCCGGGCACGTCGCCGGGCACGACTGCGCCGGCAAACTCACTGAGAGGAACGCCTCGCTGCGGCTTCACCTCGAAATACTCGGTCGGCATGTTGCGAAGATGACCCAAGAAGCTGCGAGCTTCGGTCAGGGCTTCCGCCGGAAGATCTTTGTAGTCATAGGCAAATTCAGACGGCCTGCCCGTGCGAGCGTAATCCGTCATCACTTCCGGAAACGCAGACCAAGATTGACGATATGGATCGGTCGGCTTGAAGTAAGGCTCAAAGCGCTCACGCAGGCGCTCCAGCATCTCTTCTGAGATCTCTTTTTGAGCCCCGAACTCGCTGGCCGGAATGATCTTCTCACGCGCCGCCTGCATCTCCGGCAGGGAGCCAAACTGCGGCGTCACCTGAGCGCGGATGGACGCAGGACCATAGCTGAAGTTCTCGCCACCACGGATTGGCCCCTTCATCTCGCGAAGGACATTTTCCATCGTGACTGGCGCATACCTGCGCTTTCCGCTGGACGTGAAGCCCCGAAAGATCTGATCGTCTTCCACAGACGGGAAGCGCGGCGAGTACACATCAGACCCGAAAGCGGGCGTCTTGCGCCCCGGCGTCACCATCTCAACAGGGGCCACAAGCGAAATGTCGCCAAACGAGGTATAGCCCTGCGCAGGCTTTGTGACGGCAATGCTGGGGGCCGGGAGCCCGCCCAGCCTCTCAACCATCTCAAGCCCACGGCCTGATCGGGTGTTGTGAATGCCCATGAGAAGCTCTTCAGGGGAAAGCGTCTCGCGTGCTGCCTGAATAGCCCGCCGAATCAGCTTCTCTCCGGCCATCTTACTGCTCCGTCAGCGGGGGCTCATTGCTCTGGAGCCGCCGCAGCATCTCCGGATCGAGCATGTTCTGGACGATGGGCAGGCCCATCGGGTTCTTGGCGATGTCCTGCGCCAGACGCACGGCGGCGAGCCGCTCACGGCTCTCGCGCTCGCGCTCGCGATTGACCGCTTCGAGCTGCGTGTCTGCCTGCTTCAGGCCCATTTCGCGCTCGCGAAGCTGCAACTCCGCCACCTTGAGCGGATCGGGCTCCGCGCCCGGCTGGCCTCCGGCCTCGGCCATCGTCTTCTGCACGTCGGCCTGCGCCCGCATGGTGTCGGCGTCTGCCTTCTGCTTCTCGATGGCGAGCTTCGCTTTCGCGTACTCGACTTCCGGCGGGTCTTTCTGCTGGAGCGACGCCGGCGGAACCATGAACTGCTGCGGATTGCTCCATCCCATGGCCTGCAAGGCGGCGCTGTCGATGGCGATGGGGTCGTACAGCGACGGGCTGGCCTGCTGGAGCTGCTTCAGCCCCATGATCTTCATCATGCGCTGGGTCTGGCTCGCCGTGTTCGGGTCCGCCTGCGGAACCAGATCGCAGTCGTTGATGGCCTTGAGAAACGTCTGCTCGTCCCACTGGATCGTCGGCTTGTTGCAGCGCTGCCAGAAGCTCTCCGGGTTCTCCTTGAAGCACTGGACCAGCAGCTTGAACTCTTCGGCCTGCGCAGCGTGCATGCGCTTATGGACCGAGTTGAGGATCTTGGTCGCCTGATCGATCAGGGCGAGCGTGGTGCCCACCGGGGCGTCAGCCCGGCCCTCGCCAACGGCAAGTTCAGCCGTCCCACCAACGCGCTGGCCCGTCTCCACCATGTTGGAGATCAAATTCATCAGCGCCTGACCGGGCTCCTTGTAGGGCAGCGGCATGATCGCCTGATTGATCGGCATCCCGCCGGTCTTCACCAGCGCACCGCCGCCCGGAGGCACGCGGAAGATGTTTGTGTTTTGCCTGCCGCCCGTGTCTGCCATCAGGAAGCCGGGAAAGTTGGCGTACATCCCGGCATCGAGCATCTCGCGCCATCCAGCCGTCGCCGCGTTGGTGGTGTTGCCCAGAATGTGAAGGAGCCCGATGTCGTAGAAGCCGAATCCGGGCACGAAGGTATATTTTACGAAGTTCGTGCGGGCCTCGGGCAGCTCCGCCTCGTCCTCTTCGTAGTTGCGAACGATGGACAGGATCTCGCGCGTCGAAAGGTCGATGGTGACGCGGTAGGGGATCTCCAGCCCCGTCTCCTTGCCCTTGAAGCGGTGCTCAAAGCCGCGAACGTCCAGCTCGCAGTAGCACTCGTAGATCTCGCGGTCCCGGTCGTCCGGGTTGGTGGAGGTATCCGCAATACCCTGCGCCGCGCGCTGAGCGCGCTGCACCGCATCGAGGTTGGCCGCCTTGGGTTGGGATAGATCAACGTCCCTGTAGACGCCAAGAAGCTGCAAGCGGCGCACCGTCGAGGGCTTCATGTAGACGCGATGCGTGATGCGCTTGGCGTTGCGCAGGTCGGTGGCCGCGTTGTTGACGATGAGGTCGTCGGCATCGACGGTCTCGCTGACCGGGCGGTTGCGCAGGGGGCAAAAGTAGACCTTCTTGAACGCCGTCCCGCCGAACCCCAGCATGAGCAGCATGCGGTCGGTGTCGGGGTAATACTCGGACGCCACGCTGGTGAGATAATGGTTCAGGTCGCGCTCCAGAGCCCGCGCAAGCTGGTCCTGCTGGAGGTCGGCGTTGTTGTTGTCGTTGCGGATCTTCACCGGGCCATCGGTCGGCAGAAGCTCGGATCGGGCGTTGGCCTGAAATCGCAGCACCGCCTCCAGCAGGAGCGGATGGCGCACCTTGCTCATGCCCTCGACGGGGGCTCCGTCCGACGCGCCCTGAAGGCCGGGGACTTCGAGCTTGAGTCCGAGCAGGCTGACGCCCTGCGCCCGGTCTTCAATCCACTCCTGCCGGCTAGTGAGGTCGTCATTGATCCCGCGCAGCAGGTCGTCGGCGATCCGGTTCAGCTCGCCCTGATCGATGTCGTCCACCAGATTGCTGAACCAGCCGCCCCGCTCCCGAGCGCCGGGGCCGTCGATGGGCTTGCCGTCGAGGCTTACCGAGACGGAGCCGTCAGCGTGCTCGATGCGCAGGATGTTGCCCTCGGTGTCGATGTCGGGCACGTCCTGACCGGCCTCAATAATCACCTCGGGCATCTCGATGCCCGGCAAGCGGATGTTGGGATTTACGAGACCGGCCATTTTCACGCCTTTTCAGACAGCAAACGCTCTATGTCTTCAACAAAGCGCCGCAGACCCTCCTGCGCCGCCATAGTATCAGACTTCGCCTGTATGGTATAGGTGCGCACATAATCGTGCGGCGGCTCCCCGAAGACCTCGACCGAGAACCGGCCAAGTCTTATCGGGTCGGGCGAAAGCTCCACATCCACCGTCGCCCGGCAAAGTATTCTCTCAGACATAACCACGACCTCAAGCTAAACAGGATACAACGGCGCGGGCGGCCCGCCACGATGCATGAGCTGATCTTCGATCTCGGCAGACCGTTCCGCAGAGCGGGACAGCAGCCCAAGCTCGCGCAGATGTCGCAAACCCATGGCCACGGTGTCAACGAGGTCGTCGTGCTTGCCCTTCGGGAACACCTCGCACTGGCGGATCACCATGTCGGCCCAGCCCCGATCCGGGGCGTAGATCATCCCCTCGCTGAACAGGTGCTGGACGCTGTAGAGCCGAGCCAGCTTGTCGATGGAGCCCGGATTGACCAACTGGACGCCCCAGTCCTCGGAGCCGTACAGGCGACGCAGCTCCTGCGCCACGCTGATGCCCGCCGCCTTGCTCTCGATCAGGAGCTTGTCCACCTTCAGCTTTTGGCAGGTTTCCGCCACCTTCTCGATCAGGTCGGACAGCTCGATGCGCTCCTGCCACGCCGACATGAGGATGACGCGAGGCGCGCCCTCGATGTAGGTACGCTGAACCTCGGAGATCCCCTCGCTGTCCCGGCGGGCGATCTTGTTGGCGACGGCGACGCTGGTGTCGGACGAGAACACGCCCCAGACTGTCAGGGCGCTGAAGTCGTTCTCTTGCTTGGTCGTGTAGGCGGTGTCGAGGCTCGCGATGACGTACTCTATCGGTGGCCAGCCATTCGGCTCCCAAAGTTGCCACCACTCGGCCTTGATGACGCCGCCGCCTCGGGGCGTGGGCTGCTGCTGGAACTGGCCGGCGGTCGCGTATGGCCCCATGACGCGCTCGTCGCGGTCCACCACTTCAGCCGGAAAGCGAGCAGGAAACAGCAGCTCGCCGTCCTCGTTGCGGGGATCTTCGATGCCGAGCTTGGTCACGCAGTGGCGCGTCGAGTCGTAGCGCATCGGCAGCATGATGTGGTCGTAGCCGAGCCCCTTGTCGATGATGACGCCGGACACGTCCTCTTCGTGCAGTCGCTGCATGATGACGACGATGGCGGAGAGCTTCGGGTTGTTGAGGCGGGTCGGGACCGCCTCAAGGAACCACTCGACGGTCGAGCGCCGCATGGCGTCTGAGTTCGCGCTGTCCACGCTGTGCGGGTCGTCGATGATGACGCGATCACCGCGAGCGCCGGTGATGGAGCCGGCGGCTGCGGCCTGCCGGAAGCCGGTCGCGGTGTTCTCAAACTTGGTCTTCTGGTTCTGGTCGCCGGTGAGCGTGACGCGATCTCCCCAGCGCGTCTGATACCACTCGGACGAGATGAGGCGGCGCATGCGCAGGCCGTCGCGCACGGCAAGGTCTTGCGAGTGCGAGGCGCAGACGTAGCGCAGGTGCGCCATGTTGCGCGGTCCCCACTCCCACGCCGGCCAAAAGACGTTGGTGATGAGTGACTTCATCGTGCCGGGCGGCACGTTGACCAGCAGGCGATTGTACGGCGTGCCGTCGTCCAGCTCGACGCCATCGGTGATGGCCTCCAGATGCTCGGCGATGTAATCGATGTGCCAGCCGTGGATGTACTCGGCTCCGGGCTCGATGACGTGCCACGCCTGCCGGACGAACTCGGCCAGCGACTCTTCGCACTCCGACTTGGAGATTGAGAGTAGCTGGCCTTCGATGTCGATGAGCTTGCCTTGGAAGTTGAGGATCATCCCTTCGCCAACTTATGCGTTTTACATGGCACATGGCACATGGCGAGATACGTCTCGCCAGTGTCTTCTTCTCGCCAGCACGCGAGCCGCATCGCTTTTCGATGGCGCAGCGACTGCGTGAAGACGAGATCCCCATCCGGCTCCTCATAACAGTAGCCGTTGGCGTCATCGAGGTCCGGGCGGCGCAGCCAGCCATACTGCCAATGCCACCCGGTGGAGATCAGCTTGTGCGTCATCAGTTCACCGTCTCGCCAAACGAACTCATCCCGAGAGACTTCGCGATCTCTCGCGGGGTAAACTCTTCGGCTTGCTCCAGCGCGTACACAGCCATGCTCGATGCGTGCTCTGGGTTCTCAATGATTGCCATCAGGGCGGCCCTGAGCATCACCATCGAACTCATCGCCGCCACATGACAGATCACAAACCCTTCCGGGTCGTCATGTATTTCTTTGACCGAGCCCCGAAACGCCTCTTCTAATTCTTCTCTATTCATCACTTCTTCTCCCCCTTTGCGGCCAGCAGCGCCTGCTTCAGCGCCTCGCGCTGAGCCGGCTCCAGCGTGTTTGCATCAATAACTTCGGCCTGCATTTTTATCGGGCCGCCGTCAGCGCCGGAGACCTCAGTCTTGCTCCGGTCGCTGTAAATGCGAGGGGCGATCTTCATCGCCCGCCACTGCTTGGTTGAGACGATCAGTTTCACCTGATCCAACGTCTCTGGCGTTGCGCTCGCGGCGATTTCTTCAATCTCATCAACAAGATAGTCAGCGAGAGCCTCTCTCGCGCGCGCGCACCGTGCGTAAAATTCGGGGCGGCTGTCAAACCACGCATACACCGTCACCCTCGGCGGCATGTGCTCGTCCCGGCAGATCTTGGTGAGGTTTTCACCTTCGATCATGCGACGAACGATTTCGTCCGCGATCTCCTGCGAGAACGTCGAGGGCCTTCCCGGCTTACCGGGAAGAGGTTTTTCGGGCGTCGGCTTGAAGCGCGGCATGTCAGCTCTTTCGCAACTTGAGAATCCTGTCGCCGAATGATCGGACGAACCCGGCAGACAGAACGAATATGGCCCCGACAACAAGAACCGGCCAGAAGAACAGATCACCGATGATCTCGTTTTCCTTTCGATCCCCGTGGTGCGTGACGTAGATCGAGATCGAGGCGACGAGGCCGACTATGACGTAACCGGGTATCAGAAGCAGCCACCACATCACTTGGCCCTCGCGCGTTCGAGGGCCGCCTGACCGAGCGGGGTGTCGGCGAGCATGCCGAGTTCCTGCATGTAGACGGCCAGCACGGCCTGCTCTTCGCGCCGCTTTTCAGCGTCCTGCTTCCGCATGGCGATGATCTTTCTCAAGATCTTCACGTCGAAGCCATTCCCTTTGGCCTCGGCGTAGACCTCCTTGATGTCCTCGGCGATGACCGCCTTCTCATCTTCGAGCTTTTCGATCCGGGCGACGATTGACGTTAACTGACTGTTTTCTTTAGGCATTGCATATCTCCCCTACGAGTTTGCCCAATCAGAGTACCAGACTTTAAAAAAAAGACAAATTGTCCTCGCGAAGGGGTAGACACGCGAAAAGATTTCGCCTATTATCCAATCATCGAAACGCACACAGATGGAGCCCACAATGACCACCACCCTCTACACCGCCACCACCCTCGCCGAAGCCTACGCCTTCCTCCGCACTATCCGCCCCTCCTTCGAAGGCCTCGACTGGGTGCTCACCATCCACCGCGACTTCGACGGCACGTACCGTGTCGTCGCCGGCTGATCCCTCACCAATGGAGCCCACAATGACCAAGACCGCCGCCCTCCGCGAGTTCCGGATCTACATGCACGACGTGCGGGTCGATGCCCGCCGCGAGGGCTACCGCCCCCAGACCAACGTCTACTGGAACATGTTCGTGGACATGCTTCGCGAGGAGGGCCGCCTCGCCCCCGAGACCGCCCACCAGTGGATTATGCGAGGGCCGCGATAAAAAAAGTGGCGAAAGCCACTTTACACCCGAAAAGATTTCGCCTATAAAGATCCTGTCACCGACACCAACCCTGATGGAGATTACAGATGTTCAACCCCGACACCGCCGACCGCGCCCTCGCCCCCTGCGTCTTCCCCGTCGAGGAGCTTTGCCTCGACGCCGTCCTCGCCGGCGTAATGTTCAACGGCGAGCTTCAGATCGAGGTTGAGGACAACGACTGGTACATCGAGTCCGTCACCGCCACCAACGCCAAGGGCGTGACGCAGGTCTACCGTTTCGGGCACCCCATCTTCGAGGCTGTCACCACAGTCGTGATCGCCGACAAGAACCTCTGCGATCTGATCCTCGACGACTGCGTCGAGCACGCGGAGTGGTGATGCCAGTCCTCCTCACCGCCCACATCAAGGCCCTCCGCGAGCGGATCGCGGAGGCCGAGTGGCAGGACGAGCCGGCGGACTACCTGCGCTTGCAACTGGCGCTTGCAGTCAAAGCCCACGAACTAGGAGAAGTTTGGCATGTCGAATTTTGAAAGAGACACGGCGTTCATCACCGCCGTACTCGACGGCTCTCGATCCGACACGATTGTGGTCAACTCAACGCGCTCCCAGCGATTAATCCGAACAGTCTCAATTTTGAGGAGAGACGAGCCGATACTCTCGTATTACGAAGTTGTGCGCGGAGATGACCCCCCGCTTCGGTTTGACACGCTGAACGAAGCCGTCTGCTGCTACATCGAGTGCGAGCCCGCCGATGCTCCGTAGGGGCTCCTACGACGACCCCACCACCATCGCCTACATTTGCCGGGGATGTGACCAGTCGGTCACGTCCCCAATCTCGTTTCAATGTCGCTGGAGCGTTGTCGCCAGTCGCGGCGCAGCCCGCAAGATCCGCCTTACCGAAAGTTGGGATGGCAGCATCCGCTGCCCGAAGTGCGACGCGAGAAACAACCAGATTTACCCGCGAAAAACAGAAGACGAATTTTGGTACGACCCCTGTTGACACGCGAAAAGATTTCGCGTAGAACAATCATGTCGCAACGACAAACCCTTATGGAGATTGAGATGACCGCTTCCCTCGCCGACCGCTTCGCCCTCCTCAAGGCCGAGATCGACGCCCTCACCAAGGAGTTCGACAAGGTGAAGGCCGAGATCAAGGCCACCGGCGCTGAGACCCTCGTTGGCGACTACGCCACCGTCACCGTGTGCCTCTCCGAGCGCAAGACCTTCGACGCCAAGACCGCCAAGACCTTCCTCACCGACGAGCAGATCGAGGCTTGCACCAAGACCCTCCTGATCGAGACGCTTCGCGACAAGCCCCTCGTCAAGACCGTCCTCGCGTAACTCAAACGGGGGCTTCGGCCCCCGTCCATCCGATGGAGATTGAGATGAACAAGACAGAACAGAAGCGCGCCAACAAATGGTTCTCCCGCCTTCAGGAAATGCAGGCTGAGATGGAGGAGCTGGTTTCGAACCTTGACGAAAAGATCAGCAATCGTTCTGAGCGCTACGCCGAGACTGAGAAAGGTCAGCAAGAGCAGGAAGAGTTCAGCGCCCTGCAAGACGTACTGAGCTACGTCGAAAGCGCAATTGACTCTCTCGGCAACATCGACCTCTCCGAGGTTCAGTAATCAACCCGGCGGGGCTCCGGCCCCGCCACTGGAGCCCGCCATGACCCAGATCCACATCTCCGGTCACCACCGCGACTACACCTACCACGTCCGCCACACCGAGGGCGACGAGCGGGCCGACGTTGATGTCTACCACGTCGAGCACCCCCAATCGTACAGCTTCGAGATGGCCGTCATCTCCCGCTCGCCGGGCACATTGCCAGAGGCCCTCAAAGAGGCCGCCAAAAGCTGGATAGACGGCATCTACAACCGAATGGGTATCTAACCCGCCCCCACCCCCACAAAAGCCGCCAGCGACCTCCCTACGGCCTCTGGCGGCGTTTCTATGAGGAGATCCCAGCATGCATCCCGAAGAACTCCAGTCTGCCCTCATTCGCCACGAACTGTTCCAGTCGGATCTCGCCAAGATCTGCGGCGTGACGACCAAGACGATTCAGAACTGGCTCCGGGGCCGGCAGGACATCCCCCGCCCCGTCGCCTTGATTGTGATGGCCCTAGACGAGGGCGCTCTGTCCCTGCGCTGGCTGGCCAGCCACATCGACCGGGCCTGAACTCTTCGCCGTCGCGCCACCCATCTCCTTGGCGTAGACCCGCTCCATGAGCGCGACGGCCCTCTTGTAGAGGATAGGACGCTTTTCCTTTAGCGCGATAATATCAGATCCGCTCATTCGCTTGCTCGTGACCCCGACCCAATAGTTCGCCCGACCAGACACGCGGATCGGCGACAGGATCTTGAAGTTCACATAGCCCTGATCCTTGGTCTTGAGGTGGTAGTAGACCAGCCACGCCCCATCCTGCCCGGCGTCCAGCTCCCCACTAAAAACCCAAGCCTCATCGGTCGGCTTCAACCCAATCCGCCCTATTCTCTTTCTCATCATAGCCTCGCTTGTGTTTTATTCGATAAATCAGTTCCCGCATCGCGTCCGGGCAACGTACCGTACCGGGACGGACGTTCCCCAAGGGGGAACGTACCGGGTGTCCCCTCCCCCTCCCGGTACGGTACTGCCCGGACATCGACGCCTTGCCAAAAACGTACCGGGTACGCTCCGGTACGGTACGGTACGGTCGGTACGCTTCATCTTAACTACTGTTTTTCCGCATGAGCATGGCCGATGCGTGGACATCGTTTACGACCATCCAGCCATGCTCGAACTCAACAATGACGCCGGCATTCGTGAGCATCCCAATCAGCTCCGTCGCCGTCCCCGGCCTCATCTTTTTCTCCGCCGTCTTCTCCGTCATGCCGTCGGTCATCAGCTTTCGCTTGAGCGCCGCCCGGCTGACGTAAGGATTATTTTCCCTGATCTCGCATCCGGCCTCGAACCATGCGTTCTCAAATTGCTTCCTGAAGCCGTCGAACTTGCCCTCCTTTTTGTCCGCCTTCTGGGCGCGCGGCGCGTCGTCAGGAACGGCCACGCAGGTTGTTGCCGGGGCTCCGAACTTGGTCGTCCCCATCGCCACGACCTCCAGCTTGAAGGCGATGTCCTCGCCCTTTGACGGCAGCTCTCGCTGCTTGGTTACGCTGGCCGTGCGGTTGTCATCGACCTCCGTCACCTCGATTTCAGTGTCGATGTGCGCCCGAATGCCCGACCAGCCGCGCGCCCCGCGAGCTTGGTCCTTGCCGCTGTGATGAATAATCATGACGGCAGCGCCCGTGTGCTGAGCCAACCGGTCGAACCGGGCCATGACCGGCCCCATGTCCTCGCCGCTGTTCTCGTTGGCCCCGGCAGACATGCGCGCTAGCGTGTCGCCAATGATGAGCCGGACGGGCTCCCCGCGCAGCTCTTCGATGGCCCGGACCACGTTGAGCACGTCGAGCACGTCCCCGTCGCCGCTGTAGAAGTTCAGCGGCACCGGCACCATCGCCAGACGCCGCAGATCGCACGAGTGGAACTTCTTGAGCGCCTGCATTCTGGACCGGATAGATCCAGGGGCCTCAGAAGCCAGATACAGGACCAGCCCCGGATCTACCTTGCGCCCGTAGCACGGCTCGCCCGTCGCGACCGCCGTCGCCAGCGACAGGGCAAAGAACGTCTTGCCGCTGTTCGAATCACCGTACAGGACCGTAAGGCTCGTCATGGTCAGCAGACCCTCGACAAGCTCGTTAGGGGGCTCGTACTCCGAGCCGAGCTGATCGCCGAAGACGACCTTGAGCTTTTCAATCGGGTTCGCAGTCCCCACCGGGGCCAAGAGAGCCCGCAGGTCTTGCCCCGCCTGCACGTAGTCGTTGGCATCTCCCTGCACCGGAGGCATGACGACCCGAGCCCCGTATTTCGCCGACGCCTGATCCGCGTACTTCTGGCCGGTCCCCGACGCATCGTTGTCCGCGACCACGATGATCTCCTGCGTCGCCCCGAACCGCTCCCGGATCTCGCCCGTCACCGGCACGAGGTTCGATGCGCTGTAGGCTACGATGCAGGGCCGCTCCATGACCTCGTGAATGGTCGCGGCAGTAGCGAACCCTTCCGCGATATAGATCGGGCCGGGATCGTCAGTGACGCCGACCTGCCAATATTTTCCGGTCGTAGACCCGCCGGCATGGTAAAGTTTTCCACCGTCGTGCGAGATGTATTGCAGGCTGGAAAGATTTCCGTCTGACCCGTACAGCGGGACAATCAATCGACCGTCGCCGGTGATTCGCGCTCCATGCGGCTGGACGCCCTTGCGCAGAAGATAGGGGTGCTCGGCACTGGCCGGGGTCGCTTTGGCCCATATATAATCGACTGTGCTGGCGGCGACCTCCCGGCTCTTTGCGAGTTCTGCGTCCCGAGCCGCCTTGGCCTCCGCCAGCCGCCTAGCGTGCGCCATCTCCTCGACGGGGCTGATTTGCCGCCCGATGTCCGCGCGCCAGTTGCACTCGACGCCAGATCTCCAGCACCCGAATTTACCCGCCGGCACGCCGTCCGAATAGAGGACGTACCACCCGCTTCGGTCGCCGTGACCTCCCTGCCCCTTCGTTCCCGACCGAAAGCGATGCAGCCGCCCGTCGAAAATAATCGGGTGCGGGGGCGTCAGCCCAGCCGCCTGCATCGCGTCCGCAACTTGATGCTCGATGGGGGGCGGCTCGCTTTTGGACGCGAGCGTAAGCGGCCCGCCGAACAGCTTTGTAACGTCAACCATCGAGCCGAACTCCCTGCGTTTTCAGGTAGTCGAGTATCTTCTGGACCGTCTCGTAATTCGCGCCGCTACCGCCCACGAGACGGTACAGCGTATTCGGATGGACGCCCGATCCCCTCGCAACCTCTTGCAGGTTCATAAGGCTCAAGATTTTCCTGAGCTTGTCCAGTGGCATTTGTTTCGGCCCTCGTTTCACAAAATGTTGTTTGACAATGCACGAATGATTGGGTTTAATCAACCCATCGCCGAACCGGAATGAACCGACGCGGTGATGGAGCCAAACCAATGTCAACCTCAGAACTGTTCGTTATCTTTGGTCCGCTGTGCGCCGGAGCCATCGTATTCGCTGTTGCGTTTGAGATCGCGCGCATCACGGGAGCCCGTTGACGGCACCTATTGAAGCTGCTAGTCTTCTCTTTCCTAATGTGAAAGGAAAGAAAATGCCAATGCCATCCAAGGACATCGCCGGCAAAAAGTTTGGGATGCTGACGGCGATTGGGATCGTCGGAAAGCGTGGAAAAGCAAATTTGTGGAAGTGCCTCTGCGATTGTGGATCTGAGACGACCTCAATAGCGACTTCCCTCGAACGTGGAGAAAAGACATCGTGTGGGTGCAAAAAAACTCACAAAAGAAAGCCACGACCTGATCTTGCGGAGCGCAATAAGCTCTCATCTACGCATGGAATGACAAACACCACGACGTTTTCAAGCTGGAAGGCGATGCGTTTCAGATGTGAGAATCCTGCATCGAAGGATTACCCAAACTACGGAGGTCGAGGAATAAAAGTTTGCGAAGCGTGGTCAAAATCTTTTGAGGCATTTCTCGCTGACATGGGCGAAAGGCCGGACGGAACGTCTTTGGATCGGATCGATGTCAATGGGAACTATGAACCCTCAAACACAAGATGGGCGACGCAAGAGCGACAGTCAAACAACAAGCGTCAAAACATGTATGTCGAATTTAACGGAGAGGTAAAAACAGCAACAGAGTGGGCGAGGCTGTATGGCATAGAAAGCAAGACCTTTATCTATCGGCTGAAAAATGGATGGACAGTCGATGTTGCCCTAACAAAAAAATCAGCAAGGAGTAAGTAAGATGGCCGTATCGTTAAAGAAAACAAAAGACATAAGTCGAAATGGGGTAAAATTGCTAGTGTATGGTCAGAGCGGCGCTGGAAAAACGTCTTTAATCACCACGCTGCCCAACCCAATTGTGCTTTCGGCTGAGGGCGGCCTGCTGTCCATTCAGGACGCTGACCTGCCCTACATCGAGATCGCCACGATGGACGACCTGCGGCAGGCTTATTCTTTCGTCGTAAGCGACGAGGGGTCTGAGTTCCAGAGCGTGGCGCTCGACAGCATCTCGGAAATCGCCGAGGTGGTGCTGAACGCTGAGAAGAAGGTGGCGAAAGATCCGCGTCAGGCTTACGGCGCGATGCAGGAGCAGGTCGGCGACCTGATCCGCGCGTTCCGCGATCTTCCCGGCAAGCACGTCTACATGAGCGCCAAGCTGGAGAAGTCGCAGGACGAGATGGGGCGCATGCTCTACGCGCCCTCGATGCCCGGCAACAAGGTGGGCCAGTCCCTGCCCTACTTCTTCGATGAGGTGCTCGCGCTCCGCGTCGAGAAGGACGCCGAGGGAAACACCCAGCGCGCCCTGATGTGCGACACTGACGGCCTGTGGCAGGCCAAGGATCGCAGCGGCAAGCTGGCCGCGTGGGAGGCCCCGGATCTGGGCGCGATCATCGAGAAGATCGGCGGTCCGGGATGAGCGAGGAACTGTGCCGCAATTGGCTCCTCGCCAAGGAAGAGGAGCGCGTCGCAATCGAAAAGCGGCGCGCAATTGAGGACGCCCTGATAGAGCGCCTGCGCGTTCCTTCAGACCTCGACGGCACGCTCAGCACCTCCGTCGAGTCCGAGTATCAGGTCAAGATCGTCGGTCGCCTCAACCGAAAGATCGACGCCGAAAAACTGCAAGAACTCGCCATCGAAAGTGGCGTGTACGAGCATCTTCAGAATTTGTTTCGGTGGAAGCCAGAGATCAACGCCAAGGCGTGGAACGCGGCAGATCCGTCGATAACGAAGCCCCTGCTGGGCGCGATTACCACGACGCCCGGCAGGCCCTCATTTTCCATCATCATCAAGGAGTAAGAAGCATGGCAAACCTCGGAACGTCTTTCGTCACTGACGAAATGCCCGCATCGACCAGCTACGAAGTTCTTCCCGCCGGCTGGTACACCGCCATGATCGGCAGCGTGGACATCAAGCAGACCAAGAGCGGCACCGGGCGCTACTTCGCCATCCGCTACAACATTACCGGCCCGACGCATGAGGGTCGCGTCGTGTTCTCGAACATCAACTTCGAGAACGCCAACCCGAAGGCCGAGGAAATCGGTCGCCAGCAGCTTCGCGGCCTCATGGAAGCGATTGGCATCGCTCGCCTCAACGACAGCGATCAGCTCATCGGTGGCCATGTGAAGGTGAAACTGAAGGTCGAGAAGGACGAGCAGTACGGCGACAAGAACCAAGTGACCGGCTTTGCGTCGGCTGGCGCTGCGCCGCCGTCTGCGCCCAAGGCCGCTGCCGCCTCGCCCGCGCCCAAGTCGTCCTCCGCGCCGCCGTGGGCTCGTTGATCTAGTAATCTCGCCGGGGCTGCGGCCCCGGCACATCATCAAAGGGGAGAATAAGTATGACCAAGATCGCAAAAAGATCCGTTGGCCGTCCGCGCTCGTCAGAGGCGGAAACAATTAGGTTCGTCACCCTCAACATGCCGCTGCAAGCCAAGAAAGAATTGGAAGCCATTAAGGAGAGCCTTGAGAAGCAAATCGGGTTCAGCGTCTCCCTCTCCGACACGATTAGGCATCTGATTAAGCTCCATAATGGGAAGTTTAAGTAAAATGGTCGGCAAAACAACAACCAGCGTCGTCTCCATTTCTGCGCCCAGAATTGAGACGGCATCCTTCCGCCTCATCGGCACCAGCCCGCTCGTTCAGGCTCGCTTCTCCGCCAAGGCGAAGCAGATGATGATGGAAAAAATGGCGGCAGGCCCCACCAGCAAGGGCAAGAAGGTGCGCGATGCGCGCAACTTCGATCAAGACTGCCGAGACGCCATGCACGTTGGCGTTGATGGGCGAGCCGGCGTTCCTGCCGGCGCGTTTCGCAACGCGATGATCTCTGCATGCCGTCTGGTCGGCTTTAAGATGACACTGGCGAAGTTATCAGTGTTCGTTCAGGCCGACACGTTCGACGCGGTGGACGGGGTGCCTCTCGTTCACCTGAACGGAGACTGGGAGCGCCTCGATATGCACACGCGCAACGCCACGGGCGTCGTGGACATTCGCGTGCGGCCTATGTGGCGTGAGTGGTGGATTGACCTGCGCGTCCAGTTCGACGCCGAGCAGTTCACGCTGACTGATGTCTCCAACCTTCTGATGCGTGCCGGCGTTCAGGTTGGCATTGGCGAGGGCCGCCACGACAGCAAGAGCAGCACGGGCCTCGGCTTCGGCTGCTTTCGTATCGGGGAGGCAAACTGATGAGCGTGTGGAAGGCCATCAAGGAAGAGCTTGAGGCCATCATGGTTGGCGGGGTGTTGAGCCCCGCCGATGTGATCGATGCGGCGCGAAATCCCAACAGCGCCATGCACGGCCAGTTCGAGTGGGACGACAGCGAGGCTGCGCAGGCTTATCGCCTTCAGCAGGCTCGCGCTCTCATCCGGCGAGTAAAAGTGAATGTGGTCCGCTCCGATCAGGAGGTGGTTCACATTCCATCATTCACGCGGCAGGCCTCCTCACCCGGCTACGTGGAAACCCAAGTGATTGTCGGCACCGGCGGCCAACTGGCGGCGGCAATCATGACCCTCACGCACTGCGCCACAATGCTTCGCAATCTCGGCATGCCAGAAATGGATGAACTGATCGCGAGCATCGAGCGCGCCAAAGCCGATCTCACCGCTCGACTGCGCGGATCTGAGGCCGTCTAGGCAGGCGTGGCTTGGCGGGGCAAGGCTCGGTGGAGCATGGCGAGGCAGGCGTGGCTAGGCACGGCTCGGTCGGGCGAGGCACGGCACGGCAAAGCAGGCGAGGCGCTGCAAGGCGAGGCAAGGCAAGGCCGGGCAGGCATGGCAAGGCGTGGCGCAGCATGGCGAGGTGACGCAGGCTAGGCATGGTGTGATGAGGCGCGGCATGGCGAGGCGACGCAGGCTAGGCACGGCAGGCGTGGCATGGCGGGGCTTGGCGAGGCACGGCGAGGATTGGCAAGGCAGGCGAGGCGCGGCATGGCGAGGCACGGCTAGGCCGGGCAGGCGAGGCTTGGCAGGGCACGGCAAGGCGCGGCAAGGCAGGCTAGGTCAGGCACGGCATGGTCAGGCAGGGCGGGGCTAGGCAGGCAAGGCGAGGCGAGGCCGAGCGAGGCACGGCTAGGCCGGGCACGGCAGGCAAGGCGTGGATTGGCGAGGCGCGGCATGGCGCAGCAGGCAACAGAAAGGGGAAAGCAATGACAGACGAATATGAAACCTGCCTAGCAGTGATACGCGACATGAAAGTCTGCCCACTGACTCTGGCGATGCGCAATCAAAAGGTTCTCGGTTCGTCTTCTACAGTCTTTGACTGGGTTTACGCAACCTTGTGTGACCTTGAAGTTGAGATTGAGAAGCGGCTGGAAGAATCCAAAGGAAAAACGCCATGACAGACGAAAGAGACATCTGCGAGCGACTGGAAGATCACAGCATCGACGGCGCGATCTACCTGCGCT
>CAYMQH010000038.1:0-25177 GCA_964392525.1 uncultured Aestuariivirga sp.
TCGAACCCCCGGAGGGCGCGAACCCTCAACGGTTTTCAAGACCGCCGCAATCGACCGCTCTGCCACCCCTCCAGGTGCCAGCGAAGACACGCTGTCTAGCAGCCTTCGCCGGCCTTCTCAATGCCGTTTCACTCCGCGTAAGAGGGGTCTTCGGCATCCAGGATCGCCTTCATCTGGGCGAAATGGGAGTGGAACTGCTCGCGCTCAGCCTCCCATTCCTGGGCAGTCTTTTCGGCGACGGCGGGGCTCATCACATGCAGTTTCTGACCGGTCGAATAGGCCAGCACAAGGTTGCGGCATGCGCGCTCGAAATAATAGGCAAGGTCGAAGGCCTCCGCCACCGTGGACGCACACACCATGACGCCGTGATTACCCATCATCATGATCTGCTTATTGCCGAGCAAACGCCCGAGCCGTTCACCCTCGGCGTCGGTGTTGGCCATGCCGCCGTACTCCATGTCGAAGGCGACCCGGTTGTAGAAGCGCGCGGTGTTCTGGTCGATCGGCGGGATTTCCGGGTTGGCAAGCGAAGCGACTGCAGTTGCGTAGGGCGGGTGGAGGTGGATGACGCAGCGCGCCTGTGGCACGACCGCATGCATCCGGCCATGGATCGACCAGGCGGTGAGGTCCGGCGCGTCAGGCCGGTTCATGGTGTCGGTATCATTCGAATCGAGCAGCAGCAGTTCCGAGGCCTTGATGCGCGAGAAATGCTTCCAGCGCGGATTCATCAGGAATTTGCGGCCATCCGGCGACACCGCGAGGCTGAAGTGATTTGCAACCGCTTCATGCCAGTCATAGCGCGCGGAGAGCCTGAAAGCTGCCGCAAGGTCGACACGCATTTGCCATTCATCGGTTTCAAGACTGCGACCCGGCTTGAGCGATGCGAGGTTACCCATCATAATCTCCTGTGGCTTCGGCCCACAACGATAACTCTTCCATCGCAGTCCGGCAATCGGGCTGTGTTGAAGGGGGGACAGGTCAGGGGGAGATAAACACCATGCGCGCTCAGCGCGGCCTCGCCGCAATGTCAAACAGGCCGGCAATCTCGCGTGGCAACTTGGGATGATCATGCCACGCTGGCTGATGCTTCCCCTCGCTGTCGCACTGGCCGCCATGCCGGCGGCGGCGCAGTCGCTCCGCGATTTGCCCTTCGAGAAAAAGCTTACCCTCGCCAAGGTCGGTGACATTGACGCCCAATATGAGGTCGGCCTCGCCTATGAAACCGGTGCCGGCCCAGGCCGCGATGAGGTGGAGGCGGCGAAGTGGTTCCGCCAGGCTGCGCTTCAGGGCAGTGTCGAGGCGCAGTTTCACCTTGCCCGCCTCGTGGCGCGGGGCGCGCCGGGCCTGAAGCAGGATCTGCCAACAGCCGCAAAGCTCTATCAGGATGCCGCCTCCAAGGGCTATGCCCCGGCCATGAATGCACTGGGGCAGGCCTATCAGAAGGGAACGGGCGTTGACGTCGATCTGGCACAGGCAGCCGACTGGTACACCAAGGCTGCCGACCAGAATCTGCCGGATGCCCAAAACAATCTCGGCATGCTCTATCTCGAGGGCAAGGGAGTCCAGCGCGATCTCGGCAAGGCCTTCGGCCTGTTCGAAAGCGCCGCCTCGCGGAACGACCCCTGGGGCCTCAACAACCTCGGCGGCATGTATGAAATGGGCTGGGGCACGGCCGCCGACCCGGACAAGGCGCTTGACCTCTACCGCCGCGCACTGGCCGCCGGCAATGGCAAGGCCCAGCAGAACATCGACCGGCTTCAAGACCGGGCGGCCCCGGATACGGCGGCGTCTCCGTAAGCTTTGATTCACCACGTTTCCCAACGCGGCATTTACGCCTGGCCGTGCAGAGTTCCCGGGTTCAGCGGGCGCCGCTGCGGAGCAATTCGCACGCCCATTGTTGCGTGGTGGGGATTTCATGTGGACGTTCGCGCGGAACGGTTTGGTTCTCTTGGCCATCGGCCTCGCTATTGCAGGCTGTTCTTCGCCCCAGAAGCAGAAAACGGCAAAGCTTGATCCCTTCGCAGGCACAGGGAGCCCGCATTACCCTGGCAAGGGTCCGGTGCCGTGGGGCGGCGGACGCCGTCACGTCGGCAAGCCCTATCAGGTGGCCGGCATGTGGTTCACGCCGAAGGAGCAGCCCAACTACGACAAGACGGGCGTCTCCTCCTGGTATGGCGAGGACTTCAACCGCCGCAAGACGTCGAACGGCGAATACTTCGACATGACCCGCCTCACCGCCGCTCACGCGACGCTGCCCCTGCCGAGTTACATCAAGGTCACCAATGTGCAGAACGGCCGGGAGGTGGTGCTCCGCCTCAATGACCGCGGTCCCTTCGTCGGCACCCGTATCCTCGATGTCTCGAAGGCCGCTGCCGATGAGCTCGGCTTCAAGAATCAGGGCAAGGCAACGGTACGTGTGCAGTTCATCGGCCCCGCACCGCTCAACGACAAGGGCGGCCGGCATCTGATGGCCATGAACAATGAAATGGAGCGCGGCACGCCGTTGCGCAAGATGATCGCCCGGGCCGACAGGAACCTGGGCAAGGGCTATGGCAGCACGGTAGCCGTTGCGGAGGCCAAGCCCAGCCGGAAGCTTCCGCCGCCCCCGCCGCCAGAAACCGCGGCCTATGCAGAACCAGTGCCGCTCGCCGTGGCGGGCCAGACAGCTGGCCTGGCACAGCCGACCTATTTCGTGCAACTCGGTTCCTTCTCGGACAGCAGCAATGCAGCGCGCGCGCGTGACCAGTTTGCCTCCGCCTGGCCTGTGCAGTTCGTCGAAATCTCCGGGGCCAACGGACCGGTTTACCGCGTTCGGCTCGGCCCCATTTCCAACGGTGACGACGCCGAGACGGCTCTCTCCGATGCGCAATCCGCCGGATTCTCGGATGCAAGGCTGGTCAGAAGCCAAGCCGTTCAGGCTTCGCTTCAGTAGTCCGTCGGCATCCCTTCAGGTTTGATTTCGCCAGCAAAGGCCATTAGCTTGGCGTTCATGATGCCGTCTCTGTATCTGCGCCGCGTTTGGTTCTCTGCCGTGCTGATGTGGCTGGCCCTGCTGCCGATATGGCAGGCCGTTCCTGTGGAGGCGCAGGAGGGCGCCTATGTGTCGAAGGCCAACTTCGCCATACTGCTCGACGCGCGCACCGGCCGCGTGCTCTACGAAAAGAACGCCGATACGCCCGTGCCGCCCGCCAGCATGAGCAAGCTGATGACCATGATCATGGTGTACGAGGCGCTGGCGGCGGGCAAGCTGGCGCTTGATCAGGAACTGGCCGTCAGCGCTGATGCCTGGCGGCGCGGCGGGGCGCCATCGGGTGGCTCCACCATGTATGCCGAGGTGAACTCGCGCATCAAGGTCGAGGACCTGATCAAGGGCGCGGTCGTGCAGTCGGCCAATGATGCCTGCATCATCTTCGCCGAGCACCTGTCAGGGAGCGAGGCCGCTTTCGCCGCAGCCATGACCGAGCGCGCCCGGCAGCTTGGCGCACGCAATGCTACTTTCCGCAACGCGACGGGCCTGCCGGAAGCGGGCCACGCGATGAGCGTGCGCGATCTCTCGCTGTTTGCCCGTTACATCACCCAGAGCTTCCCGCAGGATTATGCAAATTACGCCATCCCCGAATTCACCTGGAACAACATCCGGCAGATGAACCGGAACCCGCTCCTGAAGGATTATCCGGGGGCCGACGGACTGACGACCGGCTACACCCGTGAAGCGGGCTTTGGGCTGGCGGGCTCCGCCGCGCGGGATGGGAGGCGCCTGATCATGGTGGTCGCCGGGCTTGAAAGCAACGCTGACCGCAAGGCGGAGGCGCAAAATCTTCTGGATTGGGGCTTCCGGCAGTTCCGTGGCATCGATGTTTATGCCAAGGGAGACCGCGTAGGTCAGGCGCGCGTCTGGGGTGGCCAGCAACGCAAGGTGGACCTGCTCGCGGCTGCGAATGTCCGTGTGGCGCTCACCGCGCAGGAGCAGGAAGTAGCCGATGTGAAGCTCGCCTATAATGGGCCGCTCATGGCCCCGGTGGAGGCTGGAAGGGACGTGGGCAAGGTGCGTATCATTGTCGATGGCATCACCGTGGCCGAGGTGCCGGTGGTCACGGCAGCGCCGGTTGCGGCGGAGTTGTCGATGTGGTCGCGCGCGCTCGATTCGATCTACATCATGATCTTCGGCAGCTGAATGTCGAAACGCTTCATCACGTTTGAGGGCGGCGAGGGCTCCGGCAAATCTACCCAGATCAGGCGGCTGGCCGAGCGCCTGAGAGAGCACGGACTTGATGTGCTGATCACCCGCGAGCCGGGCGGAACCCCCGAAGCGGAGGCCGTGCGAAGCCTGCTCGTGTCGGGCGATGTCGCACGCTGGACAGCGAAGTCCGAAGCGCTGCTGAATTATGCCGCGCGCGAACAGCATCTGGAGCAGGTGATCCGCCCCGCCCTGGCGCAGGGCAGCACCGTTCTCTGCGACCGCTTCATGGATTCAACCCGCGCCTACCAGGGATATGCGGGAGGATGCGATGCCTCCTTTATCGATGCCCTCGAGAAGGCCGTGGTGGGGGAGACGCTGCCGGGGCTGACGCTGATCTTCGACCTCGACCCTGCCATCGGACTCGAACGCGCCCGCAGCCGCTGCGACGCCGCGTCCGAAGACCGTTATGAGCGCAAGGGACTGGCCTTTCACAACAGGCTGCGCGAAGGCTTCCTCGACATCCTCCGCCGGAACCCGAAGCGCTGCCGCCTGATCGACGCATCGCAGGATGTGGACACGGTCGCGGATGATGTCTGGTCCATCATCAGCGGAGCGCTGTGATGGCGGAGGAATTCAAGGATCCGCGCGATACGCCCTGGCACCCGCGCCGCGCCGCGGAACTTGTGGGCCACAAAGCAGCGGAAGCGCGGCTGTTGCAGGCGCATCAGTCCGGCAAGCTGCATCATGCCTGGCTGATCTCCGGCCCGCAGGGCATTGGCAAGGCAACACTCGCCTACCGCTTCGCCAAACTCCTGCTACAGGTGCCGCAGGCCGAACAGGCGAAGGCGCACAACAGCCTCTATATCGCGCCGGAGACCCATGCCTTCCGCCAGGTGGCCGCGGGGGCCCATCCCGGTCTTCTGGTCATCGAGCGCGCGGTCGATCAGCGCGCCAGGAAACTCAAGACGGAGATCGCGGTCGATGATGCGCGCAAGGCGCAGGATTTCTTCGGCCAGACGGCGGGAGCCGGGGGCTGGCGCGTCGCCATCGTCGATCCTGCGGATGAACTCAACGCCGCTTCCGCCAATGCGCTGCTGAAACTCATCGAGGAGCCGCCGAAACAGAGTATATTCCTGCTTGTCTGTCACCAGCCGGGCCGCATTCTCCGCACCATCCGGTCGCGCTGCCTGCACCTGCCGCTGGAGCCATTGAGCACGGAGGAGACACTGCGCGTGCTCCGCAACCTGCCGCCAGGCGCGATTGACGCGGAGGAGGGGCTGCACCAGGCCGCCGAACTGTCACGCGGCAGCCCTGGCCGGGCCATGGATTACATGGGGTCGAAGGGGGCTGCCGCATTCGCCGAGTTTCTCAAGCGCCCCAAGCTCTCGCCCGCCATGGCGGTTGAGGTCGCGACGGCCTTCAGCGGCCGGGAAACAGCCGAAGATTACTATATTTTCTGCGACCTGCTGGTGGGCTGGATCGGAGAGCAGGCCAGGGCGGCGGCACTGGCTGGCCGGGGAGATGCGCTGGCCAGGGCCCATGGCGACATCAACACTTCCCTCCGGCAGTCGGATGCCCTAAACCTCGACCGCCGTCAGACGGTCACCGATGCGTTGATGCGCCTCGAAGAGGCCCTGAAGACCTCCTGATTTCAAGAAGATTGCAGTCTCATGCCGAAACCGAAATTCTACATCACCACGGCCATTCCCTATGCCAATGGCGCCCCGCACATCGGTCACGCCTATGAGCGGATCGCCACGGACGCCATTGCCCGCTTCAAGCGGCTTGACGGCTACGACGTGCTGTTCGTGACCGGCATGGATGAACATGGCCAGAAGATGCAGCAGACGGCGGCGCGGGAAGGTATCACGCCGCAGCAGTTGGCGGACCGCACCGCGGCCCAGTTCGAGGAGATGGGAGAACAGTTGAACGCCCGCGCCGATGACATCCTGCGCACCACCCAGGAACGCCACCGGGTTTCGGTGCAGGAAATCTGGCGCCGCATGGCAGCCAATGGCGACATCTACCTTTCGAAGTATTCTGGCTGGTATTCGGTACGCGACGAAGCATATTACGCCGAGGACGAAACCGAAGTCCGCGAGGGCAAGCGCTATGCGCTGAAAACCGGCACGCCGGTCGAATGGGTGGAGGAGGAGAGCTACTTCTTCAAGCTCTCGGCCTATGCTGGCAAGTTGCTGGCGCTCTACGAAAGCCGCCCGGACTTCGTGACGCCCGAGCACTACAAGAACGAGATCGTCGCATTCGTGAAGCGCGGCCTCAATGATCTTTCGGTCTCGCGCACCACATTCGACTGGGGCATTCCGGTTCCGGGTGACCCGAAACACGTGATGTATGTGTGGGTCGATGCGCTGACCAACTATCTCTCCGCCACAGGCTTTCCGGATGCGGATGCACCGCGGGCCAAATATTGGCCGGCAAGCGCGCATGTGATCGGCAAGGACATCACCCGCTTTCACGCCATTTACTGGCCAGCCTTCCTGATGTCGGCGGGGCTTCCGGTGCCGGAACAGGTGGTGGTGCACGGTTTCCTGTTCAGCCGCGGCGAGAAGATGTCGAAGTCGGTCGGCAATGTCGTGGCGCCAGCCGACCTGGTGCGCACCTATGGCCTGGACCAGACGCGCTATTTCTTCCTGCGCGAGGTGCCCTTCGGCCAGGATGGCAACTACAGCCATGAGGCCATCGTCAACCGCGTCAATGCCGATCTCGCAAATGACCTCGGCAACCTGGCGCAGCGCTCGCTGTCGATGATCGCCAAGAACTGCAGCGGCAAGGTTCCGGTGTGTGGTGCCCTGTCAGAGGCCGACAGGGAGATCCTGAGTGCTGCCGATGGCATTCATGCCGAGGCCCGCGCCGCGCATGAGAACCACGCCATCAACAAGGCGCTCGACGCCATCTGGCGCGTGGTGGCGGATGCCAATCGATATTTCGCGGGGCAGGAGCCCTGGGCACTGAAGAAGACCGACCCCGCCCGCATGGACACTGTCCTTTACGTCACGGCGGAGGTGCTGCGCATCGTCGGCACGCTGGCCCAGCCCTATGTTCCGGCCTCTGCCGCAAAGCTCCTAGACCTGCTGGCGGTTCCGGAGGATCAGCGCAACTTTGCTGATCTGGCCACGCGCCTTGTGTCCGGCACGCCACTGCCAGCCCCCCAGCCGATCTTCCCGCGCTATGTGGAAGAAGAAGCGGCGAAGGCGTGATCGATGCTGGTCGTTGACAGTCATTGCCACCTCGATTTCGAGGGGATGGAAGAGAAATTGCCGGCCCTACTGCAACGTGCGGAGGAGGCGGGCGTTGGCCTCATGGTGTCGATCTCCTCGCGGGTGGCAAAGTTTCCGGGCCTGCTGCGCATTGCGGAGGAAAATCCCACCGTATTCTGTACGGTCGGCACCCATCCTCACAATGCGCATGAGGAACTCGATGTGACGCCCGAGCAGCTTGCCGAGCTGGCACAGCACCCGAAATGCGTTGCCATTGGTGAGGTGGGCCTCGATTACCATTATGAGTTCAGCACGCCCGATGCGCAGAAGGCGGGCTTCCACATTCACATCGAGGCGGCCCGCCGCACCGGACTGCCGCTGGTTATCCATTCGCGCGAGGCGGAAGCCGACACCATCGCCATCCTCGAAAGCGAAATGGCGAGGGGTGCCTTCACGCCGCTCCTGCACTGCTTCACGTCCAAGGCGGAGCTGGCGCGTGCTGCCGTGGCAATGGGTGGCTATGTATCGTTCTCCGGCATCCTGACCTACAAATCCGCCGAGGACATCCGGCAAACGGCGGCGGAGTTGCCGCTCGACCGCATCATCGTCGAGACGGATTCGCCTTACCTCGCCCCCGTTCCCTTCCGCGGCAAGGACAATGAACCGGCCTTCGTGGTCAAGACGCTGGAGACCCTCGCCAAGGTAAGGGGGCTTGCCGTTGAGGACATGGCGCGGATCACGAGCGACAATTTCTTCCGCCTGTTCTCCAAGGTGCCGCGCCCGGCGCGCTATTCGCAGGCAGCATGACCACAAGCATCACCATACTGGGCTGCGGGTCTTCGGCGGGCGTTCCGCGGATCGGCAATGACTGGGGCCAGTGCGACCCCGCCAACCCGAAGAACCGACGCCGCCGCTGTTCCGCACTGCTCACCCGCAAGGGCGCAGCGGGCGAAACCCGCATCCTGATCGATACCTCGCCTGACCTGCGCGAGCAGATGCTGGCGCAGCAGGTGCCCCATGTCGATGCGGTGCTCTATACGCATGACCACGCCGACCACACCAATGGCATCGATGATCTGCGAGCGTTCTTCCTGCGAAGCCGAAAGCGCGTCGAGATCTGGGCCGACGACGCCACCGGGCGGATGCTCACCACGCGCTTTGCCTATTGTTTCTATTCTGCGCCGGGAAGCGACTATCCGCCGATCCTCAACCTCAATCCGCTGGAATGGGGCAAGGCCGTCAGCATCAGCGGGGCAGGCGGGGAGATCACGGTTCTGCCCTTCCAGGTGCATCATGGCACGATCGATGCCCTCGGCTTCCGCGTGGGCGGCATGGCGTATACGCCCGATATCGATGGCGTGCCCGAGCAAAGCCTTTCAGCCTTGCAGGGGCTTGATCTGTGGATCGTCGATGCCTTGCGCCGCACGCCGCACCCCAGCCACTGGTGCCTGCCGCAGACGCTCGAGTGGATAGGGCGGATGAAGCCGAAACGGGCTGTCATCACAAACATGCACGTTGATCTGGATTTTGCCACACTTGCGCGCGAACTTCCGCCCGGCGTTGAACCGGCTTATGATGGCCTTGAACTAACTTTCTGAAATTTCGGGACAAATAATGATAAAACCCTTCGCTGCAGGCCTCGCCTCGCTGACGCTACTTGCCGGGCCGGTGCTGGCCCAGTCCACCTGCGAGCCGGCCAAACTCGCCGCCGCCATTGACCGGTATGCCGCGAACCCGTTCAGTGCGGTCAACTGGCGGGTGTTGCAGGGCCTCGGCGATCCGATGATCGAACCCGAGGCCGTCGGCGGCGATACGTGGGAACTGCAGCAGCGCTGGAAGCAACTGGCGGGCGAAATTCAGCCCGGCTCGCAGGCCTTGCAGGATGTGAGCTGGAACTGCCGCATCGGCTATCCGCTCTCGGTGCTGGAAAAGCGCGTCAACACCTTCGGCAAGCAGAACGCCTATGTGAAGCAGTGGCTGGCCGCACAGGAACAGGTCATGCGCGCCTGCACCAGTGATGCGGGCGATGTGGCGCTTCCGGCCCCCATCGAAGTGGAACCGGCCTACATCAACCTGCAGAATTATGACCGCGCCTATCAGGAAGCCTCGATCGCCTTCTACCGGGACAAGGAGAGAGCCATTCCGCTGTTCCGGGCCATCGGAGAGTCGAAGT
The DNA here is from genome assembly GCA_964392525.1 of uncultured Aestuariivirga sp. Lineage (GTDB taxonomy): Bacteria > Pseudomonadota > Alphaproteobacteria > Rhizobiales > Aestuariivirgaceae > Aestuariivirga. The sequence goes on from CAYMQH010000038.1 coordinate 9,572, forward strand.
CGCCGCACCGGGCGGCGGCGCGTTACAACGTGGCCAATCTTCTGGCCAATGCCAAGCAGCCCGAGGCGGCGCGCAAGGAGGCGGACGCCATTCTGGCCGATCCGTCGCTCAATTCCGTTCACGCCATCACGCGGGAACTTCTGGGCTACATCGCCAATCAGGAAGACACGGCGGCTGGCTGGACGGCGCTGATCGATGGTGACGTGGCCATTCTCGAAACGCCAGCGTCCCGCATCCTGCTCAATGATGACAACAAGCGCGCCTATGCCTCGGCGCTCTATGACATCGACTTTATCGGTGTGCGCGGCAAGGATGGGGACTGGTGGCTGGATGGCGCGCTGCCGGAAAACGCCACGGTCTCGAAATCGCTGGTCGATGCCTCTCGGAAATATCCGATGGCGCTGTGGATGATGGCCGGCCAGTCCGCCAACGAGAAATATCAGATGGCGCCATGGAGCCTCATCGGCAACAAGTGGCAGGCCCGCATGTCTGACTATGTCGGCAAGGCGCTGGCGGTTCAGCCATCCGGCGGCGAACTCAAGGGCCTGCCGCTTGACATGCTGAAGGCGCTGGCCGCCGGCACGGATGATGCCGCGCGCGCCGAACTCTGGGCCAAGGCCGAGGCGGCCATGGACGCCGCCGCGAAGAGTTGCGGCGCCGCTCCTGAGACGGCGGCAGCGGGCTTCCTGCTTCAACAGGCCACGCGCACCTCGGCTCTGGCGGGCAAGTATGACGAGGCAACCGCCAGACTTGAGGCAGTGCCCTTCAAGTCGGCGCGCGCCTATTCGGGCGTGGCACTCTACAATCTTGCGCAGTACATCGCGGGGCAGGGCCAGGCAGATGAAGCCCGGAAACTCCGCGATGCGCTGATCACGCCGGCATTCCTGTCCGGGCTCACCGGCGATGACCAGACACTTGACCGCAACCGCTATGCCGCCTTGCTGGCGCTGATCGCCGAAGACGATGTGCGCTGGAAGGACGCCGTTGTGCAGAACAGCGATGCTGCCTCAGATATCCTGTTCAATTTCCTGCCGGCGAAGACGCTGTGGGACCTGTCCGCCGATCCGGCCTTCAACGAGAGGGACCGGGCCTTGTTCGCGCGTGCCGCCTGGACACGGGACTATGGCCTCGTGCGCAAGGTGGATGGACCCAATCTGGAGCAACTCCACGCGCTGAACCCGGAACTCAAGGAAATCTTCGACAAGGTGAAGGCGGATTATCCCGGCATCTCACCCCGCAATCAGCGTATGTTAACCATATTGCGGAGCCCGGCGCACAACATGCTGGTGTCCATGCCAGGCGGCTGGCAGGCCGAAAGCATCAAGCCTGACAGCTTCACGGAGATCGACAGCTGGAACCCCAATGACAAGAACTGGTGGTGCCCCTTCGAGCCGGACCGCCAGCTTGGTGCGCTGCGCAAGCAGGCTGACGACGTCACGGGCATTCCGGACGGCAACAGCTATCTGATGCGGAAGCTGGCCGATGTCTATGATCCGGCGATGAGCCTCGCCGTGCAGCAGAACCGCGAGAAGCTGCTCAAAGCCCATCCGGTGGTGAAGGGCATCAACTGGAAGGAAATCCGCGCGCTCACCCGCATGGACCAGGCGCCGAAGCGCCTCAGCGATGCCGCCATCCGCTGGGGCAAGGCCTCCAATGGCGAGGACGGTGCTGCCGAGGCTCTGGCCCTTGCTGTGCGGACGACGCGCTATGGCTGCAACTGGCATGGCAGCCACGCGCGTTACTCCAAGGCCGCGCAGGAACTGCTGAGCCGGAAATTCGCCGGCACCCCATGGCAGCAGCAGACACCGTATTGGTTCAGCTGCCAGCGTCAGGAATGGAACAAGGAGTTCACCGAAAAGGTGGCGACCTGCGCACCCAAGACATGGCCCAAGCAAGCGCCGCTACGTTGATCATCTGCACGTCACCGGAACAGCCAGCCCAAGCCATTGGCGGGGCTGGCTTTTTCATGCGGATTGGGGCTATCCAAGATATTCCATAATATATATTATGCGATTGACGGACATGGGCGGCGGGGCTTTTAAGAACGCTCCCCCGTGGCGCCGGGCGATCAAATCGGCTAGGCCACGGCGCATGAGCCAGAACCCTGCCGATATGGACCCCCGCAAGATCGAGACGCTGCGCGCCATTATGAAGGCGTTGCGCACGCCCGTAACCGGCTGCCCGTGGGACCTTGAGCAGAGCTTCGAAACGATTGCGCCTTACACCATCGAGGAAGCCTATGAGGTGGCCGATGCCATCCAGGAAGGTTCGCGGGCCGAGCTTTGCGAGGAACTGGGCGACCTGCTCCTCCAGTCCGTTTACCATGCCCAGATGGCGGATGAGGAAGGCAGCTTCACCTTCGATGACGTGATCGAAGCGGTGAACCGCAAGATGATCCGCCGCCACCCGCATGTGTTCGGCGATGACGAGGCGCGCTCCGCAACGCTGGCCAAGGGTTTCTGGGAAGACCGGAAAGCCGAGGAGCGGAAGCAAAAGCCAAATCAGGGTACGCTGGCGGGCATCCCCCTCGCCCTTCCTGGCCTCACCCGCGCGGTGAAGCTGCAATCCAAGGCCGCCAAGGTGGGCTTCGACTGGCCGTCAGTCGAGAATGTCTATGACAAGATCGCCGAGGAAGTCGCCGAATTTCGCGCTGCGCCGGAGGACAAGAAGCAGGAGGAATTCGGCGACCTGCTGTTCGCGATGGCCAATGTCGCGCGCCATCTGGGCATCGACCCGGAAGCCGCCCTACGCGGCACCAACGCCAAGTTCGAGCGCCGCTTCGCCCACATCGAGGCGCGTCTCGCGGAGACAGGCAAGGAGCCGAAGCAGTCCAACCTCGAAGAGATGGACGCGCTGTGGGACGAGGCAAAGCGCCTGGGCAAGTAACGATTCCCTTCTCCCGCGCAGCGCGTGGGAGAAGGGACATTACCCTAGACCACCGCTTTTTTGCTCGCCCCCAGTGGCTTCATCGCCATGCCGAACCGGGCTCGGGCCTGGCCGGCCTTGTCTTCGGCCAGGCGCACCCTCATCAGAACGCGGCCGTCGGTGAATGCCTTGCGGCTCAGGACTTCGCCGCGATCATGGAGCCACGCCTGGCCCTGGCCATCCTCTGGCTGGACCGTGAACTCATAAACAGTATCTTCCGCGCCCAGGCGGCCCTCGATCAGTTCAAGCAAGGGCGCCACACCCTCACCCGTGATGGCGGAGACGAGAACGCAGCCCGGCTTCCGGAGTGCCTGCGCCTCGCGCCCGGCGCGCTCCTCCGGCGGCAGAAGATCCAGCTTGTTCCACACTTCGATGATATGCGAGCGGCGGAGCTCATCGATGCCGAGTTCTTCTAGCACGCGGTTCACATCCTCGGCCTGCGCATCCGTGTCGGAATGCGCCACGTCACGCACATGCAGGATGACATCGGCCGACAGCACCTCTTCCAGCGTGGCGCGGAAAGCGGCGATGAGAGACGTCGGCAGGTCCGAGATGAAGCCCACCGTGTCTGAGAGGATCACCTTGCGCCCATGCGGCAACCCGATCACCCGCATGGTCGGGTCCAGCGTTGCGAACAGCAGGTCTTTCGCCAGCACCTCGGCACCGCTCAGCCGGTTGAACAGGGTCGATTTGCCGGCATTGGTGTAACCCACCAGGGCGACCACCGGATAGGGCACGCGTGCCCTGCCCTTGCGGTGCAGCGCGCGGGTTTTCACCACGGATTCAAGCTGGCGCTCCAAGCGGCTGATGCGCTCCTGAATGAGGCGGCGGTCCGCTTCCAGCTGGCTTTCACCCGGGCCGCCAAGGAAGCCGAAGCCGCCGCGCTGCCGTTCAAGATGGGTCCAGGAGCGGACAAGCCTGCTCTTCTGGTATTGCAGATGCGCCAGTTCCACCTGCAGCGTTCCCTCACGGGTGGAGGCGCGCCTGCCGAATATTTCGAGAATGAGGCCGGTGCGGTCCAGCACCTTCGCGCCCCAGTCCTTTTCCAGGTTGCGCTGCTGGATGGGTGAAAGCTGAGCATTGACGACGACGAGGTCCGCCTCCGTCTCCTTCACCAGAGCGGCGATTTCCTCCACCTTGCCGGAGCCCAGCAGGGTGGCGGGCTTGGGGGCGGTGACGGGAACGATGATGCTTGCCTCGATCTCAAGATCAATGGCAGCGGCAAGGCCCACCGCCTCCTCGAGCCGCGCCTCGACGGCGCGGTCCGAGGTGACGGGCGCGTTGCGATCCCGGCGGTCCACATGCAGCACAATGGCGCGCGTGGCCTTCGGGCCTTCGATCTGGAAGTCGACGCCGCCACCGCTCCCGGGCTTCCGGCGCTCGCTCAACCGCCCGCCTGCTCTTCGTCAAACAGGCTGATCGGGCCGCCCGGCATGATCGTCGAAATTGCGTGCTTGTAGACCAGCTGAGACATGCCATCCCGGCGCAGGAGAACGCAGAAATTATCGAACCAGGTGATGACGCCCTGAAGCTTCACGCCATTCACCAGGAAGACGGTAACGGGAATTTTCTGCTTGCGAACGTGGTTGAGGAACGTGTCCTGCAGGTTCTGCTGTTTTTCTGGGGCCATTTTACCGTTCTCTTCTTTTTGGTCTTATTGGGCCATTCCGGCGGAAGTTAGCTTATCACAAGAGCATGCATCCCAGAAATCACACTTCCGCGTCTTCCTCATTACGGCTCGTCAGGCCGAGCAGCTTGATCTTGCGGTGCAATGCCGACCTTTCCATGCCGATGAAATTGGCAGTTTTGGAAATGTTCCCACCGAAACGGCCAAGCTGCGCCGCGATATAGTCGCGCTCGAAGGCCTCGCGGGCTTCCCGCAGCGGATAGATCAGCAGGTGTTCAATGCCGAAGGTTGCAGATGAAGCACCCGCGCCGCCGGTATCGGAGGGCAGCATCGCGGCGTTTATTTCAGCTGATGCCTCGCCGCTGGCGAGAATGAGGATGCGCTCCACATTGTTGCGGAGTTCACGCACATTGCCAGCCCATTCGCGCGTCTGAAGGACCGCGATGGCGTCATCGGCAAATTTCCGGGCCGGCTGGCCGGAGGCGGCGGAATAGGCCCGCGTGAAATGCTCGATCAGGTCGGGAATGTCCTCGCGCCGCTCGGCAAGACCCGGCACCTGTACCGGAACCACGCCCAGGCGGTGGTAGAGATCCTCGCGGAAGCGCCCCACTGAGATCAGCCCCGTCAGGTCGCGGCTGGTGGAGGACACGACGCGGATATCGACCTTCACCTTCTTGGCGCCACCGACGCGCTGGAACGTCTGGTCCACCAGCACACGCAGCACCTTGCCCTGGGTCTCGATCGGCATGTCGGCGAGTTCATCGATGTAGAGCGTTCCACCATGCGCCTCCTCGAGGGCTCCGATGCGCCGGGTGTTGCCCGCGCCATCTTCCACGCCGAAGAGTTCCTCTTCCATGCGCTCCGGCGCCATGGCGGCGGCGCTCAGCGTCACGAAGGGGCCGGAAGCCCGCAGCGACAGGGCATGCAGGGTTCGCGCCGCCAATTCCTTGCCTGAGCCCATGGGGCCGGTAATCAGCACACGGCTGTTCGACGGCGCGATCTTCTTCAGAAGCTGCCGAAGCTGGCGCATCGCGCCAGAGGAGCCGAGCAATTCGGTGTCGGCGCCCGCCCTGCCCTTCAGATCCTCGTTTTCGCGCTTGAGCCGCGAGGTTTCGAGCGCGCGGCCGACGACGAGGATCAGCCGGTCCGCCTTGAAGGGCTTCTCGATGTACTCATAGGCACCACGCTTGATGGCAGCGACGGCGGTCTCGATATTGCCATGGCCCGAAATGATGATGACCGGCACCTCCGGGTGCTTTTCCTTGATGATGTTCAAAAGGTCGAGCCCATCCAGCTTCGAGCCCATCAGCCAGATGTCGAGCACGATGAGCGACGGACGCCGCAGGGCGATCTCGGCGAGTGCCGCGTCGCTGTTGTGCGCGAGCCGCGTCTCATAGCCTTCATCCTCCAGGATGCCGGCGATGAGTTCCCGTATGTCAGCTTCGTCATCGATGATGAGGATATCGGCAGCCATTCAGCTTTCCTGCATTGTCATTCCGCCGCGCTTGACTGCATGGCGATCTTGTCGAACTGGAGTGTGACGCGTGCGCCTTGCGTGCCCTGGTCCCCGGCCGGCGCGTCTTCGAGAATCAGGCGTCCACCATGCTCTTCCATGATGCGCTTGACGATGGCAAGGCCAAGTCCGGTGCCCTTCTCGCGGGTCGTCATGTAAGGTTCTGCCAGCCGGTGGCGGTTCTCGCGCGGCAGGCCGATGCCATTGTCGGTGACCGAGATGAAGGGGTGGCCCTCCGAGAGTCCCGCCACCACTGAGATGTGTCCGCGCGGCTCCGGTTGCTGCTGCAACCGTGTCTCAATCGACTCCCGCGCATTCTTGACGAGGTTGGTGATCGCCTGCGTGATGAGGCGGCGATCGAAGGGGAACATGAATTCGCCAGCCCGAACATCGAGTTCGATGTCGATATCGGAGGAGGAGACGCGCTGCAGAACCGTTGCCTCGCGCACAATGGCCGCAAGGTCCTGTGGTTCCGGCACCGCCTTTGGCATGCGCGCGAAGGAGGAGAATTCATCGACCATGCGGCCGATGTCACCCACCTGGCGGATAATGGTGTCCGTACACTGATCGAAGATGTGCTTGTCTGACTGGATCTGTCCGCCATACTTGCGCTTCAAGCGTTCGGCTGAAAGCTGAATGGGGGTGAGCGGGTTCTTGATCTCATGCGCGATGCGCCGTGCGATATCGGCCCAAGCGGAATTGCGCTGCGCCGATACAAGGTCGGTGATGTCGTCGAAGGTCAGCACATGGCCGTGCGAGGCATCCTCGGAGCTTTCAGTGGTCACCCGCGCGAACAGGCTGCGGCTTTCATCCCGGCCCTCGATGTCGACCTGACCTTCAGCGAAGCCGGAGGGGCGGCTCAGCGCCAGTTCGAAAATCGGCATGAAGGCCGGAAGCACTTCGGCTGCCGGTTCGCCGATCAGATCCGGCTCGCTGCATCCCAGAAGTGTCAGGGCCGGCCGGTTGACAAGCGACACGCGGCCGGCCGGATCAATGCCGATGACGCCGGCGCTGACACCCGCCAGCATGGCCTCGGTAAAGCGGCGGCGCGCGTCAATCGCCTCGCTGGCCTCCACCAGGTCATCGCGCTGCTGCTTCAAGTGATCGGTCATCAGGTTGAAGGTGTTGGACAGGGTCTGGAGATCCTCCGGCCCCTCGACAACGGAGACCTTGGCATCCAGTTCGCCGCCGGAAACACGGCGCGCCGCATCGAGCAACCGGACGACGGGGGCCACCACCTTGTCCGAAAACCACAGGCCGACCCAGATCGCCGCCAGCAGGAAGATGAACCCGACGAGGGCATACATCATGCCAAAGGTCACCTGCACGCCAAGGCGCTGCGACATCAGCGTGTCATATTCCTGTTTTGCCTCGCGCGTTTTCTGCAACTGATCGAGCACCGACGGATTGATGACGCGGTACACCATCAGATAGGAATTCGGGAAGTTCTGCAGCTTTATCAGTGCACGAACGATATTGCCGCCCCGGCCCGGCTGCATGATCACCAGCTCACCCGCATCGGCACGTTTCAGCGAGGCCTCGGTAGGCGGGAAGAACTCGATCCGTTCATTGGCCACGACGCGGGCCTCGAAGTCCTGCTTGCCGTCCACCTGCTTGGCTGGATCGAAGATAAACGCGGCAGGCAGGCCATGCAGGGCAGCGTGGCGCGCAACGCGCCGGATGAAGGCTGGGCGGTCGGTCTCGTAGAGTGCCTTCTGCTGCGAGATGTCGCCCGAAATCTGCACCACATCATTGCGGACGGCCTCTGCATGGTCGCGCACGTAGGATTCAGCGACGTTCACCGCCGAATCGACGATGGCGCGGGTACGCAGCGAGAACCAGGCATCAAGCCCGCGGTTCAGCGTCACCGTGGCGAAGATGGCCACGATGATTGCCGGAATGACGGCTATGAGGCTGAACAGCGACACCAACCGGAGATGCAGCGAAGCGCCCGGCGTACCGCTCCGCTTCTCGATCAGCAGGAAGATGAGCTGGCCCAGAACCAGCAGCGTCATGATCAGCAGCACGATGCCGTTCAGCACCACCAGCGCCATGGTGGTTTCGCTCGTCGGCTTGATCGGCGTCATGCCGGTCAGGATCGCGAAGGTGGCAAGGCCGCAGATGACGCCCGCCATCACCAGCACGAAGCCGGCCGCGCCGGTGAAACGGCGCAGCCGGTCAAACAGCCGGGTGTGGGTACGGTCAGTCATGCACCGAATTCATCAGTAACTGTTGCAGGAAATCAACACTAAATGTGGCCTATTTGCGACAGTTCACCGAAGGGCATATCAGCCCATGCCGCGCACCGCCTTAACCTGCCGGTCCTTCAGCTTAACCCGCAGCGTGTTGCGGTTGATCCCCAGAAGTTCCGCTGCCCGGAGCTGATTTCCGGAGGTGGCGGCAAGAACTGCCCGCAGGAGCGGTGGCTCCACCTCGGACAGGATACGATCGTAGAGGCCCGGCGGCGGCAGGCTTGCGCCGAAGCTGGCAAAATAGCGCGACAGATGGTTTTCGAGGAACTCCGACAGGCTGGTGCCGGTAAAGTCCAGGGCTTCGGCAACCTGCGGCAGTGGAACGCTGGCCAGTTCCCGCTCCACAGCTGCGGCCGCGATCACGTCCTCGATCTCGATGGCGACGAGACGGCGCAGCAGGTTCTCCAGTTCGCGCACATTTCCGGGCCAGCGATGGGCCTGCAGGCGCTCGACCGCATCGCGCGCCAGTTCCTTGCGCGGCAGGCCTTCCTTGACCGCCTGGCCGAGGAAATGGCGAACCAGATCCGGAATGTCCTCGGCCCGCTCGCGCAGGGGCGGCAGGCGCAGCGGTACCACATTGAGGCGGTAGAACAGGTCTTCGCGAAAGCTGCCCTGATTGATCAGCTGCCGGAGGTCGCGGTGGGTGGCGGTGATGATGCGCACATTGGTCTTGATCGGCGCATTGCCGCCCACCGTGGTGTATTCTCCCTGCTGCAACACGCGCAGCAGCCGGGTCTGGGCTTCAAGTGGCATATCGCCGATTTCGTCCAGGAACAGCGTTCCGCCTTCTGCCTGCTCGAAGCGGCCGGCCATGCGCGAGGTGGCGCCGGTGAAGGCGCCCTTCTCATGCCCGAACAGCTCCGACTCGATCAGTTCCCGCGGGATCGCCGCCATGTTCACCGCAACGAAAGGACCCTTGCGGCGGCGGCCATAATCATGGAGTGCCCGCGCCACGAGTTCCTTGCCAGTGCCAGACTCGCCCACGATCATGACCGTGAGGTCAGTCTGCGTCAGCCGCGCAATGATCCGGTAGATTTCCTGCATCGCGGCAGAGCGGCCGACAATGGGCAGTGCCTCACCCTGCTGACCGGCACCATTCGGTGCGGGCTTCTGCGATTGCTCCAAGGCGCGCCCGACAGTCTGCACCAGCGCATTGAGATCGAAAGGCTTGGGCAGATAGTCATAGGCCCCACGCTCGGCCGCGGTGATGGCGGTCATGATGGTGTTCTTGGCGCTCATCACGATGATGGGCAGGGACGGCCTCAGCTTCTTGATGCGCGGGATGACGTCAAAGGCGTTCTCGTCCGGGAGCACCACATCGGTGACGACGGCATCACCATGGCCCTCGGTCACCCAGCGCCAGAGTGCCGCCGCCGTCGCGGTCGAGCGCACGCTGTAGCCGGCACGGGTCAGCGCCTGGCTCAGCACCGTGCGGATTGCGCTGTCGTCATCGGCGATCAGAACGGTCTTGCCACTCATCAGCTCATCTCTCTCTCGAAATCACGCGGTGCCTCGACGCCGCGCAGCATGGGCAACAGCACCCGGAAGGTGGTGCCGCGCTCGCGCGACATGCATTCGACGATGCCGCCGTGGTCGCGCACGATCTTGGCGACCAGCGCGAGGCCCAGCCCTTTCCCGCTCGGCTTGGTGGAGACGAAGGGATCAAAAATGTTGGGTCTTAGCTCCTCGGGAACACCCGGCCCCGTGTCATGAACGCAGACTTCGAGCGGCAGGGTGATCCGCTCGGCAGTGCCCGGCACGGTCAGCCGGATGCCAGGCCGAAAGGCCGTGGTTAAGGTGATCTCGCCTGCTTCGCCGCTGTGCTGGATGGCTTCGGCGGCATTCTTGGCGAGATTGAGGAACACCTGAACCAGCTGGTCCTTGTTGCCGAGAACGGGTGGCAGCGATGGGTCATAGTCTTCGCGCACCGCAACGCCCTGCCCCATGCCGGCCAGCGTCAACTGCTTCACGCGCTCCAGCACCGCGTGGATGTTGACCGGGCTTTTTTCAAGCGGGCGCTCATCGGAGAAGACTTCCATCTGGTCCACGAGATCACGGATGCGGTCGGTTTCCTCGCAGATCAAGCGTGACAGGGCCCGGTCATCTGCGTCGAGCGAGGGCTCCAGCAGTTGCGCTGCACCCCTTATGCCCGCCAGCGGGTTCTTGATCTCATGGGCCAGCATGCTTGCCATCCCGGAAACCGAGCGCGCCGCCCCGCGCGATGTCAACTGGCGGTCGATCTTCAGCGCCATGGAGCGTTCGAGCAGCATGACGATCACGTAGCGCGGCTGCTCTTGCATGAGCGCGGTCTGGATGTCGACGAGACGCTCGCCGCCGAGCCGCGGCGTGCCAACGGCCACCGAATACTCGTTCACCACGCCGGAAATGGCGCGGGCCTGCGCCACCGCCCCGAATACGGGGCTTGAGAATGGCACGATGTCGCGCAGCCTGTGGCGCAACAGGATGTTGCTGCTGACCTGGAAATAATCCTCCGCCGCGACATTGGCGAGGCAGATGCGTTCATCCTCGTCGATCACGATCAAGGGGTTCGGCATCGCGTCGAGAACGGCCTTGGCAAGCGGCGCCTCAGAGGGGGCCTGCTTCTGCGGGTCCGTGGCGCCAGTCATGCCGCGGCCCTTTCCTGTGCAACATCGAACAGTTCCCTGAGGCCCTGCCGGACCGCACCATTGTCGCTGAGGCGCAGCAATTCAGCGCGCCACTCCGCTGCCGCCTCCCCGCTCAGAAGCCCGCGCTCCGCGAGCCGCCCGATCACCCAGCCGATGTGCTTGCGTGCAGTGCGGTTGCCGTGATGCGCGCCATGGTGGGAGAGCATGCGCTCATGATGCTCGGTGACGATCTGCGCCTCTTCGGCGAGGGTCGGCTCAACCCGGCCTGTCCCGGGCTCCAGCCCTTCGGCGATCACGCCTGGCCACCAGGGCCTGCCATAGGCGCTGCGCCCGATCATTACGCCGTCCGCCCCCGATTGCGCCAGCATCTCGCGCGCATCGGCCACCGAGTTGCCGTCGCCATTGGCGATGAGCGGTATGGATATCGCTTCGCGCACCCGGGCGATGGCCGACCAGTCCGCCCTGCCCTTGTAGAACTGGCAACGGGTACGGCCATGCACGGTGACGAGTGCCACGCCGGCGGCCTCGGCGCGGCGCGCCAGTTCTGGCGCGTTCAGCATGGTGTGGTCCCAGCCGAGCCGCATCTTGAGCGTCACCGGAACCTGCGAGGCCTCAACCGTCGCTTCGATCAGCTTCTCGGCATGGTCGAGGTTGCGCATCAGGGCGGAGCCGGAAAGGCCACCCGTCACCTCGCGCGCCGGGCAGCCCATGTTTATGTCGATGATCTCAGCGCCCATGTCCTGCGCGACCCGGGCGCCTTCAGCCATCCAGTGCGGTTCCCGTCCAGCCAGTTGGATCACGAAGGGCGAGAGGCTCCCGGCCCCGAGTGCCCGACGCATCATATCGGGCCGGGCATTCACCAACTCCTCGCTGGCGACCATCTCGCTCACCACCAGCCCGGCACCCTGTTCATGCGCCGCAAGACGGAAGGGCTCATCGGTCACACCCGACATGGGAGCGAGGAAAACCTTGTTCCTGGTTCTGATCGGACCGATATTGATGCCCATATTTTAATCAGTCAACTGCTCTGTCTGAATTATCAGCACATTACCCTGATGCTGCATTGCGTCAAGGGCCTTCTGTTGCGACACCTCTGCGCCCTTGCTAGAGCAGCACCATGACAGTAGCCGCAGTGATTGTGGCCGGCGGCTCCGGCCTGCGCGCAGGGGGCGAACGGCCGAAGCAATACCAATTGATCGGGGGACGCCCGGTAATCTGGTGGACCTGCCGCGCATTCCTTGAACATCCTGCGGTCGATTACGTCCAACCCGTCATCGGCGACGGCCACGAGGCGATGTTCACCGAGGCGACACAGGGCCTCAACCTGCCGCACCCGGTCATCGGCGGCACCACCCGGCAGGACTCCTGCCGCATCGGAATCGAGGCCGTCGGACGCCACACCCCCACCAAGGTTCTGATCCATGACGCTGCGCGGCCATTCGTTGCGTCGGACCTGATTGACGATGTGATCGGCTGGCTGGAACGCTTCGCAGCCGTCGTGCCCGGCATGCCGGTCGCCGAGACGCTGAAGTTCGCACCCGGCGGCATGGTGAACCGCACGGTGGACCGCGCCAGCATCTGGACGGCGCAAACCCCGCAGGGCTTCGCCTATTCAGATATTCTTGGCGCCTACCGCAAGGCGGAGGCCGAGCAGACCGCCAACCTGACAGATGATGCTTCAGTTGCCGAGCATGCCGGTATTGCCATATCCATGATCCCCGGGCGGGCGGAGAACCGCAAGCTCACCACGGCCCAGGACATCGACATCGCCGACCGGGATATGACCGCACGCCAGCTTCATCATCTGCCAGATATCCGCGTTGGACAGGGTATCGACATCCACCCGTTCGAACCGGGGGACTCCGTTACGCTGTGCGGCGTGGTGATCCAGCATTCGCAGCGCCTCAAGGGTCATTCGGACGCCGACGTCGCCCTGCACGCGCTGACCGACGCCATTCTCGGCACCATCGGCGAAGGCGACATCGGCACACATTTCCCGCCGAGCGACCCGCAGTGGAAGGGGGCCGCATCCCACATCTTCCTCGCCCGCGCGATGGAACTGCTTGAGGCGAAACGCGGCCTGCTTGCCAATGCGGATATCACCATCCTTGCCGAAGCGCCCAAGATCGCGCCGCATGTTCCGGCCATGAAGACCTTTCTCTCGCCTCTCCTCCATCTTGGGTCCGACCGCATCGCCATCAAGGCGACGACGATGGAGAAGCTCGGTGCCATCGGCCGCAAGGAAGGCATCATGGCCTATGCCACCGTCACGGTGCGGCTGCCGTGAGTTCCTTCAATCCGCCCCAAGCCATGTTTCCCGAAGCACTCAGCAGCAAGGCGGCCGCGCTGATCGACCTCTGCCGTGGCCGCAAGCTGATGCTGGCAACGGTGGAAAGCTGCACGGGCGGCCTCATCGCCGGGCTGATAACATCCGTGGCCGGATCATCTGACGTGCTCGACTGCGGCTTCGTGACCTATTCGAATGAAGCCAAGACCCGGATGACCGGCGTACCCTCAGCTCTGATCATCCAGCACGGCGCGGTGAGTGAAGCCGTGGCGCGCGCCATGGCGGAAGGCGCCCTCGCCAACAGCCGCGCCGACATAGCAGTCGCGGTGACCGGTGTGGCAGGGCCCGGCGGGGGCACGGCAGAAAAACCGGTGGGCCTTGTCGACTGCGCGGTGGCGCGGCGCGGCCACACGACCCATCATCGGAGGCTGATGCTCGGCGACATCGGCCGTGACAGCGTGCGGCTCAGGACCGTGGCGGCGGCCATCGATATGGCTTACGAAATGGCCGGCACGCCGTAAAGCTCGCGGGCGCGCTCTTCGAAGGCCGTCATGATGCGGCGCACTGCCATGTCAAACATGCCCGACAGCACGAATTGCAGGGTGCGGCTCTTCAATTCATAATCCACAGAGAAGTTGATGTCGCAACGGTTTTCGCCGGTGGGCACAATCTTCCACTGCGCCACAAGGCGCTTCACCGGCCCCTGGCTCGACTCAGCCGTAACCGTGAGTGCCGCAGGATCCACGGTGACATTGCTTGCCATCACTTCCTGTATCGACAGCTTCTTGTAGGTTACCGTCAATTCGCCTTCAAACGTCCGGCGGCCATCTGGCAACTCGGTGACATTGCGCACCAGGGAGCGCTTCACCAGCGGCAGGAAATCGCGGTAATGCGCGACATCGGCGGCGATGGCGAAGACCTGCTCCGCGCTGTAGGGCACGCTGCGGCTGACATCGAATTTCGGCATGAAGGCTCAACTCCTCTTGGCGCGCGCCGCGCGCAACCTGGCGAAATCTTCCCCGGCATGGTGCGAAGACCGGGTGAGCGGCGTTGCCGCCACCATGAGGAAGCCCTTCGCATAGGCAATGGTTTCATAGCCCTTGAACTCGTCGGGCGTTACGAAGCGGTCGATGGCGGCGTGCTTGCGGCTGGGCTGAAGATACTGGCCAATGGTAATGAAGTCGATGTCGGCGGAGCGCATGTCGTCCATCACCTGCATCACCTGCTCGCGCGTTTCGCCGAGCCCAACCATGATGCCGGACTTGGTGAACATGGCGGGATCAAGCTCCTTCACCCGCTGCAACAGGCGCAGCGAATGGAAGTAACGCGCGCCCGGCCTGATCTTGAGATAGAGCGCGGGGACCGTTTCCAGATTGTGGTTGAACACATCCGGCCGCGCCTCGACCACCTTTTCCAGCGCGCCATCCTTCTTCAGGAAGTCAGGTGTCAGCACTTCGATGGTCGTTGTGGGCGATGCGGCGCGCACCGCGCGAATGGTGCGGGCGATGTGGCCTGCGCCGCCATCGTCAAGATCATCCCGGTCCACCGAGGTGATGACGGCGTGTTCGAGGCCCATGCGGGCCACGGCATCCGCCACCTTATCCGGTTCGTCCCGCATCAGGGCTTCGGGAATGCCCGTCTTCACGTTGCAGAACGCGCAGGCCCTGGTGCACGTGTCGCCCATGATCATGAAGGTCGCGTGCTTCTTGGACCAGCACTCGCCAATGTTGGGGCAGCCTGCCTCCTCGCAAACCGTGACCAGCTTGTTCTCGCGCACGATCTTCTGCGTTTCCGCATAGACTGGCGAGCCCGGTGCCTTGACCCTGATCCATTCCGGCTTCCTCAGGATTGGCGTGTCGGGCTTGTGCGCCTTTTCCGGATGGCGCGGCTTGGCCTTGGTATCGAGCAGCGTGACCATCAGCCTATCTGTTCCTGATGGCGCGCAGCACCAAGAGCAGGACAACCGCACCGATGAAGGCAACGATGAGGTTTCCGAAGAACCAACCCTGGAAGATCTCACCCAGCCGGATGCCCAGAACATTGGCGAGGAAAGCGCCGATGTAGGAACCGATGACGCCGATGACGATGTTCATCAGCACGCCGCGCTCTTCCTTCATGGCGCGCCCTGCGATCCAGCCGGCGAGGCCGCCGATGATCAGCGTGCCGATCCAGCCCACGCCACCGCCGAGGTCCATCAGATGATGCGGTTCCATTCGGTTGCCCTCCAGAGGATATCCTTGCGAAGATAAGCCGCCCCCGGCCCAGCATCAAGCGCCATGCGGGAAGGCCTCACATGTGAATGACGCGGCCGTAGGCGTCCAGCACGCTCTCGTGCATCATTTCGGAGAGGGTGGGATGCGGGAATACCGTATGCA
>CAYMQH010000039.1:0-25160 GCA_964392525.1 uncultured Aestuariivirga sp.
GAATGAAGCCGTAGTTTCCGGGGTAGCGCATGGAGGTGTAGAGGAAGCGGTCCACGACCAGCGTTCCCGCCGCCTTGTCCAATTCATACTTGATCGGCTCGCCGCCGACCGGCACTTCGACAATCACATTGACTTCCTTGGGCGGGTTCTTGCCGATCGAAATCGCGTCGATACGCATCATGCTTCCTTGTCTTTGGATTTTGTGGCAGCCTCTCTGCCATGAGACGGCTTCTCTGGCTATCATTCTTCAGTCTGTGGCCCGTTGCGGCAGGTGCGGGGGACATCACCAGCGCCTACACCTATTTTGACCTGTCGGCCTCCTGCCGGCAGCTTCCGGCAGCGGATGAGGACATTCCCGGGGGCAGTTGGACCTGCCCCGGATATGATGGGGCATCGGTTCTCATCTCGGACGGCGATGACCGGAGTTTCGTGGGCTTTGGCGACAGGCCGGAGGAAAGCTGCAGCCACCAGCGCACCTTCCAGCAGTTCAATACCGCGCTCTCGCCCATCGAGTGGCGGCTGCGCGACGGTGTGCCTTTCGCCGTGATCGAGCGCTGGCGGGTCACCACCAATGACGAAGGCGGCACAATGACCTGGCTGGTGGTGACGGCCCTCAAGGCGGATGAGGCCTGCCCCGTTCATTATGTGGCGGGTTCTTTCCCCAAGGCCAATGAACAGGCCCGCCGGGCGGCTGACCAACTGGTGGATGGTTTCGACTGCGAACGCGATACGCCCAGCTTCGATTCCACCGTCGGGCCGCCGGGCATCGAGTTGTCCCCCTGCGGCGGTTGAAGCCGAAAAAATGGCCGGGTGCGGAACCCGGCCATGATGATGGGTGAGTGTGAGGCGGCTTAGGCTTCCGCCTCGGCTTCCTTGGCGCGGCTGACGCGCTTTCTCTCATGCGGGTCGAGGATTGCCTTCCTGAGGCGGATCGACTTGGGCGTCACCTCGACCAGTTCATCCTCGCCCACATAGGCCAGCGCCTTTTCGAGCGACATCCTGATCGGCGGCGTGAGGATCAGCGCCTCGTCCTTTCCGGAGGCGCGGACGTTCGACAGCTTCTTGCCCTTGATGACGTTGAGTTCAAGATCATTGCCGCGCGTGTGTTCGCCCACGATCATGCCCGGATAGACCTTGGTGCCGTGTTCGATGAACATGGGGCCGCGATCCTGAAGGTTGAAGATCGCGTAAGCCACCGCCTCGCCATCGCTGTTCGAGATCAGCGCACCGGTGTGGCGGCCGGGGATTTCGCCGAAATAGGGGGCGTAGCCGTGGAACAGGCGGTTGAAGATTGCCGTGCCGCGCGTGTCCGACAGCAGTTCCGACTGATAGCCGATGAGGCCGCGGGTCGGCGCGTGGAACACGATGCGCTGGCGGCCGACGCCGCTCGGGCGCATGTCCTTCAGTTCGCCCTTGCGCTCCGAGAGCTTCTGGACGACGGCGCCGGTGTAAGCCTCATCCACGTCGATGATGACTTCCTCGACCGGCTCCATTTTTTCACCCGTCTCTTCGTCCTGCTTGAAAACCACGCGCGGGCGGCCAACGGTGAGCTCGAAGCCCTCGCGGCGCATGGTTTCGCTCAGGATGCCGAGCTGCAATTCGCCGCGTCCCGCCACTTCGAAGGCATCTGTTTCGCTTTCCGACGGCGTGACCCTCAGCGCCACATTGCCTTCCGCCTCGCGCAAGAGGCGATCGCGGATGACGCGGGACTGAACCTTGTCGCCTTCCTTGCCGGCCAGCGGCCCGTCATTGATACGGAAGGTCATGGTGAGGGTCGGCGGGTCGATCGGCTGGGCGAAAATCGGTTCGGTCACCGCAATATCGCAGATCGTGTCGGCCACAGTTGCCGTCGTCAGGCCGGAAATGGCGATGATGTCGCCTGCCTGCGCTTCATCCACAGGCGCGCGTTCAAGGCCGCGGAAGGCCAGCACCTTGGAAATGCGGCCCTGCTCGGCCACCTTGCCATCGCGCGACAGGGCTTTGACGGCCTGGTTTGCCTTCACCGCGCCCGAGGTGACACGCCCTGTCAGCACGCGGCCGAGGAACGGGTTCGACTCGATGGTCGTCACCAGCATTCGGAAGGGGCCTTCCTCGACAACCGGTGCGTGGAAGTGCCTGACGATCAGGTCGAAGAGCGGGGCCATGTCGTCCTGCGGGCCAGTAGGCGCTTCCGCCATCCAGCCCTGCTTGGCGGAGCCGTAGATGATCGGGAAATCGAGCTGTTCCTCGCTGGCGTCGAGATTGGCGAAGAGGTCGAAGACCTCGTTCACCACCTCGTTGTGGCGCTCGTCCGGACGGTCGATCTTGTTGATGCAGACGATGGGGCGGAGACCGATCTTGAGGGCCTTCTGCAGCACGAATTTGGTCTGTGGCATGGGGCCTTCGGCGGCGTCCACCAGCAGAACGGCACCATCCACCATGTTCAGGATGCGTTCCACCTCGCCGCCGAAATCGGCGTGGCCGGGCGTGTCGACGATGTTGATGCGGGTGTCCTTCCAGGTGAGCGAGGTCACCTTGGCCAGAATGGTGATGCCACGCTCGCGTTCGAGGTCGTTCGAATCCATGGCGCGCTCGGCGACCTTCTGGTTCTCGCGGAACGAGCCTGACTGGGACAGCAGGCGGTCGATCAGCGTGGTCTTGCCGTGGTCGACGTGGGCAATGATGGCGATATTGCGCAAGTTCATGAGGCGCCGGGACTTTCTGTTTCGTGGGAATTGGCGGCGCGATTAGCACGTGCAGCATGGAAAGGCAATTTAACCTGCCTGCCCGGGTTCCGCCCCCGGAAATACGCCCGCAGCCGCTTGTGGGGCTTGTGTCCTCTGGCGTAGATTGGGGGCCTTCAACAACCCCGCCGGGGTGAGAAAAGTAAACAGCCTGCGGAAATGACCATGATCGCTAAACTTATCAGCTTGCGGCTGACGGTTCTTCTTGTCCTCCTCATGGCCTTCATGCCCGCGCTCCCGGCGCGGGCGCTGCAGTCTTATTCGGACATTTCGGTTGACCGCTCCACGGCGGAACTGAACCTCAAGACATTCCTTGAGGCGGCAGACCGCACGGCCATCCGGCTTGAAGCACGGGAATGGGCGCGCAGTTTCTATGATGCCTGGCTCTACCCGGCGATCACCCCCCAGCAGAATGCCGAAATCGACCTGCTTCAGGATTACATGCTCGATTCGATGGACCTTTCGGCCTTTCCGGACTGGCGGCGGGAATCGGCCGGGGTCGAGGTGGCCCTCATGCTGCGTGAATTGCTGCGAGATGAGCGCGTGAGCAAGGATACGACGTTCCGCAAGCTGCGCGACGGCTTGTGGGCGATCCCCGGCACCTATATCCAGGCCGGCACCGTCAACTCCGGCATGCGCACGGGCGACGTGATCTTCACAGCCGACACTGTTGCCAACATTCCGGCCCTCTATAATGCGGCGGCCGCCCAGCGGACGCCCGGCAGTTTTAATGCCTACAGATACGTGACCGAGACGCCAGGCGGCCTGAATCCACCGCGCTGGGCCGGCATCACCCACAAGTTGCCTGCGGTCCTTCGGGTGAATTTCGGCACCAACACCGTGTTTCAGTGGATCCTGACGCTCGTGGTCCTGGGCAGCGTGGCTGCGGTTCCGTGGATAGCGGGCAAGCTCATCAGGGACAGCAGTGTGCGGCTGTTCTGCCAGGCGGTGCTTGCCGGGCTGTTATCGAATTATGCCAACAGCATCATCGTTCACGACACAGGGCTTTCGGGCGCAAGCGCCACAGCTGTGACGCTGCTGTTCGTCGCCATCCATTATGGCGCGCTGGCGATGCTCGTGCTGATCCTCGGCGAATGGGCGGGCAATTGGATTTCGCGCGTGCAGCGGGCCAGGGACAGCACCTTCGATACCAGCATCGTCCGGCTGGCGACGCGTATCGTCTCCGTGATGACGGCGCTTGGCATCGTGATCTACGGCATCAGCACGATGGGCGTTCCGGTGTTCGGCATTATTGCCGGTTTCGGTGTCGGCGGCCTCGCTGTGGCGCTGGCCGCCAAGCCGACGCTGGAGAACATCCTGGCTGGCGTCATTCTGTTCCTGGACGGTTCCATCAAGGTCGGCGACGAGATCGTGTCCGACTCGCTCTCTGGCGTCATCGAGGATATCGGCATGCGTTCCACCCGCATCCGCGCCGCTGATGGCGGCCTGATCAGCGTCACCAACTCGGAGCTTGCCAATACGGTGTTCAAAAACGTCTCAAAGCGCGTTTCAGAGCCTTTGCAATCCGAATAAATCGTGTAAATGTTATGTATGTAAAGATGCGAAGCGTGTGGCTTCGCGCGGAACATCAATCAGGAGGCGCGGTTCATGGACTACAAGGCCGACATTGCCAAGTACACCACCAATATCAATGATCAGGCGGTCGAAGCGATTGTGAAATTCTGCGGTATTGCCCTTCAGTCACGCGATTCCTCCCTGGTGGCCTGCTCCGATGACGCCGAGCTCGACCGTGTGCGCAAGGGCTTTGCGACAAAGGTACTGGGTCTTGAGGAAGCGGCCTGTGACGCCGCGCTCAAATCGGTGTGCGATCAGATGAAGGCGGACAGTTCCAAGCACCGCGTCACGTTCTACTATCTTCTGGCGGAGAGGACCGGAACACTTGGTGCGCTGGCATGAGCGCCTGCTTCAGGCCGCGATGAAACTGTCGAGTGCCGCAAGGAACTGGCGGCGGATGTCGTCCCGCTCGCTCAGGATCTCGTGGGCCGCACCGGGGATAACGATGAGGGCAACGCCGGGTAACCGTGCGGCCACCTGACGAGTGGCCTGATTGCTGACGATCCGGTCCGCCCCCGCCGCGACGATGAGTACCGGGGCGTGCGGGTTGAGCATGCGGTTGATTTCGCGCATCGAGCGCCGCGCGGCGCGAAGCCATGCAAAGGTCGGGCCGCCGAGGCCCAGTTGCGGTGCTGCCTCCAGCGTGGCGCAGTCGCGTGCGAAGCGGTCTGCGTCGGAGGTCAGGGGGTTGCCCGGAAAATCGGCGCGGGCGAAGGGCTGCTTGCGTACGCCGGGCAGGAAGGTGCTGCCGCGCCCAGCCAGCCACATGGCGCCCACCAATAATGACACAATCGGCCGGGGCCACGCCCCATAGTCGATGCCCATGAGCGGCGACACCAGCAAGGCCTTGGAAAACCAGCTCTTGCCGCGCAGGCTGCGCAGCAGCACATGTCCGCCCGTGGAGTGGCCGAGGCCGAAATAGGGCGGCGGGCAGGCCGCCAGAACCATGCCCTCCATCAGAGTGCGGAGGTCTTCATCGAATTCGGTGAAGCTCTGGGTCACATCGCGGTAGGGATCGGCCGAGATGCGTTGGGAGCCGCCCTGGCCACGCATGTCGAAGGCCACCACGGCAAAGCCGCGGTCCATCAGGTTCCGCGTGGTCTCGAAATAGCGTTCGATGAAATCGCCCCGCCCGCCGAGCAGCACGAAGGTGCCGCGTGCGGCTTGCGGAATGGCGCGCATGGCGCGGAGCTTCACCTTGTCCCGGGTGATGAGGGTCAGGCACTCGGCGCCGGGCGGAAGCGGATTTTCCGGCGTCGGATATAGAACGGCAGGCATCATCGCAGACCAGCATAGGCCGGTGCCGCGCCTGCCTGCAAGGCAAGCGCCCGTCAGGGCAGTTTCTTCACCTCGGACAACTCGCCGCTGGATGAATCAAGCTTGATGGCAAATGACTTGCCATCCCGCTTCGCATTGAAGGCATAGACCTTGCCGGCACAGCGTGCAGGCGCGACCTCCGAAAAACCATATCCCGTGATGATCGACGCTGCCTTTTCGCAGGACAGGCCGGGGGCGGCGGCCTTCGTGGTGGTTGTATCGGCCTTTGGCTGGCGTGCCGCCTTTGTGGTGGCGGGTGACGGGGCCTCTCCGGTGGACGCCGCGCCGCTGGTGGAAGCCGAGGCCGCTGGCGTCTCGGTCGCCTTTTTCCTGGCTTTGGGTGGCGGAGCGGGCTGTGGCTCGTAATAGCTTTCGTCGAAGTCGGCAGTGTTGCCGGGCCGGCGCCCGGCGTCCTCGCCCGGAGGGACATAGTCGCCGAAGATGATGCGCAGTCCCGGCACATTGCGGAGCAATGGCGGGCCGGAGTAGCTGCCTTCGGGTGAGGGAACGTTGCGCTGCTCCGCCCCGGCCCCCGCGCTCAGAGGCCCGCAGGCCAGCAGCGCCGCCAGGGACAAGGTAATGCCACGCAAATACATGCTGATCCTCACTCAAGAGGAATATCAGGCTGCTTCGCGGCGTTTTTGCGGCATGCTGCCTTTGGGGTGGGAGGCTTCCTGCCCGGAGTGAAAAGCCTCCCCGCCCGGCAAGCGGCTCAAAACACCTTGCGCACGCTGGTGATGTTGCCGAAGCTGTTCATCCGAACCACGAATTTGTGGCCGCGCTTCCAGCCGGTGTAAGCGTAGATCGGGGCGCTGCAGTCAATCGGGTTGACGCGGTTAAACCCGGCATCATCAACGATGTTCGCGCCACGGTTGCAGCTCACGCGGCGGGGTTCGCGCTGCCAGTAGCCATAACCACCACCATAGCCGCCGCCATAACCATAATAGCCGGGATAGTAGCCACCGATGCCAATACCGATGTTCACATCGACATCGGCCTTCGCTTCGGAAGCGGGGAGTGCGGCCATCAGTGCGGTGGCGACGGCGGCGGTTGCAATCAGGGACTTGCCAATCATCTGCGTGTTCCTTTGTTTCGAGCCTGCGATGCCCGGGGTTGGTCATCGTTGAATGCGAAACTAGCGGGTGCTGATTGAACTGAACCCGAACCGGCCATTCATCTGGCGTTCAGTAAGGGAGGCTCTTGAAACGCCATGCCTGCTTCCTATCTTGAGGACGGCGGAGGCCATATCCGGCTCCGCCACACACCAACCGCCCGGCCAGTCGGCGGGCACTACACATGACATTGCTCAAGGAGAATGTGACCATGTTCGATCTCACCCCCCTCTACCGTTCCACCATCGGCTTCGACCGTCTTGCCCGCATGCTTGATGAAGCCTCTTCCTTCGAGGCGCCGAGCTATCCTCCCTACAATATCGAGCGCACCTCCGAGGATGAGTACCGCATCACCATGGCGGTGGCCGGTTTTGCGCCCGAAGACATCAACGTCGAGGTGAAGGGCAATGGCCTCACCGTCTCCGGCAAGAAGGCCGACAAGGCGGATGCCAAGGCCGAGTTCCTGCATCAGGGCATCGCATCGCGTGCCTTCGAGCGCCGCTTCCAGCTTGCCGACCATGTGCATGTGGAAGGTGCTGGCATGGAGAACGGCCTCCTGCACATTTCGCTGAAGCGCGTGGTGCCGGAAGCCTTGAAGCCGCGCACCATTCCGGTGAACGGCGTCGAGGCGCCGAAGGTCATTGAAGCCAGGAAGGCTGCCTGAGGTTCTTCAGCAGCGTGCCGGTTTGGGGGGCGCTTCCGTAGGGAAGCGCCCCTCTTTGAATTGTGGCGGAACTGATATCGCCGCGCCGTCGTCGGCTACATCATGTCGTCGAAGTCACCCTTCTGGCAGGCGGCCATGAAGTCGTCCTTGTGGATGATGATCGTATCCTTGGGAAGGCGCTCCAGGCGCGTCATGTGCTCCTGCCATTTCGGATCCTCATGCTGAGCGATGCTCCCATCACCGTCGGTATCGGCTTGCATGAACAGCGCCTCGCATTGCGCGACGGTCTTGGTGGTCTTGGCGTTGGAATAGGAAGCCGGCATCATCAGCAGCATCACTGCGGATGCGCAAAGAACCAGTCTCGGGTCTAGTGTCATAGCAATCTCCCATACGTCAGTTGGCGTTCGGGCTCTTGATGCGGACAAGATGGCCACAATGAACGCGAAGAGCCCGATGCTCCCGCGTTCTCTCCAAGCCCTGCTATCAATTCAGGAGAAAGTCATGTTGTTCCCCGCCCGGCGGAGATGCGGCGCATGATACACCGAGGTTGCGCTGCCGTTCTTTGGCCTCAACCTTTTGCAACCAGCCGCAGGAAGGCATCCACGTCTTCTTCGCGCGTGGCAAAGGAGAGAACGAAGCGGGCGAAGATCTCATCCGCGCTGATCGCATCTCCCAGACTGTCCGGCATCCAGTCATAGAACATTGCGCCCGCCGCGAGCAGCCGGTCATAGAGCACGCGCGGCATGACCGCGAAGACTTCATTGGCCTGAACCGGGTTCGGAATGCGGATCGCGTTGAACTGGCGCAGGCCATCGCTGAGCTTCTGCGCCAGCGCATTGGCGCGGCGCGCCGTCTCCAGCCACAGATCCTGATCGAGATAGGCCAGCATCTGCGCGCCGAGATAGCGGCTCTTGGACATCAACTGGCCGGAGCGCATGCGGCGGTAGGCAAAATCCTCGGCCAATGGGAGGTCGAAGAAGATGACGGCTTCCAGCATCATCGCGCCATTCTTCGTGGCGCCGAAGGAGAGCACGTCCACGCCCGCCTTCCAGGTAAGGTCAGCGGGGTGGACGCCGAGGCCCGCAACGGCATTGGCAAAGCGCGCGCCATCCATGTGGAGCTTCATGCCGCGCGGGCGGATGAGGCTGGAGAAGGCCTTGACCTCGGCAGGGGAGTAGACCGTGCCGAGTTCGGTGGCGTTTGTGAGTGAAACACCCTTGGGCTTCGGGTCATGCTCGCCGCGGATGAATCCCTTCAGGGTCTTTTCCACCATGGCGGGGGTGATCTTGCCGCCGGGGCCATTCAGGCCGATGATTTTCGCGCCGCCGGTGAAATGTTCGGGCGCGTTGCATTCATCCACCGCGATATGGGCTTCCGCGTGGCAGATGATGGCGCCATGGCCCGGCGTGATGGCCGACAGCGACAGGCCATTGGCGGCGGTTCCCGTCATCACGAGAAAGGCGCGGAGATCGCAGCCGAATACCTGCTTCAGCCTTTCTTCCGCCTGCCGGGTCAAGCCATCGCCACCGTAAGAAGGCGCCGTCGCGCCATTGGCCGCGGCGAGGGCCGCCATGATGCTGGGGTGAACGCCATAGACGTTGTCGGATGCAAAGTTCATGTCGGTCAGCCCTTGAGAAGCGCTTTGAGTTGAATGGCAGGATCGGTCAGCGCTGTTACTGCGGGCGCGGCGCGCCGGGCGATCAGCAGTTCGGCGAGCTTCACCTCGCGCGCGATGGCATTGCCCTTGCCGATGCCGGAGGCGGCGACGAGGCGGCCCGCGGCGTCGAGATGGAACATCACGAAGGCCTGCTCGCCCAGCTGGCGGCGCACCGCCGTCACGCCATCGGCCGGGCTGCCAGCGATCTGCAGCGACAGGTCATACTGGTCCGACCAGAACCACGGCACGGCCAGATAGGTCTTCGATCCGCCGAGCATGTTCTCGGTCGCCACATTCGCCTGATCGGTGGCGTTGCGCCAGGCTTCAAGCCGCATGCGCTTGTTGCCGAACAGCCCATGCGGGAAGGAGCAGCAATCGCCGCTCGCGTAGATGTCTGGGTCGCTGGTGCAGAGTGCCGCATCACAGGCGATGCCATTGTCGATGGCGAGGCCCGCCTGCTGGGCAAGGGCGATTTCCGGCGCCGCACCGATCCCCGCAATCACGATTTCGGCCATGATCTTGCGCCCATCGGCCAGCAGGACGCCGTCCGTCTCCACGGATTGCAGGGCCGTGCCCACCTCCATGGTGACTCCTTCTTCGATGTGGCGGGCATGGACAACGCGTGCGATCTCTTCCGGTACGCCACGCATCAGGATGCGCGGTTGCGCCTCGATCAGCGTCACGCGGCAGCCCAGCTTGCGGGCACTCGCCGCAACCTCAAGGCCGATGAAGCCGCCGCCGATGATGGCGGCGGTGGAAGATGTACGCAGCCTGCTGCGCAGATGGTCGCCATCGGCGAAGTCGCGCAGCGTATAGGCCAGTTCCCCGCCCTCGATCGGCAGGCGGCGCGGCTTCGCCCCCGTGGCGATGAGGAGCTTGTGATAGGCAATGGCGCGGCCATCTGCCAGCACCAGCGACTTGCCCTTGCGGTCGATGCCCACGGCGCGGGTGCTGCGGATGACGCTCGCGTTGAGCGAGGTGATCATGCTCTCGTCGAGCAGGTAGACGGGTTGCGGCTCTTGCTCATCCGTCAGCATGGCCTTGGACAGGGGCGGGCGGTCATAGGGGAGAAGCGTTTCCTCGCTCACCAGCGTGACTGGTCCATGATAGCCATTGGCGCGCAGGCTGACGATGGCCCGTGCCCCCGCCATGCCGCCACCGACGATCACCATTCCCGCCTCTGACATGCACTCAACTCCGCTTGCCGTTCCAATAGGAGCCCGTGGTTACGCGATCCCGGCGGTGATTTCCAGCCACACAAGCAAGGCTCAGCTGCGGTCGTCGATTTCGGAGGCATTGACCACCAGCGCAGGGTCAAGCCGCCCGGCGAAATGGTCGAGCACGTTCTGCACGGAGGATATGGCCATGCGTGCCGCGCACTCCGCCGTGAGGCCTGCCGCATGAGGGCTGATCAGCACGCGCGGGTTGGTGAGCAGCGGATTGTCCGTTTGGGGAGGCTCCGTACCGAAGACATCAAGCCCTGCGCCGCCAAGCCGCCCGCTGCGCAGTGCAGCGTCCAGGGCGGCTTCATCGACGAGGCCGCCGCGGGCGGCATTGATGAGGATGGCGCCGGGCTTCATCGCCCGGATCTCCTCCTCCCAGATCACCGCACCCGCGGTTGATCCGGGCATGTGCAGCGAAACATAGTCTGCAACGCCAAGCGCCTCCACCAGATCGGCGGCGGGCCGCACGCCATGCCGTGCCATGATCTCCGGCTTCACGAAGGGATCATAGGCCATGACCGTCATGCCGAAGGCCTTGGCGAGTTCCGCCACACGCCGCCCGATGCGGCCGAAGCCCACGAGCAGCAGCGCCTTGCCGTCGAGTTCCACCGTTTCGAAGCGGTTGCGGATGTTCCACTCTCCGCTTCGGGCGGCGTGGTCATGGGCTGTGGCGCGCCGGGCAACCGCCAGCATCAGCATCAGCGTATGTTCGGCCACGGCGCGGGAGTTGACGTCGCCCACGATGCAGAGCGGAATCCGGCGCGCCGTCAGCGCCGCCACATCCACCGCGTCATAACCCACACCATGGCGCGACACGATCGACAGCTTCGGCGCCTCGGCAATGACATCCGCTGTCATGGGTTGGGTGCGCAGTACCACCGCATCCGCCGCTGGCATGAAAGGCAGATAGGACTCGAGAGAGATATCGTCGACGACCGTAAAGGTGACGCCCTCTGCCTGTTTCAGCCTGTCGATCCCGGCGGGGTGGAGACGTCCGGCAACCAGAATATGGGGCATGTCAGTAACCGCTGTTCCTGGGTTGTGTCTCTGCGGCAAGCTGTTCGCCGATCAGCTTGCGCGTCTGCTCCACGCTGGCCTTTGCGGCACCCGCCAGCAGGCGCACGTCGTTGGAAAGTGTCACGAGGTCGAAGCCCCAGCCGATGGCCCGGGCGCCATAGGCGGGTGTGCCGCAGTGCAGGCAGGCGCGGATGCCTGCCGCATGGGCACGCGCGCGAATGGTCTTGATTGCATCGATGATCTCCGGTTCCTCGCGGTCGAAGCCCACAGGGTACTTGCGGCCGGTGAGACCGAGTGTCAGGTCGGCGGGGCCGATATAGACGCCATCCAGGCCCGGCGTCTTCACGATCTCGTCGAGGTTCTTCATGCCGTCTGCGGTTTCGATCATGGCCAGCGCGATCACATCCTGATCAGCCGTCCCGGCGTAATCCGCGCCATGGGCAAAGACAGCGCGGGTCGGCCCCATGCTGCGCTGGCCGTTGGGCGGATAGCGCATGCAGGACACGAAGTGCTCGGCCTCGGCGCGGTTGTTGATCATCGGGCAGATGATGCCCATGGCGCCAGCGTCCAGCGCCTTCATGATGTCGCCGGGCTGAAGCCACGGCACGCGCACCATGGGTGTCACGGGGGAGGCCTTCATGGCCTGCAGCATGGGGGCCAGAGCATCATAGCCGAGGAAGCCGTGCTGCTGGTCGATGGTGACCGCATCATAGCCCTGCTGGGACAAGATCTCGGCGGTGAAGCCGTTTCCAATCGAGAGCCAGCCGTTGAGCACCGGCTTTCCCTGTTGCCACAGCCTGCGGATGGTGTTCGAAGCCATGGTGCCTCCTCAGACGGCGACTTGCGTCAGCTTTACGTTCATATAGTCGAGAATGCCTTCGGTCCCGCCCTCGCGGCCCATGCCGCTGGCCTTGGTGCCACCGAAGGGCGCCTCCGCCGCAGCGAGCGCATAGGAGTTGACGCCAACCATGCCGGATTCAAGGCGTGCCGCGGCCTCGCGCATGCGGGCGGGATCGCGCGTGAAGACATAGGCCGCGAGCCCATATTCGCTGCCGTTGGCGCGGGCATAGGCTTCTTCCGCCGTTGCGAAGGAGGAGATGGCGGCGATCGGTCCGAAATTCTCCTCGCGCACGGCCAGCGCCTCGTCAGGAAGATTGGTGATGACGGTGGGGGCGAAGAAGAAGCCCTTGTTCTGGCCCGTTGGGCGGGTGCCGCCGGTTTCGATCCGGCCGCCCTTCGCCTGGGCGTCGGCGATGATCTTTTCCATTGCATCGACGCGGCGCTGGTTGATGAGCGGGCCCATCTGGCTCGATTCGTCCAGCCCGTGGCCAAGCTTCAGCGCCTTGGCACGCGCGGTGAAGCCTTCGACGAAGGGCTTCATCAGCGTCTCATGCACATAGAAGCGGTCGGCAGTGACGCACACCTGGCCTGCATTGGCGAATTTCACCGGCACCGAAAGGTCCAGCACCGGTTCGAGCTGCGCATCCTCGAACACGAGGACGGGCGCGTTGCCGCCAAGTTCCATCGACACCCGCTTCAGGGTTGCAGCCGAATCGCGGATCATCTGCTGGCCGATGGCGCTGGAGCCGGTGAGCGAGATCTTTCTGACTGCCCTTGACGACATGATCGGATCATAGGTCGTGGCAGTGGGGCCGATGACGAGGTTGACGACGCCCGCCGGAACGCCGGCCTGCTGCACGCAGTCAATAAGCAGCATGGCGGTTCCCGGCACCTCCCGCGAGGGCCGCACGATGATCGAGCAGCCAGCGGCAAGGGCAGGGGCCACCTTGCGGGCGATCAGGAAGGCCGGAAAGTTCCACGCCGTGAAGGCGGCGGCCACCCCCACCGGCTCATGGCTGACCTCGACGCGGCCGCCGGGCGCACGGCTTTCGATGATGCGGCCATAGATGCGGCGGGCTTCCTCCGCCTGCCAGCGGAACTGGTCGAGCGACAGGCCCCACTCGCGCCGCGCTTGGGCGATGGGCTTGCCCGTTTCGAGTGTGATGCGGCGGGCCGCCTCCTCGGTGCGCGTGGCCATGATGTTGGCGATGGCATGCAGCATGTCAGCGCGCGCCCAGGCCTGGGTGGTGCGCCAGGCCTTGAGGCCCTGCTCCGCCGCAGCGATGGCCTCTTCGACATCGGCCACCGAGGCGGCAGGCGCCGCGCCGATCACCTCGCCGGTTGCCGGGTCGGTCACCTCGATCACGCCGGCGCCGCCCGCCTTGCGCCATTTGCCGCCGATCAGAAGGCCAAAACTCCCATACATGCGGCAGAACCCCTTTTTCCCCGAGATGTTGCAATGATCACTGCAATAATCGTTGCTAGATTTTGTTTGAAGCAATGAATTTTTCTTGTCAAGGCTTGTGCCACCCCGTATCTCAGGGATTGGCAGGAGGGGCTAGCACTCATGGCGAAGCGGAAGGACGGCCCGCAGAACGGCGTTCCACAGAACTATGAAGGCGTGGTTAATCTCATTACCCGCGATTATGCCGCGCTGTCTGCAGGATTTCAGCAGATTGCCCGCTTTTTCACCCAGAACCCCAATGTGATCGCGCTCGAATCGATCAATGCCATCGCGGAGAAGTGCGGCGTACACCCCTCAAGCCTTGTGCGCTTCGCGCAGATGCTGGGATATTCCGGCTTCAAGCAGTTGCAGGGCGTGTTCCAGACACGGCTGGCCACTGCGGCACCCGGCTTCCGCGAGCGGATCGGGGCACTTGAACAGGAATTGTCGCGCCGGTCGGGGCAGGGCAACAAGGGCTTCCTGCGCGACATCGTGGTGCGCGACATCGCGGCGCTTCAGGGGCTGCTCGACGCGGTGGACGAGGACACGCTTTCGACAGCGGCAAGGCTGCTGACCTCCGCCGGAACGATCTATATCGCGGGGCAGTTGCGCTCCGAGCCGATTGCCATCCTGCTTCGCTATCTCCTCACCATGCTGCACCGGCGGGTCATCCTGCTTGATCCGGCAGGCGGGCTGGCACCCGAAATGGCCCTGACGATGGGGCCGAAGGACGTGCTCGTGGCCATTGCCTTTCGCCACTATGCCAAGGAGGTGGTGGCAATTGCCGACCTCGCAGCGGCGAGTGATACGCCGCTCATCGCCATCAGCGATGGGCCCTTGTCCCCCCTCGCCAAGACCGCGCGGGTGCTGTTCAACCTGCCGGAGGACGAGTATTCCTTCTCGCGCTCGCTGGCAGCCCCCATGTGCCTCGTCCAATGCCTCGCCACCGCCACGGCGGCGGTTTTGCACCCCGGCGGCGACGACCGGCCGCGCATTCCCAGCGTCACCGAAATCGCCCAGAACAGCAAGGCCCGGTTGCCGAAACCGCGCAAGGCAGGGGGGCGGCGATGATGCAGATCGCGTTTTCTGTCCGATGCTTGAAGCGCCGGACCTCATGTTCCAAGACGATCCAACTCCGGGAGAACCCGCTATGTCGACCATACGTTTGACCATGGCACAGGCGCTGGTGCGCTACCTGTGCAACCAGTTCACCATGATTGATGGCAAGAAGGAGCCGCTGTTTGCCGGTCTCTTCGGCATTTTCGGCCACGGAAATGTGACCTGCCTGTCGGAGGCCCTCGAAGCCGTGCAGGACCAGCTGCCGACATGGCGCGGCCAGAATGAGCAGTCCATGGCGCTGGCGGCGGTTGCCTATGCCAAGGCCATGCGCCGCCGCCAGATCATGATCTCGCTGTCTTCCATCGGCCCCGGCGCTCTCAACATGGTGACGGCCGCGGGATGCGCCCATGCCAACCGGCTGCCAATCCTGATTCTTGCGGGTGACGTGTTCGCCAACCGCCGGCCGGACCCCGTGCTGCAGCAGGTGGAGCATTTCAACAACCCCACCATCTCCGTGAATGATGCCTTCAAGGCCGTCACCCGCTATTGGGACAGGATCACCCATCCCGAGCAGATCATCTCCTCGCTTCCGCAGGCCATTGCCTGCATGCTGGACCCTGGCGATTGTGGCCCCGCCTTCATTGGCCTCTGCCAGGATACGCAGGAAATCGCCTTCGACTATCCGGAGGCCTTCTTCACGCCCACCATCCATAGCATTCCCCGCCCGCGCCCTGACCGGGCGCGCGTAGACGAAGCCGTGGAGATCATCAAATCTGCCAAGCGCCCTCTCATCATTTCCGGCGGTGGCGTGCGCTATTCGGGCGCCAATGCCGAGGTCGCGGACTTCGCGCTGAAGCACGGCATTCCGCTGGCTGAGACGATTGCCGGAAAGGGCGCCGTCACCCATGATCACCCGGCCCATGTCGGCCCCATCGGCGTGATTGGTTCCGCCTCCGCCAACGAGATGGCGGGAGCAGCGGATGTCATCATCGCCATCGGCACCAGGCTGCAGGACTTCACCACGGGATCGTGGACGGTGTTCGCTCATGACGCCAAGTTCGTTTCCATCAATGCCGCGCGCTATGATGCGGTGAAGCACCGTGCGCTTTCGGTCGTCGGCGATGCGAGGGAGACGGTGGGCGAACTCGAAGCAGCGCTGGGCAACTGGAAGGTTGATGCCGCCTGGACCGAGCGCGGCAAAAAAGCCTTCAAGGGCTGGAACGATCTTGTCGACGCGCACCAGAAACCCACCAACACCGCGGTGCCGACCTATGCGCAGGTCGTGGGCGTGGTGAATGCCGTTGCGGCCCCCAATGACACGCTGGTGACGGCGGCGGGAGGCCTTCCCGGTGAAACCGCCAAGGGCTGGCGCGTCAAGAATCCCAACACCTATGACCTCGAATTCGGCTTCTCGGCCATGGGCTATGAGATCGCTGGCGGCTGGGGCCATGCCATGGCCAAGAAGGGCGATGGCGACACCATCGTGATGGTGGGCGATGGCTCATACCTCATGTTGAATTCCGACATCTATTCGACAGTGCTGACAGGCCACAAGATGATCGTGGTGGTGTGTGACAATGGCGGTTATGCCGTCATCAACCGGCTGCAGAACTTCAAGGGCACGCCCAGCTTCAACAACTTGATCAAGGATAGCCGCGTGAAGGAGCCTTTCGCGGTGAACTTTGCACAGCACGCCGAGTCGATGGGTGCGCTGACACGCCACTGTGAGAGCCTCGCCGATCTCGAAGCCGCCATGGCATGGGCCAAGACGACTGACCGGACGACGGTGATCTCGATCGTGACCGACGCCTTCGCGTGGGTTCCGGGCGATGCCGACTGGGACGTTGGCGTTCCCGAAGTCTCTGCCCGCCCCGAGGTGCAGGCGGCCCGTGCCCACCATGACACCATCCGCAAGAAACAACGCATTGGAGTGTAAGTTATGAAAGCAAAGCTGGGCATGTCGCCCATCGCCTGGTGGAACGACGATC
Organism: uncultured Aestuariivirga sp.; assembly: GCA_964392525.1. Lineage (GTDB taxonomy): Bacteria > Pseudomonadota > Alphaproteobacteria > Rhizobiales > Aestuariivirgaceae > Aestuariivirga. Next base: position 16,620 of record CAYMQH010000039.1, read on the forward strand.
TTCCGCAACTCTCCGATGACGTTTCGCTGGAGGAATGCCTGCGCCAGTCGCGTGTCTCCGGCTTCACTGGCATGGAGAAGGGCCGCCGCTTCCCCGAATCCGCCGCCGAAATGCTGCCGATCCTGAACAAGGCGGATGTTACGCTGTGTGGCGGCTGGTTCTCCGGCACCATCGTCAATGAATCGATTGAGGCCAACAAGCAGCGCATCCAGCCAATGATTGACCTGTTCAAGGCGGTCAATGCGCCCTGCATCGTCTATGGCGAAGTGGGCCGCTCGATTCAGGGCGACCAGTCGAAACCGCTTGCCACGAAACCGAAGCTCTCGGATGCCGAGATGAAGGACTATGGGGCGAAGATGTCGGAGTTTGCCCGGTGGGTGGAAGCCCAGGGCATGCCGCTCGTCTATCATCACCACATGGCTGCAGTGGTCGAGACGGAGGCGGAACTTGACATGTTCATGGCCAACTCGACGATCTCGCTGCTGTTCGATGCGGGGCATCTGGCCTTCGCGGGCGGTGATGTCCTTCGCGCCATCGACAAGCACCACACACGCATCAAGCATGTTCACACCAAGGACGTGCGCATGGATGTGATCAACAAACTCGACCGCTCGACGGAGAGCTTCCTTGATGCCGTGATCAAGGGGGCCTTCACCGTTCCGGGCGATGGCTCGCTCGATTTCGAGGCGATCGTGAAGAAACTTGCAGGCTATGGCTATGAAGGCTGGTTCGTGGTCGAGGCCGAGCAGGACCCGAAGAAGGCGCCGCCGTTGAGGATGGCCGAGGTCGGCCACAGGGAACTGATGCGCGTGATGACGGCTGCCGGTTACGAGGTGGTGGCGTGACACGCGAACTCGGCATTGGCATCATCGGCACGGGCTTCATGGGCAAGGCGCATGCCTTTGCCTATCGTGCAGCGCTGGCCGCCTTTCCGGATATTCCCGTTCCACGCCTTGAAATGATCGCCGATGTGGACGTGGTATCCGCCGCCAAGGCCGCCCATCAATATGGCTTCGCCCGCTCTTCGGGCAACTGGCGCGATCTGGTGAACGATCCGCGTATCGATGTGGTCTCGATCACCACGCCCAACACGCTGCACAAGGAGATGGCGCTTGCCGCCATTGCCGCAGGCAAGCATGTGCATTGCGAGAAGCCGCTGTCGCCCACGCTGAAGGACTCGCTCGAGATGGTCGAGGCTGCGGAAAAGGCAGGCGTCGTCACACAGGTGGGGTTCAATTATATCAAGAACCCCCTTCTCAAGCTGGCACGCGACATGGTGGCGGCGGGCGAGTTGGGTGAAATCACCGGCTTTCGTGGCATTCACGCCGAAGATTACATGCATGATCCCGAGAGCCCTTATAGTTGGCGGATTGACCCCATCGGCGGGCCGGGCGTGATCGCGGACCTCGGCTCCCACATCATCGGCATGGCGCGCTTCCTGCTCGGGCCGATTGCCGAGGTGAGTGCCGATGTGCGCACCGTTGTCAAAAGCCGCCCCGTGGCGCGGGGTGCCACTCAGCGCAAGGATGTGCTGGTCGATGACGTTGCGCGTATCCTTGTCAATTTTGGGCGCGGTTGCGGCGGCACGATTGAGGCAAACTGGATCGCCACGGGCCGCAAGATGCAGCTGGGCTTTGAACTGACAGGCGAGAAGGGCTCCCTCGTGTTCACGCAGGAGCGGCTCAATGAGCTGATGTTCTACAAGTCCGGCGGCGATCCCCGGACATCGGGTTATGTGAAGATCGAGGCTGGCCCGCAGCACCCGCCCTATGGCCAGTTCTGCGTGGCGGGCGGCCATGAGCTTGGCTTCAATGACCTGAAGACCATCGAGATCGGCGAATTCCTGCGCGCCGTCGGCGAAGGCCGGGCGTCAACGCCGGACTTTCGCGAGGCCTATGAGATCCAGAAGGTTGTCGATGCTGCGATTGCCTCTTCGTCATCGCGGCAGTGGACGAAAATCGCCTGAGCGATTTGGCTATGCCAGCCTGAGATGATGCGCCACCGGTCAGGCCGGTGGCGTTTTGCTTATGCCGCTGCCGCCAGCGCAGCCTTGACTATCATCCTGTAAGGGCGGCTGCGGTTGTTGATCTGGTTGATGGTGCCGCTGATGATCATGTCCCGTTTCGGCCAGTGATAGACAAAGGCGCCGGATATGCCGGAGTGGCCGATGAAGTCCATCCCCGTCCTGAAGGGCGGCAGAAACCATGGCAGCCGGAAACGCAATACGCCAAGCCCGGCCTCCAGCGGGAAGAACACCCGCCGCCAGTCAACCATTGCAGTGAGAAATGACGCATCGAATAGCCGGCCATCGATGAAGGCTCGGGCGAAGATCGCAAGCTCCCGCGCCGTCGAGATTGCCCCGCCATCGCCCGGCATGGCGGCGATTGCCCGCGGAATGTCGAGGATCGCCGCCCCCATGCGCAAGGGTAGCGTGGCATCTCCCGGTTTGAAAAAGCGTGTCTGGGTGAGGCCAAGAGGTGCTGTGACCAGTTCTCGCAAGGCGTCATCAGGTGATTGCCGGCGCACCCGCGCCACCACCTCTGTCAGCAGGTAGAAGTTGGTGTCTGAATAAAGCGCGCGGCCCGCCGTACCCGGCGCAAAGGCGGGCGACATGTCATCGCGCACCCAGCGGATGACATCCTCAAGCCCAAAGGACGTATCTTGCCCGGCAAACAATTGTGTGGCGAGGCGCGTGCCGTCCCGGCGCTTGCCCTCGAAATAGTCGGGAAGCCCCGATGTGTGGGTGAGCAGGTGGCGGATGGTGATGCGGCCTGTCACATCATCCCGCGCCCAGACATGAAGCCTGTCAATCTCGCCGGGGAAAAAGTTGATGACCGGATCGTCGAGGCGGATCAGCCCGTCACCCGCCAGCCGGAAGATCATGGCCGTGACCAGCAGCTTCGAGGTGGACGCGATGAGGAACGGCGTATCTGCCGTGACGCAAGCGCCTCGCCATGTGCCGCTTGAGGCCGTCACGGTGCGGCCACCCTGCATCACACACAGGGCCGCCTCATGACAACCCGCCTTGCAGACGTCCGCCGCGATCAAGCGGCTCAACTCATCCTGTGCTGCCATCGAACATCCTCCGCAAAGGGGGAGTTCATCGGCGGGGCTTTCAGCCGTCAAGCACGGCAAACAATTGCAGCGGCTGCGGCAAATTACTCAGGCCGCAACGCCCGTCCCGATGGGGCAGGAAATGCCGGTGCCGCCCAAGCCGCAATAGCCGTTGGGGTTCTTCGCCAGATATTGCTGGTGATAGGCTTCCGCAAAGTAAAAGGGTCCGGCTTCGGCAATCTCGGTGGTGATGGGGCCATAGCCCCTTGCCATCAGTGCCTGCTCATAGGAGGCCTTGGCGGCCAGCGCCCCATCGCGCTGGGCAGGGCTCGTCCAATAGATGGCCGAGCGGTATTGCGAGCCGATATCATTACCCTGGCGCAGGCCCTGCGTCGGGTCATGGGCCTCGAAGAACAGCTTGAGGAGGTCCGTGTAGGAGACCTGTGCCGGATCGAACACCACCAGCACCGATTCTGTGTGTCCGGTGAGGCCCGAGCAGACTTCCTCGTAAGATGGGTTCGGGCTGAAGCCCCCTGCATTCCCGACGGCCGTGACCCAGACGCCGGGGTGCTGCCAGAACTTCCGCTCCGCCCCCCAATAGCAGCCGAGCGCAAAAATAGCGGTTTCGGAGCCTGCAGGGTAGGGGCCCTTCAGCGGATTGCCGTTCACATGATGCCGTTCAGCCGTGGGAATGGCGTCAGATCGGCCCGGAAGCGCCTCAGTGGCTGAGATCATTCGGGCCTTCGGGCGGGTGAAGAACATGGAAAACCTCCGGTTTCAGGGTGTTTTTCGATATAGACCCACAATCTTTCCACGGCCACTCAACAATGCTTGATTTCGGAACCTTCCCGGCTATATACGGGCGCACCTCAAGGAAGGGTGGCCGAGTGGTTTAAGGCGCACGCCTGGAACGCGTGTTTACGTGAAAGCGTAACGAGGGTTCGAATCCCTCCTCTTCCGCCATTAGACCCTTATAAATATCTGATTTTAATGACTTATTTGTATTAGGCAGTGAGTGTGTCCTGCCATCTGTCCTGCCGTCGATCGATCTGTCCTGCCCTCCGCACATGCGGGTGCCTTCGGTCTAGAATTCAAGGCGAAGGGCGTGGCGGGCTTTGGCCATGCGCAAGACGGCGTTTTCGTTGATCCCCGCTGAAATTCGCAGCTACACGCCCCTGTTCAAGGGCAGGCGCTTCTGCGTCCTCCAGAATGACCCCGCCCGGCCATACGGCATCCACACCGACGGGCAATACGATCAGGCGCTCGTCTACGAAAGCCAGATCGATGCGGTGATTGCGAACGGCTATTGAGCCGAAGACGACACCATCCAAGGCTGCCCCTTCTAGGGGCGGGGCATCTCGTTCGCCAGCGCCGATCCGGCTGGCATGGTAGCCGCGGTCAAGGACATTGACCGCATGATGGAACGATAACGGTCAGTGTGATGAAGTCTGAGGTCTGCCGTTCGATCTGTCTCGCGGCCAGTGTGCTCACCGCTCACGCGCAGCCCGCGCTGCGGCCTCATGGCCCTCAGGTGTCTTCGAACTGGTCCGATAGGACGCCGAGGCATCGGCAACGCCCCCTCCAATAGAGCTTCTTGCATTGGCACTTGGTGCTATTGGCTAAAACCCCAAGACGCGCGCGCATACTGGTATAAAAATTCTCGCCTCCATGGAAGTGTACATCAACCTCGGCTTCCCATCGAAGACCACCGCGCCTTCATCGCCCGGGAGATCGCCGCCCGGCCTTCCGTGGTCCTCGGCCCGGTGCTCAACCCGCCATGGAAACGGCACCTGCCCTTTCGAAAGAGTTGCGTGCACTGACAGGGCGTACCGCGCCGTGTTTTTGCACCACAGACCGACTTGACCTTTGGTTGGACGAAGAAGTCTTCGAAAAGCATGGGGGTATCATAGCAATTCGCAGCCACAAACGCACCCCGCCCACTTGTTGCCCAATCGACAGAAAACTAGGGGAGGTGATGGCGCGGGCCACGACATGCAGCTTGGGAAGCTGCCGTTCTACCACTGAACTACGCCCGCGATGGTCGAGAGATTGGTGGAACTGGGGCAGGGCGGCAAGGGGGTGGTGGGGCCGGTAAGAGTGGAGACCTCCAAGGTTCAGCGGTACGGCACCATGGATAGTGCCGCACCGTATTTGAGCTCTACTGGCTGCAGCCGCTGACCAAAGGCTCACCCGCGAGACGATCCTTGATCCACGTGCGGTAAAGGGGAGCGGAGGCGCCTGGAGTGGTGAAGTGAGACTGCTCTCCAGGGAGTTGAACCCTTTGCACGTTGTTTGCGCCCAGATTACAAACTTCCTTGAGATATAGTTCCCCTTGAATGGGGGGTTCGGTTGTATCCTTGGTGCCCCAATAGATCACGACTGGCGCAATCGGTTTGACTGGAGCGACAGATGCCTTCAGAAGCGACTGAATCCAAGCTAGGTTATTCTGTGTATCTGGTCTGAACAAGCTGCCAATGTCCGTGCCGAAATTGAAGTTCAAGGTGTCGGCAGCGGCATGCATGCACTTCTTGGAGAAGATTTCCTCGACGACCTGCACGCCCTTGTCCGTGAAGAGATCAGACAGCTTTAAATCAGGGAAGGCAGCCTGCGTTCCGTAGAGGGCCATCGTGAAGTGCGTGAAGCCTGCGATGTCCGCCCCGAAGGCCTTCACCATTCCAGACATCGCCTTCTGGGCTCTGGCCTCGTCCAATTGACCCTCTGGAAGAACGACTTGCATATCATAGGGAGCCAAAGCAACGAAGCCCGCAAAGTCGATCCCATCCGCGGCGGTCCCTTTCTGGGTAACGTAGTCTGGCGAACTCGCCGCAGCCAGAACTGCGCCGCCTCCCTGTGACCACCCATATCCGACAGCCTTGTTGCCCGCTCCAGTCTCCTTCATCGAACTGGCGGCCCTTGCCGCATTGATGAGGTCCCGGCCTTGGGTTACGGCCACACCGTATTGATGGATGCCGCCACCTCCCAACCCCTGATAATCGGTTCCGATCACCACATAGCCATCGCTGATGAATTCAGCCAGGTTCGGCAAGCCATAGTCCGTCCATGAGTTGCCACCGACCAGGAAGTATTCATTGAGCGGAACTGCGGGATCAAGCACCTGCGAAGGGCCGCAGTTTTGCGCGGAGCCCGTTGTCCCATGCGCCCAAACCATGATGGGCCGGCCGCCGGCAGGCGGCTCACCTTCGGGAGCAACGATGAGGGCCGTTGATATCGTCTTGCGGTCCCCGACGTCGGACGAGATATAGGCGATGCGCCAGGCCTGCGCCCCCGGTATCATCGTCGTTATGCTCTCCTGAGAGACGACCTGGCCGAGCTTTCCTTCGGGTGTCATCGCCCCCACAGCTTGGTAGAATGCGGGCACCGCGACTTCAGCGGCTTGAGCCGAAGACAACATCAGCATCAGGGGCATGACAGCCGTCATTGCACCGAAAAACGTCTTCAAGGTGGTGCCATTGTGCATCCGGTCAAATTCCTCGCTTTGGGGTTTCAGTGCCGCCCGGTTTACTTTCCTCTTACGCGTGAGGCGTGCGGGTCTTGTAGGTGGCGTCAATGACCCAGTCGGGCATTGGCTGGCTCTCGCCGTCGGGAATCAGCACCTCGATGTAGGCGGCAGCGTCACTGGCGTTGATCGCAGCCAATGCGTCTTCGAGGTCACCGATCGTGGAGACCCGGCGGCTGATCCAGCCCTTACAGCCCATGGCCTCGGGCAGAAGGTGATATTGCACGGGGGCAATGTCATCATAGACATGCCCCCGCTCGCTTACGACATCCTCGATGCCGTAAATGCCGTTGTTGAGAACGAAGATGACGGGCTTGATGCCGTAACGACCCATCACACCGATCTCGTTCATCGTCAGTTGATGCGAACCGTCGCCCGTCACCAGGATCGTGCGGCCCCCGCCATTCGCCATGGCCACGCCGAGCGTTGCCGGTGTAGCCCAGCCAATCGAGCCCCAGAGCGTCTGGCTTTCGCAGCCGACGCCGTCGGGAAGCATCATGCCGCCAAGATGCAACATGCAGGTTCCTGTCTCGATCACCAGGATATCACCCCGCTTGAGGAAGCCTTGAAGGCGAGGGTAGAAGGTCGATGAACTCAGCGCATCGGCCTTGTCACCCGAAAGCGGCAGCATAGACGGCTTGAGCGCGCTGCCCATGTCACCGAACATCGGCGTCTGTGATATGAGGCCGTCCAGCATGTCTTCAAGAGCAACCTGCGAGAAGATCGTCTTCCCGATCTGGACCCAATTATCGTTGACGCTCACCAGACGGTCAGCGGGAAGGGCATCGCTCCAGCTTGCTGTATTCGCATCCACCAGCACGATGCCTCCAAGATCGAGCACGAGATCCGACCCTTCAACAACTCCCTTAACCTGTGGCGGAACACTGCTCACACCATTGTAGAGACCGAGGAAGCTGGCTTGCCCTTCATTCGCCACGCCCTTGTCCATCGGCGTCGTGGCGAAGGGCATCTTTGAAGCTTCGAGGAAAGATGCGAGCTTGGCCTGCAGGCCATAGCGGGCAATGGTGGCGCTGGGCAGCACCACCGGATTCTTTGATGCCCTCAACCTTGCGACCACAGCTGCGAGGGCTGCCGCGAGTTCATCCGGCGCGCTGGACTGGCGCCGAATGCTGCCCAGCGGCTTTCCCTTCACGGGCGTACCGATCACCGGCATGCGGGCGTGATCCATCGGGATGACGATGTAGGCAGGAGCGCTTTGCCGAAGTGCCTCGCGAATGACACGTTCCAATTCGTCGATGGCATTGTCCGGCGTGAGCCTGGCGCTGACACAGCACGCTGCGGCTGAGAGCGCCTCGAAATTCCCGTAAACACCATCGCCCAGCGAGTGATGCGTGATGAGATGCTGGTGGGTGATGCGGCGGCTCGGCGCGCCCACGAGGTGAAACACCGGCAGGCGATGGGCTTTGCTGCCCATCACGCCGTTGATTGCGCTAAGCTCGCCCACGCCATAGGTGGTGGCGAGAATAGCGGCTCCCTTGCGCCGGGCATAGCCATCCGCAGCATAGGCCGCATTGAGTTCATTGGCACAGCCGATCCACTTGAGGGAAGGACAGGCTTCGACCGCATCATCAACGGGGAACGCATAATCGCCCGGAACGCCAAACACCCTGTCGATACCAAGCTCCGAAAGCCGATTTACGACATATTCCACAACGCTTGGAGCAGGCATTCCTTCTTTCTCGTTCAATGTCACGCGGAGCATTTCAGGGCTCGTCCACAACATTACTCACTGTTGCATGTTGTTTCAATCATCGAATGGCCACCTCAGAAGACGGTTTACCTTGCATTGCGCCAATTGTTCGAACTGATGTGGAGACCCTAGTCGGATGGACTGCCGACGTGGCTCGTCCATCTGTCATGCACATCCCGTAGGCATCGCGGGCACTGCCATCGGGAACGAGGCAAACAAACGATATGCAGCTTGGGAAGCTGCCGTTCTACCACTGAAC
>CAYMQH010000040.1:0-3064 GCA_964392525.1 uncultured Aestuariivirga sp.
CCGCACCGGCAGCGCAATCCGCTGAAGTCGCCCTTGCACCGTTCTACAAGAATGTGGCCACAATGAAAGCCGAGGGCCCGCTTGGCACGGTGATCGCGCAGGAGAAGATCGATACCGCCATTCCGGGCGCTGAAGCGTGGCGCATCGCCTATGTATCCTCCGACCTCCATGACAAACCGACGATCTCGACCGGGCTCATCATCGCGCCGCAGGGCGAAGCTCCGGCGGGTGGCCGCCCGATCGTCGCATGGTCGCATGGCACAACAGGGACAGCGCAGAATTGCGGCCCGTCTCAGGTGCTGGATCCGGCGCAGGATCTCAATGAATACTTTCTCATCGGCGGCACGTCCTGGATGGATTTCGGCGTACCCGCCGCCACCGATTTCATCAAGCAAGGCTATGTGCTGGTGGCAACCGACTATCAGGGTCTCGGTGGCGGTGGAAAGCACCAATACGCCATTGCAGCCACGCAGGGGCGTGATCTGATCAACTCCATTCGCGCCGCAGGCAGCATTGGCCTGTCTGGTGGCAACAAGACGGCGGTGATCTATGGATGGTCACAGGGCGGCGGCTCGGTGCTCGCTGCGGCAAGTTCGACAACCTACATCAACCAGAAGAACACGGCCTTCGACGGCATCGAGATCGTTGGCGCCGTGGCGCTCGCGCCTGATGCGCTCTCTTCTGTGATTCCGAAAGAAGCACTTGCCGATGAAGCCGCTGCCGCAAAGATGTACCAGGAACTCGCGGCGGGCTTCAGTGACAATGTCTTCAACTTCGCGCATTTCGCCATGAGCATGTGGGCGATGGAAGATACGTTCGCGGGGTTGAAACTCACCGACCTCTTCACCGCTGAGGGCGCGAAGATCATTGACGACATCCAATCCAGGAAGTGCATGCACGCCGGGGCGGATACCTACAATTTCAATCTTGGTGCCTCCTACAAGACCCTGTTCAATCCTCAGCCAGCGAACCTGCTCGGCTGGGTGACCGCGATCGTGAATGGCAGCATCCCGGCGGATAAGCCGATTGCACCCGTGCAGATCTATTGGGGTGACAAGGACACCGTCGTTCCACCGGTGCAGGGTGCCATGTATCAGCAGCAGAAATGCGCGATGGGCGGGAATGTGCAGCGCATCCAGCTGCCCGGCCAAAGTCATTTCACCACGCCGTCTTCGGCGCAGCCAGCCTATACGCAGTGGATCAAGGACCGGCTGGACGGCAAGCCGCTCGCCGATGGCTGCCCCTCATAGCAGCCACAAGACAGAAGGTCTGGCTGAGTGAATTCAGCCAGACTTTTGCCAAGGCAGCGGCGCGGCCGGAGTATTCCGGCCGGCACGGTTTCCGCCGGTACCGGCTCAGGCCGCCTTGACGTGTTCGAGCCTTGCGATTTCGTCCTTGAGACGCAGCTTCTTTCGCTTGAGCTCGGCAATCTCGGCATCTGTTGATGCCGGATGGTTCATGGCTTCGGCCAGCTCGGCCTCAAGGGCCCGGTGCTTTGCCTGCAGTCCGCCAAGATGCGCTTGAAGACTCATGCGTTCCTCCACTGTTGGCTATGGATTGCAAAGTATGATGCTATAGATGTGGGGGCTTGTCGAACCCTTGCAAAGGGCATTAGTGAAGAAAATACGACGCAGGATCGAAACCGCCCGGGGCCCGTGAACCAATGCCGAAGCTGGATGTCTTACAGGAAGTGCAGTTGCGCACGCAATTGCAGGGCCTCATCCACCAGCACCGCGACCTCGACACGGCGATCCTTTCGCTTGAACAAACCGGAACGGGCGACCAGCTCCAGCTGAGGCGGCTGAAAAAGATGAAACTGGACATCAAGGACAAGATCCAGTCCATCGAGAACATGCTCATTCCAGACATCATTGCCTGAAGATCGGACAGACGTGACAAACACCACTCCCCCCGTTGCCATCATCATGGGAAGCCAGTCCGACTGGGCCACCATGACACACGCCGCCCAGACGCTGGACGCGCTGGGCATCGCCCATGACGACCGGATCATATCTGCCCATCGCACGCCGAAGCGGCTTTATGATTTCGCCACGGGCGCCAAGGCCCAGGGCTACAAGGTGATCATCGCAGGTGCCGGTGGGGCCGCCCATCTCCCCGGCATGGCGGCTGCCATGACGAGCCTGCCGGTGTTGGGTGTTCCGGTCGAATCAAAGGCGCTATCGGGCCAGGATTCGCTGCTCTCCATCGTGCAGATGCCGGCGGGCATTCCGGTCGGCACGCTGGCCATCGGCAAGGCCGGGGCGGTGAATGCGGCCCTTCTCGCCGCCGCCGTTCTGGCCCTCTCGGACCCGGGCCTCGCCGAACGGCTCGAAGCCTGGCGGGCGGCCCAGACCGACGCAGTGGCCGCCGCCCCCCGGGATGAGGCCTGAGCCATGCGCATCGCCAAGCCCCTTCCCCCGGGTTCCACCGTCGGCATTCTGGGCGGCGGGCAACTCGCCCGCATGCTGGCGCTGGCCGCCGCGCGCCTCGGCATCAACTGCCACATCTATGCGCCCGAGGCCGACAGCCCGGCCTTCGCCGTCTCCGCCGCGCGCACCGTTGCAGCCTATGATGATGTGAAGGCGCTTGAAGGCTTTGCGGCCCAGGTGGACGTGGTGACCTATGAATTCGAAAACGTGCCCGGTGAAACCGCCGCCGTGCTCGATGCACTGGTGCCGGTTGCCCCCGGCGTTCAGGCGCTCAGGACCGCGCAGGACAGGATCGCGGAAAAGAGCTTCATCTCGGGTCTCGGCATACCCGTGGCGCCCTTCGCGGATGTGCCCGGCCTCGCCGCGCTCGAGGCGGCGCTCGCCCGCATTGGCCGCCCCGCTGTGTTGAAAACCCGCCGCTTCGGCTATGACGGCAAGGGCCAGACCAAGATCCATGACGGCACGGATCCGGCGGCCGCTTACGCCGAAATCGGACGTCAGCCCGCGATTCTCGAAGGTTTCGTCAGTTTCGAAAAGGAAATCTCGGTCATTGCCGCACGCAGCTGGTCCGGTGAGATCGCTGTCTATGACGTGCCGGAGAATCACCACGAGAACCACATCCTGAAGACCTCCAC
>CAYMQH010000040.1:3164-24582 GCA_964392525.1 uncultured Aestuariivirga sp.
GCGCGGCGCGGGCGGAAAATGGGGCATTTCAACCGGCTGACCCCTCGACAGCCCTGACGGACTATGCTAACCCGCGCCCCACGTTTGAGGCCTTAACTCGGCTTCGTGATCCAATCCAACCTGTTCCGAGGTAGCACTTGCAAGTCGTAGTTCGTGACAACAACGTCGATCAGGCCCTGAAGGCCCTCAAGAAGAAGATGCAGCGTGAAGGCATCTTCCGTGAAATGAAGCTCCGTGGCGCTTACGAAAAGCCCTCCGAGAAGAAGGCCCGCGAGAAGGCGGAAGCCGTGCGCCGTGCCCGCAAGCTGCAGCGCAAGAAGCTGCAGCGCGAAGGCCTGCTGCCGATGCCGAAGAAGGTCGAAGGCCCGGCCCGCGGCCCGCGCGCCCAGTAATCTGGCCGGAAGGCCGTTCCGAAAGGCCGCCTCCCCTCGGGAGAGCGGCCTTTTCGCTTATGGGGCTCGCCTTGCCAATTAAGGCAGCCGCCGCAATTGCCCCAAACTGGACACAACAAACCACAAACTCGTAACAAGACCGTCCCACGGCTGGACAGATCGTCCCCTAGATCAATCCTCAACAACGAAGATTGAAAGGGAGGCCCGAGATGATCCGTTACGCATCCATGCTGTTGAGTACCATCGGTGCCGCTGCAGTTGCCTCGGCTCTTGCTTCCGCGAACACCGCGACCACGATTGCCGACAGCCGCACTGCCATTCACGAGACGATTGTGGAGAAGAACAGCCCCTTCCCCGTGCTTGGCCCGCTCGTGGTCGAGGAATGCGTCAAGGATGACTGCTCGGACCTCACAGGCTGACGAAGATTTCATGTAGCGGGCAAGGCAAGCACTTGAAGCTACATATTCGAATGACGATATATTTCCTATCCCCAGGCAGTTCTTCCCCCCATCCCCTGCAAACGCTGCCTGTAACTCAAACCCCGGATCCGCTGATCCGGGGTTTTTTATTGCCAGGCCTGTGGAAGCTGCCGGCGGGGTGAACGGGCCATTCATCCCCGGTTCAAGCGGCAAGGTGCAACCTTTCGACAGTCCACGGCGTTCTCCAGAATGGAGAGAGGCGATGAAAACCCTGATTGCATCGATGGTCCTGAGCGTGATCTTCCTGTCTGCAGGCACCGTTGCGGGCGGCGAATTGCGCGCCGGGCGGCTGGCAGCCATGGCGGTCGCCAAAGCCGGCAATGTCACGGTCGTCAACAAGAACCAGTCGTGGCCGCTGGCAGGGCGGATTTCGGTCGAGCCCTGCAATCAGCGCCGCTGCATCGGCATCTGACCGGCGACGCGCCGCCGGGGCTGTGAAAGACGAGCCGATTGGACTTGGAATCCCGCTCCCGATTGTGTAGGGAAACCAAAATTCGGATTCCCCCAATGCCCAAGCGTACAGACATCAAATCCATCCTCATCATCGGGGCTGGACCGATCATTATCGGCCAGGCCTGCGAATTCGACTATTCCGGCACCCAGGCCTGCAAGGCCCTGAAGGCCGAGGGTTACCGTATCATTCTGGTGAATTCCAATCCGGCCACCATCATGACGGACCCGGATCTGGCGGATGCCACCTACATCGAGCCGATCACGCCGGAAGTCGTTGCCCGCATCATCGAAAAGGAACGCCCCGACGCGCTGCTGCCCACCATGGGCGGCCAGACGGCGCTCAACACTGCGCTCTCCCTCAACAAGATGGGTGTTCTGGAGAAATTCAACGTCGAGCTGATCGGCGCAAAGGCGGACGCCATCGACAAGGCGGAAGACCGCGAGCTGTTCCGCGAGGCGATGAAGAAAATCGGCCTTGATACGCCGAAATCGATGCTGGCCAATGCCTCCGATGCGAAGGATGCCGACAAGGACTTCCACGCCGCCGAAATCGCCCGCCTCCAGAAGGAGGGTGGCGACATCGAAGCATTCGAGAAGAAGTGGGCGGCGGAGGAACCGGAGCGGCTGCGCAAATACCGCAACCGCGCCATGGTGGAAGCCTTCGAGGCGATGCTCGAAGTGGGCCTGCCCTGTATCATCCGCCCCTCCTTCACGCTGGGCGGCACCGGCGGCGGCATCGCCTATAACCGCGAAGAGTTCTTCGACATCGTGGAGAAGGGGCTTGATGCCTCGCCGACCGCCGAAGTGCTGATCGAGGAATCGGTGCTCGGCTGGAAGGAATTTGAGATGGAGGTCGTCCGCGATCAAGCGGACAATTGCATCATCGTCTGTTCGATCGAGAATGTCGATCCGATGGGTGTGCACACGGGTGACTCGATCACCGTTGCCCCGGCGCTGACGCTGACCGACAAGGAATACCAGATCATGCGCAACGCCTCGATTGCGGTGCTGCGCGAGATCGGCATCGAGACGGGCGGCTCCAACGTGCAGTTCGGCGTCAATCCCGAAGACGGCCGCCTCGTCGTCATCGAGATGAACCCGCGCGTGTCGCGCTCCTCGGCACTGGCCTCCAAGGCAACCGGCTTCCCCATCGCCAAGGTCGCAGCCAAGCTGGCGGTTGGCTACACGCTGGATGAACTGTCGAACGACATCACCGGTGGCGCAACGCCCGCCGCCTTCGAGCCCACCATCGATTATGTGGTGACGAAGATCCCGCGCTTCGCCTTCGAGAAGTTCCCGGGCTCCTCCCCCACCCTCACCACCGCCATGAAGTCGGTCGGCGAAGTGATGGCGATTGGCCGCTCGTTCCAGGAATCGATGCAGAAGGCGCTGCGCGGCCTCGAAACCGGCCTCACCGGCTTCAACGAGGTTGAGATCGCGCATATCGGTGAGGGTGACGACAAGAACGCCATACGCGCCGCGCTGGGCACGCCCACGCCAGACCGTATCCTGAAGATCGCGCAGGCCTTCCGCCTTGGCGCCACCGTCGACCAGGTCTTCGCCTCGTGCAAGTATGAGCCGTGGTTCCTCCGCCAGATCGAGGAGATCGTAGCGACGGAGCAGAAGATCCGCGAGGTCGGCCTGCCGAAGGACCAGGCCAACCTCAAGAAACTGAAGTCCATGGGCTTCTCGGACAAGCGGCTGGGCGAACTCGTGGGCCTCTCGGAAGACAAGGTACGTGCCCACCGGCACAAGCTGAAGGTGCGCCCGGTGTTCAAGCGCATTGACACCTGTGCCGCCGAATTCGCCTCCCCCACGGCCTACATGTATTCCACCTATGACGGCGAGGACGAAGCCAAGCCTTCGGATCGCCAGAAGATCATCATCCTCGGCGGCGGGCCGAACCGCATCGGCCAGGGCATCGAGTTCGACTATTGCTGCTGCCACGCCTGCTTCGCGCTTCATGACGCGGGCTATGAATCGATCATGGTGAACTGCAACCCGGAGACCGTATCCACTGACTACGATACCTCCGACCGCCTGTACTTCGAGCCGCTGACGGCGGAGGACGTGCTGGAGATCATCCACACCGAGCAGAGCAACGGCACCCTGAAGGGCGTGATTGTCCAGTTCGGCGGCCAGACGCCGCTCAAACTCGCTGGTGCGCTCGAAAAGGCGGGCGTTCCCATCCTCGGCACCACGCCGGATGCGATTGACCTTGCCGAAGACCGCGACCGGTTCTCGAAGCTCCTGAAGAAGCTGAAGCTGCGCCAGCCGGAGAATGGCATTGCCTATTCCGGTGCCGAGGCCAAGAAGATCGCCAGGCGGATTGGCTTCCCCGTGGTGATCCGCCCGTCCTATGTGCTGGGCGGCCGCGCCATGGAAATCGTCAAGGATGACGCCCAGCTTGAGCGTTACATTACCGAGGCCGTGGTCGTCTCGGGCTCATCGCCCGTGCTGATCGACAGCTACCTCTCGAACGCCATCGAAGTGGACGTGGACGCCATCTGCGACGGCAAGGACGTGTTCATCGCCGGCGTGATGGAGCACATTGAGGAAGCGGGCATCCATTCCGGCGACTCTGCCTGTTCGCTGCCGCCCTACTCGCTGAAGCCCGCCGTCATCGCCGAGTTGGAGCGGCAGGCGAAGGTCATGGCTCTGGCGCTGGATGTCGTTGGCCTGATGAATGTGCAGTTCGCCATCAAGGATGGTGAGGTCTATGTGCTCGAAGTGAACCCGCGCGCCTCGCGCACGGTGCCCTTCGTGGCCAAGGTGATCGGCCTGCCAGTGGCCAAGATCGCCTCACGCGTGATGGCCGGGGAGCCTCTGTCCAACTTCAAGCTGAAGCAGAAGAAGTTAGGCCATGTTGCTGTAAAGGAAGCTGTTTTTCCGTTCAACAGATTCCCCGGCGTCGACGTCTTGCTGGGGCCGGAAATGCGCTCCACCGGGGAAGTCATGGGCCTCGACAAGAGTTATGACATGGCCTTCGCCAAGAGCCAGCTGGGTGCTGGCATGCGCATGCCGCAGGCGGGCACGGTGTTCATCTCCGTCAAGGATGCCGACAAGCCGAAGATCCTGCCCGCCGTGCGCAAGCTGGTGGAGATGGGCTTCAAGCTGGTGGCGACCGGCGGCACGCAGCGCTATTTCGAGGACAAGGGCGTACCGTCCACCA
The DNA here is from genome assembly GCA_964392525.1 of uncultured Aestuariivirga sp. Taxonomy (GTDB): domain Bacteria; phylum Pseudomonadota; class Alphaproteobacteria; order Rhizobiales; family Aestuariivirgaceae; genus Aestuariivirga. The sequence continues at coordinate 7,661 of CAYMQH010000040.1, forward strand.
AGATCAACAAGGTGCTGGAAGGTCGCCCGCATGTGGTGGACGCGATCAAGAACGGCGACATCCAACTGGTGCTGAACACCACGGAAACCCGCGCTTCGCACTCTGACTCGAAGCCCATCCGCCAGACCGCGCTTATGCAGAAAGTGCCCTACTACACGACACTTCCGGGCATTCTGGCCGTCACCAAGGCCATCGCCGCCCAGCGTGAAGGCCGCCTCGATGTGAAGCCGCTCCAGGATTATTTCTGACAGCGGCTCACGCTGACTGCCCCCATGGACAGAACGTCACCCCGGCGCAGGCTGGGATGACGAAGAAGCAACAAAATTGCGCGGACAGAGTATCGCTACGGCAGCTTTTGCCCCTCCCCTTGAATTTTTTACTGGAATAGGGCATATCCAAGTCTCGCCCGGCACGATACGGCTCCGTATCGCCGGGTATCGTTTTTTTTCAAGACACGGATGAACACTCATCTCCCGGTCACCGTCACTGCGGGCCGGCGGATGCAAGAGACTGGACAAGATTGGACCGAGACCGATGGACAAAGTGCCAATGACCGCCGAAGGCCATGCCGCCATGATGGATGAGGTGAAGCACCTCAAGTCGGTGGAGCGCCCGCGTATCATCAAGGCCATCGAGGAAGCCCGCTCGCACGGCGACCTGTCGGAAAATGCCGAGTATCACGCCGCCAAGGAACAGCAGGGCTGGACCGAGGCCCGCGTGGCCGAGCTTGAGGACAAGCTGTCCCGGGCCGAGATCATCGACATCACCAAGCTCTCGGGCGACACGGTAAAGTTCGGCGCCAAGGTGACGCTGATCGATGAGGAGACAGACGAGAAGACCTCCTACCAGATCGTGGGCGAATTCGAGGCCGACGTGAAGAAGGGGAAGATTTCCGTCTCCTCCCCCATTGCCCGCGCCATCATCGGCAAGAAGCTGGGCGACTCCGTTGAGGTCAACACGCCAGGCGGCGGCAAGTCCTATGAGATCGCCAAGGTGGCGTGGCGCTAAGCCTCCGGCACAGGCCCCAGACTGCAAGAGCCGGGTTTGCCCGGCTCTTTTCGTTTCACTTGGCGGCCAGCGCCTTTTCGACCGCTGAGGTGATCTTGGGCGACATCGGCCTGGTTGGCGTCGAGAACCAGTCGATGAACTGCCCGTCAGCCCCGATCAGGTATTTGTGGAAGTTCCACTTCGGCCGCCCGAGCATGCCGGCCTTCTCGCCCGCCCAGGCGTAGAAGGGATCGGCCTTGTCGCCCTTCACAACCGTCTTGTCCGCCAGCGGGAAGGTCACGCCATAATTGAGCTTGCAGAAGGTGGCGATGTCCTGCGCGGTGCCGGGCTCCTGGCCGCCGAAATCATTCGACGGCACGCCGATCACCACCAGCCCCTTGTCCTTATAGGCAAGCCAGAGCTTCTCCAGTTCCTCATACTGGGGCGTGTACCCACATTCCGATGCGGTGTTGACGATCAGCATGGGGTGACCCTTGAATTGGTCAAGCGGCATGGGCTTGCCGTCGATCCCGGTCAGGGTGAAGTCATGGGCAGTGGTTTCGGCCATGGCGGGGGCACTCGCAAATATCAGCAGGAAAAGTGAAATCAGAAGCTTGTACATACTGTTTGAACGCAGGCCGTAGGGCGGCGGATCAGGCGGCCCGCTGCCGGAACTGGGCGAGAAGATGCCGCGCGCCGAACAGCACCAGTCCCGCCACCAGCCCCCAAAAGGCGGAGCCGACGCCGCCCAGCGTCAGGCCGCTGGCCGTGACGAGAAAGGTGACAAGCGCACTCTCGATGTCCCGCGGTTCCTTCATCATGGCGATGACGCTGCCCATGAGCGGCGAGAACAGCGCAAGCCCCGCGATGGCGGTGATGAGGTCCTTGGGAAGCGCGCCCAGAACCTGCACGAAGCCCGCCGCCATGAGGCCGATCAGGCCGTAAAGGATGAGATAGGGCCAGGCCACAAGCCATCGCTTGCCAGGGTCCGGGTGGCAGTCGGGGCCGGTGACGATCGAGGCCGTGATGGCCGCCATGTTGATGGCATGGCTGCCGAAGGGCGCCATCAGAATGGATGTTCCACCGGTGACCAGCAGAGCCGGCTGCACCGGCGGCTGATAGCCGCTGGCCCGCAGCACCGCAAAGCCCGGAAGGTTCTGGGACGCCATGGTGACGAGGAACAGGGGCACGCCGATGGACAGGATGGTCTGCAGATCGAAGGCGGGCGTCGTCCACACGAGGGCGGTGAGGCCGAAATCGCAGCAGTCCCCCGCGAGGCTGCCGCCAAAGCCCGCGAAGGCCACGCCGAGCACCACAGCGGCGGGAACCGCATAGAGCGGATAGGACAGCCGAAGGCCGAAGAACACGATGACCAGTGGAAGCACGGCCCAGGGCATGGCCAGCGCCGCCCCCGGAACCCCCAGCGTATAGCGGAGCAGCACGCCACCAAGCATGGCGGCGGCAAGCGGGGCCGGTATCTTCTCGATGGCGCGTTCCAGCGGCTTGATGAGGCCCGCCACCACCATGAGCAGGCCGGCGACAACAAAGGCGCCGAGCGCATTTTGATAACTGATGCCGCCACCGGATGTGGCGATCAGCACGGCGCCCGGCGTCGACCATGCCGTGATCATCGGCATCCTGTAGCGGTAGGAGAGAATGAAGGACGAGACCGCCATGCCGAAACAGAGCGCCGCCGCCCATGAGGCCTGCTCAGCGGGTGTTGCCCCCACATTGCGCGCCGCCTCCATGATGACGAGGATGGTGGAGGCGAAGCCGATCACCACCGCCGTCAGCGTCGAGGACAGAAGGCTGAACCATCCGGCGTGGCGGGGTGCGAGCTGCAGGTTGGTCACGGGATGGGCACTCCAGGCTCATATTTGGACACGCGCAGGATCAGCGTGGTTTTGACGTTCTCGACATTGGGTGCGGCGGTCAAATCATGGATGATGAAATCCTGCAAGTTTGCAAGGTCGCGCGCCACGCATTTGAGAAGGAAATCCGCCTCGCCCGAAATGGCATAAGCCTCACGCACCAGAGGCCAGGCGGCGGCCCGCGCCGCAAAGGCGGTGAGTTCAGCTTCCGCCTGGCTCTTCAACCCGACAAACGCAAACATGCTGACATCGAAGCCCAGCGCCCGGGCGTTGACCAGCGCCCGGTAGCCTTCGATGATCCCCGCCCGGGTGAGCGCCTGCACCCGCCGCAGGCAGGGCGGCGGCGACAGGCCCACACGGCCGGCGAGGTCCACATTGCTCAGGCGCCCGTTGCGCTGGAGTTCGCGCAGGATCTTCCAGTCGGTAGCGTCCATGGCGGGGGTGGCGTTCATGTGGTGTCTCCTCGCAGCTCCGGCCCGGCCCCGCAGGAACAGGGTCCGGCAGGGACTGAGGCCTCTTCCGGACCAGTTTTCCCCAGATATTCACAACAATTGGTGTCAGTCTTGCCGTCGCGCCCAAATAAGCTATGTTATTTTCTCATAGCAACTGGAGTTCGCCATGTCCGCCCGCCACGCCCGGGTTCTGATCCTCGGATCGGGCCCAGCCGGTTATACCGCTGCCATCTACGCCGCCCGTGCCATGCTGAAACCGATCCTGGTGCAGGGTATACAGCCCGGCGGCCAGCTCACCATCACCACCGACGTCGAGAACTATCCAGGCTTCGCCGATGTAGTTCAGGGCCCGTGGCTGATGGAGCAGATGAAGGCCCAAGCAGAGCATGTGGGAACTGAGATCGTTTCCGACACCATCACGGAGGTGAAGCTCACCGCCAAGCCGATCTGGCTCAAGGGCGATTCGGGCCAGGAATACACCTGCGATGCGCTGATCATCTGCACCGGGGCGCAGGCCAAGTGGCTGGATCTACCGTCCGAGCAGGCCTTCCGCGGCTTCGGCGTGTCCGCTTGCGCCACCTGCGATGGTTTCTTCTACCGCAACAAGCGGGTGCTGGTGGTGGGCGGCGGCAACACCGCCGTGGAGGAAGCCCTGTTCCTCACCAATTTCGCCAGCGAAGTGATCGTCGTCCACCGCCGCAATGAATTCAAGGCCGAGCGTATTCTTCAGAACCGCCTGTTCGCCCACCCCAAGATCAAGGTGATGTGGGATACGACACTGGCCGATGTTCTGGGCACCGAGAACCCGAAGGGCGTGACCCACGCGCGGCTGCAGAATGTGAAGACGGGAGAAACGCAGGATGTGGCGGTGGATGGCATCTTCATCGCCATCGGCCACTCTCCCGCCACTGGACTGTTCGAAGGCCAGTTGCCGTTCAAGCAGGGCGGCTATCTCATGACCGAACCGCGCTCGACCGCCACCGCCATTCCTGGCGTCTATGCTGCGGGTGACGTAACAGACGACGTGTATCGCCAGGCGGTGACTGCCGCTGGCATGGGCTGCATGGCGGCGCTCGAAGCCGAGCGCTGGCTCCATACGCAGGGGGAGGTTCGCCATGCCGCTGAGTAACGTGATTGACTGGGACAAGCTGCGCATCTTCCACGCCGTGGCGGATGCCGGAAGCTTCACCCATGCGGGCCATGAGCTAGGGCTCTCGCAATCCGCAGTGAGCCGCCAGATCAGCGCGCTCGAAGATGCGCTGAATGTGCCACTCTTCCACCGCCATGCGCGCGGCCTCATCCTCACCGAACAGGGCGAGATGCTGTATCGCACGGCGCATGAGGTGTTCACCAAGCTCACCGCCGCGCAGACACGCCTTATGGATTCGAAGGAGAAGCCGAGCGGGGAGCTGCGCATCACCACCACCGTGGGCCTTGGCAGCGTGTGGCTAACGCCGCGCCTCCGGGAATTCTCGGAGATCTATCCGGAAATCAACATCACGCTGCTGCTTGATGACCGCGAACTTGATCTGTCGATGCGCGAGGCCGATGTGGCGATCCGCCTGCGCCGCCCGACCCAGCCCGACCTCATCCAGCGCAAGCTGTTCACCGTTCATCACCACATCTACGCTTCGGCCGAATATCTGAAAAAGAACGGCATTCCGAAATCGCTCGAGGATTTCGACAAGCACAAGATCCTCACTTTCGGACAGGCACCGGGCTATCTCACCACCATCAACTGGCTTGAGCAGGTCGGCCGCCCGGAGGGCGATCCCCGCCCGGTGTCGCTGCGCGTCAACAATGCCTATGGCCTGCGCCGCGCCGTGCAGGCCGGCATGGGCATCGCATCACTCGCAGACTACATCGTACCGGAGGACTCAGGCCTGGTGCAGATCGACGTGCCGGTGGAGACGCCGGAATTCGATACTTACTTTGTTTATCCCGAAGAGCTGAAGGATACCAAGCGCGTGACCGTGTTCCGGGACTTCCTTGTGGCGAAAGCCAAGGAATGGAGCTTCTGAGGCCTGGGCACCCGCCGGACAGAAGGGCCAGCCGCAGGGCTGGCCGTCTTGCTTACATGAACAGTTTCTCTGTCCCGAGGTCCTTGTAGAGGCCGGCCACCTGTTCGCCGTAGCCATTGTAAATTACGGTCGGCACACGCTCGTCGGTTCCGAGCATCTGCTCCGTCGCCTGGCTCCAGCGCGGGTGCGCCACATCCGGGTTCACATTCGCCCAGAAGCCATATTCCGAAGGCCCCAGCGTTTCCCAGAAGCTCACGGGCCGTTCGCGCGTGAAGCTGATGCGCACGATGCCCTTGATCGACTTGAACCCGTATTTCCAGGGAAGGTGCAGCCTGAGCGGTGCGCCCATGCTGTTTGGCAGCGGCTTGCCGTAAGCGCCGGTCACCATGAGCGGCAGATCGTTGGTTGCCTCGGCCAGCGTGATGCCCTCGACATAGGGCCAGGGATAGCTGGTGAACAGGCCCGCTTTCTGGCCTTCCGCCACATCCGGCATGTTGAACGTCTCGAAGCGGAGATATCTTGCATCACCGGTGGGCTTGGCGATCTCCACAAGCCGCCTGACCGTGAAGCCCGTCCACGGCACCACCATGGCCCAGGCCTCCACGCAGCGGTGGCGGTAGATCCGCTCTTCCAGCGTCACCTGCTTCAGGAGATCGTCGATGCCGAGCGTGACGGGCTTCTCGACCTCGCCGTCGATGACAATGCTCCACGGACGGATCGGCAGCTTTTCGGCCGCCGCAGCGATGCGTTTCGAGGAACCGAATTCATAGTAGTTGTTGAAGGTGGTGCTGTAGCTCGCGTCGGTCACCGCACGTCCGGCATCCGCATAAGCAGGGTTTGGTGCGGCGGGGTAAAGCGCGGCGGAGGGGTCTTGCGCCGCGCTTACGGGCCGTGCGGCGGAAAGCATCAGCGTTCCGGCAGCGGCAGCCATGAAGCTGCGGCGGTTCAGGAACACATGCTCCGGCGTAACACGTGCCTCGGGCAGTTCCCAGCCATGTTTGCGCTTGATCAGCATGTTACCCGCTCCTGTTTCGATTTGCCTTCACATAGGCATTCCCTGATACGGGAGCCAGTCACGGCCCGATCACTCTTTGGAGAGCGATTCGCGCCGGGCGGAGGCGGCCGCCCGGCGCGGCCGCAGGGTGCTCTCAGGCCGCTTCGGCCCGGCGGCTGGCCAGAACCTGCTCCGCCGCGCGGCCAGACAGTTCGGCCATATGATCGGGGCGGAAAGTGAAGGTGCCGACACCCGCCGTTGCCGAACGCAGTTCGATGATGAGCGAGGCCATTTCGGATTCCGGCATATGGGCCTTCACCGTGTCCCACCCCTGCCAGCCCTCGCGCGCGTCATAGCCCAGAAGCTGGCCACGATGGCCCGACACGATCTGGTTGACCCGCGATGTGGCATCGCCCGGCACATGGATTTCAACCGCCACGACCGGCTCCAGCAGCACGGGCGCACATTGCGGCATGCCGTCCGCCATAGCGAGGCGCGCCGCCGCCCTGAATGCCATTTCGGAGGAGTCAACATCATGACAGGAGCCATCCGACAGGTTGACTGAGAAGTCCACCACCGGAAAGCCGAGCGGCCCCTGCCCCATCCAGTCCCGGATGCCCTGCTCGACGGCGGGGATATACTGCTTTGGAACCACGCCGCCGCTGATCGTGTCGGAGAACACAAAGCCCCCGCCGCGCGGCAGCGGGGCGATCTCCACCACCACATCGCCATACTGGCCATGGCCACCCGACTGCTTCTTGTGACGGCCACGGATTTGCACGGGCTTGCGGATGGTTTCCTTGTAGGCGATGCGGCGCGGCCTTGCCTGCGCGTGCACGCCGAATTTTGAGGCGAGCCTTTCGATCGCCACCCGCAGATGCATCTCGCCCTGTCCCCACAGCACCATCTCATGGGTATCATGATTGTGTTCGAGGGACAGCGACGGGTCTTCCTCGGTGAGCCGGGCGATGGCACTGGTGAGCTTCACCTCGTCCTTGCGGTCGGCCACGGAAATCGCCAGCCCAAAGACACCCGGTGCCGTGTCCAGCGTCACGAATTGCGGCACATGGCCCTTCTGCGTGGAGAGGGTATCGCCCGTGCGCGCCGTTTCAAGACGGCCAAGAGCCACCGTGTCGCCGGCCATCGCCTTCTGTTCCTTCGCCGGCGTGGCGCCCAGCAGGGTGAACACGCCCGCCACGCGGCTATCCTGTCCGGCAGCGTCATGAAGCACCGCGCCCTCGGCGATCTCACCTGACAGCAGGCGGACCAGCGACAGCTTGCCGCCATGCATGGTGTGGAAGGTCTTGAGCACCTGCACCGTTGCGCCGCCAGCGGCAAGCCCGAGGCGCTTCACCGTCTCCGCGATGCCAGGCGCCTCATGGCGCAGGGCCTTCAGCAGGCGCTCGATGCCGGTGCCATGCTCGGCGGACCCGAACAGGACAGGCGTGATCATGCCATCCGCCAGTTCGCGCGCCAGATCGGCAAACACGCGGTCGCGCGGCGGCTCCATGTCGGAGAGCAACTGCTCCATCATCTCATTGTCATGGTCGGCGAGTTTCTCGAGCATTGCGAAGCGCTGCGATTTCTCGAGTTCTGCCATATCCTCCGGAATGGCGATCAGCTTGCTCTCGAGATGCTCCTGATAGACATAGGCGCGCTCCAGCGCCAGATCGACGAAGCCTGTGACGATCGAGCCCTTCATGATCGGAAGCTGGCGCAGGATGAGTGGCCTGGAGGATGCAGGCTGTAGCCATTCGAGCACGTTGCGCGGCGAGGAGCCTGTCTTGTCCACCTTGTTGATGAACAGGATGCGCGGCAGCCCGATCTCGTCCAGCTGCTTGAGGATCAATTGCAGGGCGGGCACCTTCTTGTCATCCGCCTCGCACACCACCACCGCCACGTCGGCACCCGCCAGCGCGGCGCGTTGCTCCTGCGCGAATTCGATGGAGCCCGGACAATCGAGAAATGTGTAGCTGTCGCCGAGATAGCGGGTGGTGGCGGCATTGAGTTCGACACTCATGCCATGCGCCCGCGCTTCGGGCGCAGCGTCTCCGATGGTGGATTTGTCAGCCACCCTGCCCTGACGCGCGATTGCGCCGGTGTGGAACAGGATTGCTTCGAGGAGTGTGGTCTTGCCGCTCTGATAGGGGCCCACGAGTGCCACGCACCGCGCGCCCGCAACTCTTCTGCCGTTCTGGTTTTCCATGGACGATGCTCCCTTGACTGCTCAACTGAATGCGCGTCTTGGGACCGCCCTTCTCGAAACCTGTGTCACCACGCCGGGGCGGTTCCACACAAACAGACTGACTCCATTCGCCACAGCCGGCAAGCGAAATCAGAATGCAAAAAGGCCCAGCCTCGCGGCCGGGCCTCTTCAAGGCACGAAATGCCGGAATTACTTGGCGCGCACCAGGCGCAGCGCGGCGATGCCGGCGGCAACGTTGAGGCCGGTCTGGGCCTGAACGCTGATCGGCTGCAGCGCGATCGACTTGTTGGATCCGCCGACCAGCACATTGGCGCCGAGGCCCACGGCAACCGTCGCTTCAGCCGTCGCACCGGCATAGCGGCCAGCGAGCGCGCCGCGGCTGATCTTGCCCGGAGCGAACACAGCCCAGCTCATCACACCCTTGCCGGTGATGCCGATGTCGATGCCGAGCTTCTCGATGGTGCCGGTGTAGCGTTCCTTCTTGCCCACGGTACCTTCGAAGGTGCACTTCACGGCCTTCGACGACGCAACGATCAGGCCCACACCCGGAGCCACTTCGCAGTTCAGCACGCCGATCTTGACGCCTGACTGGTTGGACTTCGCCAGAGCCGGTGACGCAGCGAGGCCCAGCGCAATCAGCGCGACCAGAGCGAGTTTCTTCATGTCTTCAATCTCCTGTTTAACGGGTAACGCCGTAAAGGCTTCCATTGTGTCAGCAATGAGACACCAGCGGAAGCGGCGTTCACGCCTGCAGATGAGCTGCAATCGTTCACGCACTGGTCTTTTCCCCAGAAAGTCCTGACCGCGAAAATCAGGGCACGTATTGCAGCGAGAATTTCGCAAGGCCGGCCGCCACGTTCAGGCCAACCTGGCCATCAACGCTGACCGGCTGGAGGGCGATGCTGCTTTGCGAGCCACCGACCAGAACATTGGCGCCAAGGCCGACCGCAATGGTGGCTTCGGCGGTCGCACCGACGTAGGTGCCCTGCAGGGCGCCACGGTTCACCTGGCCGGGCGCGAAGACCACCCAGCTCATCACCGAGGCGTCGGTGAAGCCGATGTCGAGGCCAACCTCACTGATGCGGCCTTCATAGGTTTCCGCCCCATTGGGTCCCTGAAACACGCAGGATGCCGCCTGCGAGCCGCCGAGGATCAGGCCGACGCCTGCTGACAGATCGCAATTGAGTATGCCGAGCTTCACGCCGCCTTCCGCCATGGCGGGCACGGAAAGAAGGGGAAGCACAAGACTTAAGGTCAGAAGGGTCTTCTTCATGTCTGCTATCCTTTTGCAGATTATCGAGCCGGAGTGAATCAGTGAAGTACCGGCAGCCAGGTTTATAGGCCGTTACCACGGGCCCGGCCAGACAGGTTTCCACCCGGCGGCCCCGTGCTTGAAACGAGCCCTGAGCCCCCTTAGCGGAGATTGCCGCAGAAGCGCTGGATGCGCTTGCAGGCGTCCTCCAGAACCTCGGTTGCCGTAGCGTAGGAAATGCGGAAGAAGGGTGACATGCCAAAGGCCGCGCCGTGCACGGCGGCAACACCCTCCGCCGCCAGCAGTTCCGTCACGAAGTCTTCGTCGGTCTTGATCACGTTGCCCGAGGGTGCCGTCTTGCCGATCGCGCCCTTGCAGGACGGGTAGACATAGAAGGCACCTTCCGGCGTCGGGCAGGAGATACCGGAGGCCTGGTTGAGCATAGCCACGACGAGGTCGCGGCGCTGCTTGAACACCGTGTTGTTGCTGGCGATGAAATCCTGCGGCCCGTTCAGAGCCTCGACCGCCGCCCACTGCGCGATGGAAGACGGGTTGGAGGTTGACTGCGACTGCAGCTTCGCCATCGCCTTGATCAGGGCTTCCGGCCCCGCGCCATAGCCGATGCGCCAGCCCGTCATGCAATAGGACTTGGACACGCCGTTCATGGTCAGCGTGCGGTCATAGAGCTTCGGCTCCACCTGAGCGGGCGTGGTGAATTCGAAATCATCATAGACGAGATGCTCATACATGTCGTCGGAGAGCACCCACACCTGCGGGTGACGCAGCAGCACATCCGTCAATGCCTTCAGTTCGGCGCGCGAATAGGCAGCCCCCGACGGATTGGACGGCGAGTTGAGGATCAGCCACTTGGTCTTCGGCGTGATGGCCTTTTCGAGATCCGCCGCCTGCAGCTTGAAGCCATTCTCCAGCCTGCCCTCGACAAACACCGGCGTGCCGCCCGCCAGCATCACGATATCCGGATAGCTGACCCAGTAGGGCGCTGGTACGATCACCTCATCGCCGGGGTTCACGGTTGCCATCAGCGCGTTGAACAGCACCTGCTTGCCGCCAGTGCCGACCGACACCTGCGACGGCTTGTAGTCCAGCCCGTTCTCGCGCTTGAACTTGTCGCAGATGGCCTTCTTCAGTTCCGCAATGCCATCGACCGCCGTATACTTGGTCTTGCCGGCCTGGATGGCCTTGATGGCCGCAGCCTTGATGTTGTCGGGCGTGTCGAAATCGGGCTCGCCGGCGGCAAGGCCGATCACGTCGCGGCCCTCGGCCTTCAGCGTCATGGCCTTGTTGGAAATGGCGATTGTGGCAGACGGCTGGATGCGGTTCAGCGAATCGGAAATAAAGCCCATGGCGATGACCTTTCAAATTTTCCGGTTTCCTAGGGGCAAGCGGGGGCAAGGGCAAGCCTCAATCCGCCGCATCTCCCCCGGGCAGAAAACCCGCTAAAGAGCCATGCCATGAACGATCATCCCTTCCTGGTGGCTGGTGGTGGAATTGCCGGGCTGGCAGCTGCCCTCGCCCTGTCCGCTCGCGGTGTCCCCGTACGCCTCTTCGAACAGGCCAAATCCTTCGAGGAGGTGGGCGCCGGATTGCAGATGTCACCCAACGGGGTGCGCGCGCTGCGCGAGCTGGGTGCCTGGGAGACCGTCGAGCCCTCCTGCGTCATTCCCTCCGAAATCCATGTGCGCGACGGCATGACGGGCGCCCTGCTGCAGCGCATCCATCTGGGCAAACCTTTTGAGGACCGTTTCGGCGCACCCTACCGGGTCTGCCACCGGGCGGATCTGCTGGCCGGGCTCTTGACCGCAGCACGCCAGCGCAATGCCATCGAACTGAATACAGCGCACAAGGCGTTGGCCGCCGCGACCACCGCAAGCGGCGCCCGGCTCGACTTTACCACGGGCGCGTCAGCCGAAGGCAAGGCCGTCATCGCGGCAGACGGCATCCGCTCCACGCTGCGGGAAGGCGTGGCGGGCGTCAGCGCGCCGGTGTCCCGCAACACGATCATTTACCGGGCCCTGATCCCGATTGCGAAGGTTCCACCTGACATCGAACCGGACTGCGTGACGCTGTGGCTCTGCCGTGGCGGGCATGTGGTGCAGTACGCGGTCAGCAGTTGGCGGAACTTCAACATCGTCGCCGCCTGCGATGGTGCAGCGGAAGAAAGCGGCTGGAACACGCCCGCCAATTTCACCGAAGTGGCGCGGCGCTTCCCCGGCATCTGCCAGGACCTGGCCGACCTGCTGTCGGCACCCGCCAACTGGCTGCGCTGGCCGGGCGCCGACCTCGCCCCGCTGCCGCGCTGGTCGGCGGGGCGGATCGTGCTGGCGGGCGATGCCGCACATGCGACCCTGCCCTTCCTCGCGCAGGGGGCTGTGATGTCGCTGGAGGACGCGGTTGTCCTGGGGCGCGCTGTGGCGTGTCAGCCAAGCCTCGAAGCGGCTTTCGCGGCCTATGAGTCAGAGCGCAAGCCGCGCACAACGCGCATTCAGGACCAGTCCCGCAAGATGGGCCGCATTTACCACGCTGCTGGAGCGCTGGCCTTCTTCCGCAACCTGACGCTGAATTTCAGCAGCCCCAGCATGGCGCTGAACCGGGTGGACTGGATCTACCGCTGGACCGCCGCCGGGCCCGGCTGATCACATCTCCGTGTAGGGTGCATCCACAGGTTCCGGCGTGCGTATCCAATTCAAGTGACAAGGTGGAGGTTGACATGACGAAACTGACTTCGGTTGCCCTGGCCGTGATGCTGGCCATGTCGGGAACGGCCCTGGCTGCGGGCGGCGGCGGCGGCAGCGACGAAAGCTCGCCCGCCACAAAGCAATGCAAGACCGGTCAGGTTTGGGACAAGAACGCCAAGAAATGCGTCAAGGCAAAATCCGGCGTTCTGCCCGACGAGGACCTCTACGAACAAGGCCGCGCCCTTGCGAAGCAGGGCCGCTATGACTGGGCCATCGAGGTTCTCGCCCACATCCAGAACAAGCGGGACCCGCGCGTTCTGAACTATCTTGGCTACAGCTACCGGAAGTCCGGGCGGCTCGACCTCGGCATCAGCTATTACCGCCGGGCGCTGTCGATCGACCCCGATTTCAACCTTGCCCGCGAATATCTGGGCGAAGGCTACATTGCCGCGGGCCGGAAAGACCTGGCCATGCTCGAACTCGCCGCCATCGAGAAGAGCTGCGGCACGGCTTGCGAGGAGTACAAGGACCTCGCCGCGGCGCTGGCTGAGGCCAACTGAGCCTCACACCGGGCGCACCAGCCACTCCACCGTGCCCTGCCCCCAGCGGCCCAGCCCCACGCGCTGGGCCAGGGCGGGCACGAGCAGCTTGAGGTCCTGGTCGAGCTTCCAGGGCGTATTCATCACGATGAGGCCGGAGCCCGCGAGGCCGCCGCCCCGGAACGACTCCCTCACGCGTAGCTCAACTTTCAGCGTGGCAGGAACGCCGAGTGCCGTCACCTGCGCGAGGATTGAGTCCGCCGTCTGATCGGCCTTCAACGGGTACCACAGCAGGAACACACCTTGCGCGAAGCGGTGCAGGCCATGCACCATCATGCGCACCGCCTTCTCGCCTTCGGTCTTCACCTCATAAGGCGGATCGATGAGAATGATGCCACGCCGCTCCGGCGGCGGCAGCTTGGCCTTGAGGCAGGTTTCCGCATCCATGCTGGTGACGTCGACGCGCTGGTCGTGGATATAGTGGCGCTCCAGAGCAATCGCATCCTGCGGGTGAAGCTCATTGGCGATCAGGCGGTCATTGGCGCGCATCAGCCTGAGCGCCAGTTCGGGCGAGCCGGGATAGATCCTGACACCGCCACCGGGGTTCAGCGCCGCGATCACCGCGCGATAGGGTTCGAGCAGCGCCTCGATGTCGGGCGCGAAGGGCTCCGCCAGCTTGCCGATGCCGCCTTCCCACTCGCCGGTCTTGCCCGCCTCGATACCGGCGAGATCATAAACGCCAATGCCGGCATGCGCGTCAATCACGCGGAAGGGCTTCGCCTTCTTCTTCATGTGCTCCATTACGCGCGCCAGCAGAACGTGCTTCAGCACGTCGGCATGGTTTCCGGCATGATAGGCGTGGCGGTAATTCATCCGCGGAACACAAAGAAAGCGCCGGCCGCGATGAGCGAGAAGCCGATCAGGTGGTTCATGGTGATGGCCTGCTGCAGGTAGAACACCGAGAAGATGGCGAAGACCGCGAAGGTGATGACCTCCTGGATCGTCTTCAGCTCCGCCGCTGAATAGACCTGATAGCCGATGCGGTTGGCGGGCACCGCCAACCAGTATTCGAAGAAGGCGATGCCCCAGCTCACCATCACCGCCATCCACAATGGCTTGCTGGTGTAGTTCAGGTGCCCGTACCACGCGAAGGTCATGAACACGTTGGACGCGACGAGCAGCAGAATGGGCAGGATGTAGGGAGAGGTCAGCGCGGTCATGGCGGCGGGTTACTTGCTGAGGGTGACGGTGGTGAGGTCGATCATTGTGCCGTCCTGCCCGAGATTGGCATAGAGCACGCGGTCCGGCTGATCGTCCCTGGCCATGAAGAAACCGATGGAATTGACCGCGAAGCCCAGCGCGCCGCAGGGCGGATCCGGAATCTCCACCTGCACCTGCGCATCGAAGGCCGTCTTCTTTTCGCCCGTCGGCACCACTTCCCAGGCGGACCAGCCCTCGGGCGCGGGCCGGTCGGAGACTTTCGCCATCACGCACTCCGGGTCATCCAGCACAAGGCCACGGGCCTTCAGCTCCGGCAACAGGCCCACCGCGCCGCCCGCATGGCGGAAGGGCTGCAGCACCGTATAGGGCTCGCCCGCATCGACGCGCAGCGAGAACACGTCCTTCTGCGCATCATAGCTCACGCCCCAGACACCGGAGTCGAACGTGCACTGCTCGGTCCACAGGCCCACATCCTTGCCCTGCCGCCAGATCCACTCGCAGCTGTCCCGGTCGGTCGCATAGAAGGGCGCGGGCGGCGCACCCGGCTCAGGGGCGGGCTGGCGCTGCTTCAGGCGCACGGCCACATCGGCCAGCGGCACGCAGACATCGCCATTGTCCGGCCGCGCGAAGGGCGCCAGCGCCGGAGCATCCATCTCCAGCCCCTTGCCCTGCCCATACAGGCAGAGCTTGTCCGGCATCACCTGATAGACGATCAGCCCGTCGAGATCGCGCCCCGGCAGCTTGCCGCTGGCGAAGCCTTCGGAAAACCGCACATCAATCTGCCGCCCGACCGCAGCCTTCAGGCTTGGGATCAGGTCTGCGGCGGGGATCACCGCCTCACCCGCCAGAGCGGCAGTGGGCAGTGCTGCGGCCAGAACAGCAAGGACAGCATGTTTCATGGCGCGCACTCATGCCAGAAACCGGCCAGCTTGGCTATCACTCCGCGCGCTTGGCCTTCTGCCGCCGCCGCCCTATATTGGCCTGATCATGGGACATTCACGCCAGGAAGGCGGCTTCTCCGAAGCGCCGCAGCCGCTCGACTTCGACTCCGCTGAGCCCTTCACCGGCAGCCTCGGGCCGCTCCGGCCGGAATTCGTGCCGCTCCCCAGCTTCACGCCGGTGAAGCCGACGAAGCCGCCGAAATCATCCGGCGGCAAGCGGCTGAAGATCGTCTCGGACTTCGAGCCGCGCGGCGACCAGCCCACCGCCATCGCCGAACTGTCGGCGGGCATCCTGCAGCTGGAACGCGACCAGGTGCTCCTGGGCGTCACCGGCTCCGGCAAGACCTTCACCATGGCGAAGGTCATCGAGCAGACGCAGCGCCCGGCCTTGATCCTCGCGCCCAACAAGACACTGGCCGCCCAGCTCTATGGCGAGTTCCAGAGCTTCTTCCCCGAGAATGCCGTGGAGTATTTCGTTTCGTACTACGATTACTACACGCCGGAAGCCTATGTGGCCCGCACCGACACCTACATCGAGAAGGAATCCGCCATCAACGAGCAGATCGACCGCATGCGCCACTCGGCCACGCGCTCGCTACTGGAACGCGATGACGTGGTGGTGGTGGCCTCCGTCTCCTGCATCTATGGCATCGGCGACGTCGAGACCTATTCCGCCATGGCCTTCGAGCTGAAGCGCGGCCAGCGCACGCCGCAGCGCCAGCTCCTCGCCGATCTCGTGGCGCTGCACTACAAGCGCAATGACCAGAATTTCGTGCGCGGCACATTCCGCGTGCGCGGCGACACCATCGAGCTCTTCCCCTCGCATTTCGAGGACCGCGCCTGGCGCCTCTCGCTGTTTGGCGACGAGATCGAGTCCATCGCGGAGTTCGATCCCCTGACCGGCCAGAAGATGGCGGAGCTGGAGCAGATCAAGGTCTATTCCAACTCGCATTACGTCACACCCAAGCCCACGCTGGAACAGGCCGTGGCGCGCATCAAGAACGACCTGCGCAACCGCCTGAACGAGTTCAACGCGGCGGGCCGCCTGCTGGAAGCCCAGCGGCTTGAGCAGCGCACCATGTTCGACATCGAGATGATGATGGCCACCGGCTCCTGTGCGGGCATCGAGAACTATTCGCGCTACCTCACCGGACGAAAGCCCGGCGAGCCGCCGCCCACCCTGTTCGAATACCTCCCCGACAATGCGCTGGTGTTCATCGACGAAAGCCATGTCACCATCCCGCAGATCGGCGGCATGTTCCGCGGCGACTTCAACCGCAAGGCCACGCTGGCCGAATACGGCTTCCGCCTGCCCTCCTGCATCGACAACCGGCCGCTGCGCTTCGAGGAGTGGGACGCGATGCGCCCGCAAACCGTCTGCGTCTCGGCCACGCCCGGCAAATGGGAAATGAACCAGACCGGCGGCGTCTTCGCCGAGCAGGTCATCCGCCCCACCGGCCTCATCGACCCGCCGGTCTTCATCCGCCCGGTGAAGGACCAGGTGGACGATCTGGTGGCCGAATGCCGCGAGGTGGCGCAGAAAGGCTACCGCATCCTCGTCACCACGCTCACCAAGCGCATGGCGGAGGACCTCACCGAATACATGCATGAACAGGGCTTGCGCGTCCGCTACATGCATTCCGACATCGACACGCTGGAGCGGATCGAGATCATCCGGGACCTGCGGCTCGGCGCCTTCGACGTGCTGATCGGCATCAACCTGCTGCGCGAGGGCCTGGACA
>CAYMQH010000041.1:0-24575 GCA_964392525.1 uncultured Aestuariivirga sp.
ATCGTGCCAATGTTGCAATGCGGCTTGTCGCGGTTGAATTTCTCTTTGGCCATCGGATGTCTCCGTTCTTCAGCTAATTACGCGTATTTCTTTTTGATCTCTTCGGCCACCTGGCCCGGAACCTGGGCATAGTGGTCGAACTGCATCGTGTAGGATGCGCGGCCCTGGCTCATGGAGCGCAGGTTGTTGATGTAACCGAACATGTTGGCGAGTGGCACCAGCGCGTTGATGATATTGGCGTTGCCGCGCATCGACGTGCCGACGATCTGGCCGCGCCGGGAGTTGAGGTCACCGATCACGGAACCCACGAACTCTTCAGGCGACGTCACTTCGACCTTCATCATCGGCTCGAGCAGCACGGCGCCGGCATTTTCAAACGCCTCGCGCATTGCAGCACGGGTTGCGATTTCGAACGCGATAGCCGAGGAGTCGACCTCGTGATAGGCACCGTCGATCAGTGCAACCTTGAGGTCAACGACCGGGAAGCCGATCAGCGGGCCGCTCGACAGGACCGAGTTGAGCCCCTTTTCGACGCCGGGGACATATTCCTTCGGAACGGAACCACCAACGATGCGGGACTCGAAGGCATTGCCAGCGCCCGTCTCGTTCGGCTCGATTTCCAGGATAACGCGGGCGAACTGGCCCGTACCACCGGTCTGCTTCTTGTGGGTGTAATCCTTGGTCACCTTGCGGGTGATCGCCTCACGGTAGGCCACCTGCGGCGCGCCAACCTGAACTTCAACCTTGTGGGTGCGCTTCAGGATGTCGACCTTGATGTCGAGGTGAAGCTCGCCCATGCCCTTGATGATGGTTTCGCCCGACTCGGAGTCAGTCGACACGCGGAAGGACGGATCCTCGGCGGCCAGCTTGTGCAGCGCGACGGCCATCTTTTCCTGGTCACCCTTGGTCTTGGGCTCGACCTTCATCTCGATAACCGGGTCCGGGAACTCCATCTTCTCGAGGATGACGGGCTTCGCGGGATCGCACAGCGTGTCGCCGGTGCGGCTTTCCTTGAGGCCAACAAGAGCGACGATATCGCCCGCATAAGCCTCGGAAATTTCCTCGCGGTTGTTGGCATGCATGAGAACCATGCGGCCCACACGCTCCGACTTTTCGCGCGTAGAGTTCAACAGCGACGAGCCCTTGGCCAGCACGCCGGAGTAGATGCGGCAGAACGTCAGGATGCCGTACTGGTCGTCCATCAGCTTGAACGCGAGCAGCGACAGCGGCGCGTCGTCCGAGGACGGGCGGGTCGTCTCTTCGCCGGTCTTGGGATCGATGCCCTTGATCGCCGGACGGTCGAGCGGCGACGGCAGGTAATCGACAACCGCGTCGAGCAGCGGCTGCACGCCCTTGTTCTTGAAGGCGGAACCGCACAGCACCGGGAAGAAAGCGCTGGTCAGAACAGCCTTGCGGATCAGCTTCCTGATGGTCGGAATATCGAGTTCCTTGCCATTCAGGTAGTCGTCCATGGCCTGATCATCGAGCTCGGCGCAAGCCTCGACCATCTCGGCACGGGCCTGAACTGCTGCGTCGAGCAGATCGGCCGGGATGTCCTCATCGTGGAACTTGGCGCCCAGCGACTCATCTTCCCAGACAACGGCCTTCATGCGAACGAGGTCGATGATGCCCCTGAAATTGTTCTCGGCACCGATCGGCAGCTGGATCGGCACCGGCCTGGCACCGAGGCGCTCCTTGATGTCCTTGATGCACTGCTCGAAGGACGCGCCCGTCTTGTCCATCTTGTTGCAGAACACGATGCGCGGCACGGAGTACTTGTCACCCTGGCGCCACACGGTTTCCGTCTGGGGCTCAACGCCCTGGTTGGAGTCGAGCACGCAGACCGCACCGTCGAGCACACGCAGCGAACGCTCGACTTCGATCGTGAAGTCCACGTGGCCGGGGGTGTCGATGATGTTCATCCGCTTGCCGTTCCAGAAAGCGGTGGTGGCGGCGGAGGTAATGGTGATGCCGCGCTCCTGCTCCTGCTCCATGAAGTCCATGGTGGCAGCGCCGTCGTGAACTTCACCGATCTTGTGGCTCTTACCGGTGTAGTAAAGAATGCGCTCGGTGGTCGTCGTCTTGCCGGCATCGATGTGGGCCATGATGCCGAAGTTACGATAGTCCTCGAGTTGATGGGCGCGGGCCATAGTCTTGGTGTCCTGTATCTCTTACCAGCGGTAGTGCGAGAAGGCGCGGTTCGCTTCCGCCATCTTGTGGGTGTCTTCGCGCTTCTTCACCGCGGTGCCGCGGTTCGAGGCGGCGTCAAGAAGCTCGCCCGACAGACGATCCACCATGGTGGACTCGTTGCGGTTGCGGGCTGCAGTGATGATCCAGCGGATGGCAAGAGCCTGGCGGCGCTCCGAGCGGACTTCAACCGGCACCTGATAGGTGGCGCCGCCGACGCGGCGGGACCGCACCTCTATGGCCGGAGCGACGTTGTTGAGGGCGTCATGGAACACCTGAACCGGATCCTGCTTGGCCTTGGCCTGGATCTTGTCGAAAGCGCCGTAGACGATGCCTTCGGCGACCGACTTCTTGCCCTCATACATGAGGTTGTTCATGAACTTCGAGACGACGAGGTCGCCGAACTTCGGATCCGGATTGATTTCACGCTTCTCTGCGCGATGACGACGCGACATTTCTAAATCTCCCCGATCTTACTTCGGACGCTTCGCGCCGTATTTCGAACGGCGCTGACGGCGCTTGACGATACCCTGGGTATCGAGCACGCCGCGGATGATGTGATAGCGGACGCCCGGAAGGTCCTTCACGCGGCCACCGCGGATCATCACCACGGAGTGCTCCTGCAGGTTATGGCCTTCGCCGGGAATGTAGCTCACGACTTCGAAGCCGTTGGTCAGGCGAACCTTGGCCACCTTGCGGAGCGCCGAGTTCGGCTTCTTCGGCGTGGTGGTGTAGACGCGCGTGCAAACGCCGCGCTTCTGCGGGCAGGCCTGCATCGCCGGAACCTTGTTACGATAGGTCGGCGCCTGGCGCGGCTTGCGAATAAGCTGGTTGATCGTCGGCATTGTGGCCTTGTCTCTACCTTCGAACCCGATTGCACATAACAAAAACACCGTCGCAGTCCGGGCTCTTGGACTGCGCAGTGCTCCAAAACCAGAGGACCCTCGAGCCGGCAGGGCCCACAGGGTCGTGACCTTGAATGTTTCGTCTTCGCCTTCCGCGAAAGCGTTTCGATGCGCGGAGCACCGACTGCCTGCCGTTGGAAAGCTCGGCGTACTTACCCCTGCCTCCCGGTCCAGTCAACACCAATTTCCAGAAGAAACCCGCGAATTTTGCAGGAAACGAGCGATTTATGGCACTTCCAGGTCATCATTTTTGCAGCGCCCCCCGGGATTCGGTCAAAAAGCAGGCCGCGCGCCACGCGCGCACTACGCGCTGCCCCAGTTGCGCTGGATTTGGAATCGATTCTCGGGGTTTGGAGGCAGCTGCAGGGCGAGGCTGCGCTTGCGTCCACGGTTCCACCGCAAACTGGCTCTATTCAGCGGCCCCCGGCCAGTGCTCTCCTCTGATAAAGAGACAAGAGACACCTCCCCACTCAGATGCCAGACCTTCTTTACATCGTCCTTGCGGCGGGCATCGTGTTCCTCGCGGCCATCGTCCGGGGCTATGCCGGCTTCGGCTTCTCGCTCCTTGCCATCACAGCCCTGTCCCTGATCTTTGCACCGGCTCAGGTCATCCCATCGATTTTCATGCTCGAGGTGGCGGCAAGCCTGCACATGCTGCCCACCATCTGGCGCGATGTGCACTGGCGCTCGCTGGGTCCCCTGATCCTGGGCAGTTTCATCGGCACGCCTGTCGGGGTTTATGCCCTGGCAAATACTCCTCAGCAGCCCATGACACTGGCGCTCTCCGTCTTCGTGCTGGTGGCAACCCTCCTTCTGTGGCGAGGCTTTGCGCTGAAATCCATGCCCTCGGCCCCCGCGACACTGGCAGCCGGAACAGCGGCCGGGCTGGCCAACGGTGCCTTCGGCATCGGCGGTCCGCCGGTCATCCTGTTCTATTTTGCCAGCCCCGCTGGCCACGCGGCTGGCCGGGCCTCGCTGGTCGCTTACTTTATGGTGTCTGACCTGATCGGACTTGGCTTCCTCGGCCAAGAAGGGCTGGTGAATGAGAAATCCCTGATCCTGACACTGGCCTTTCTGCCAGCGCTGGTCGCCGGCGTATGGCTCGGCGCCCGGAGTTTCAAGACCGCCGACCCGGCCCGCTTCCGCAAGATCGTCCTGTTGGTGCTGGCCGCCCTGGCGTTCATCACCGCAGCAAAGGCCAGCCTGGGGATATAAGCTGTCGCGTGGGCGCAATGCCATGCGCCATCACGGACTTGCGAGAGCCACCACCTCAATTGCCGGAGCGATTTCAATCAGATAGTAACACACGGACGCCAGCACGATCAACGCGCCCGCAGCGCCCCCAATCACGGCAGCCTTATGGACGGCGCGGTCGATGTCAATATCGTCATCGTCCCCGCCATCAAATGCAATGTCGGCATCATCTGCCAAGATCCGGTCTCCCGGCCATTGCGCAAGCGGCGGTTCTCTCCAATCGCTGAACTGAGGCACCCGATCCTCCAAGGAAGGACAGCGCGATTAACCCCTAATTAACCATAGGTCAAGCCCGGAGCGTTCAGATGTCCAGCCCCTCCTCGCTCACGAATTCGGCCCGTTCGGAGATGAAGTTGAAGCGTTCCTCGGGCTTGTTGCCCATGAGTTGCTCCACCACGCGGGCCGTGTCGGCGCGGGCGGCGTCTTCGAGGGTGACGCGCAGAAGGTGCCGCTTCCTCGGATCCATTGTCGTTTCTTTGAGCTGGGCTGGAAGCATCTCGCCCAGGCCCTTGAAGCGGCTGATCTCCACCTTGCCGCGGCCGGAGAGTTCGGTGCGCATCAGTTCCTGGCGGTGCTTTTCATCGCGCGCGTAGGCAACCTTCGGGCCTTGCGCCAGCTTGTAGAGCGGCGGCACGGCCAGATAGAGATGGCCCTCATCAATGAGCTTCGGCATCTGGCGGTAGAAGAAGGTCATCAAAAGGGAGGCGATGTGGGCACCATCCACGTCGGCGTCGGTCATGATGATGATCTTGTCGTAGCGCAGGTCGTCCTCCCGATAGGAAGAGCCTGTACCGCAGCCCAGCGCCTGAATGAGGTCGGCCAGTTGCTGGTTCTGGTTCATCTTGTCCTTGGTGGCGGAGGCCACGTTGAGGATCTTGCCGCGCAATGGCAGGACGGCCTGAGTCTCCCGGTTCCTCGCCTGCTTGGCAGAACCACCCGCCGAGTCACCTTCGACGATGAAAAGTTCGGATCCATCCTTCTGCGTTGCCGAGCAATCAGCCAGCTTGCCGGGAAGGCGCAGCTTCCTGACCGCCGTCTTGCGCGAGACGTCCTTCTCCTGGCGGCGCTTGATGCGCTCCTCGGCACGGTCGATGATGAAACCGAGAAGCCTGTCGGCCTGGGCCGGGTGGCCGGTGAGCCAATGGTCGAAATGGTCACGCACCGCGTTTTCGACGATGCGCTGGGCTTCGACGGTGGCCAGCTTGTCCTTGGTCTGGCCCTGGAACTCCGGCTCACGGATGAACACAGAGAGCAGCGCGCCGGACGACGTCATCACGTCATCCGCTGTGATCACTGAGGCGCGCTTGTTCTGCGTAAGCTCGGCGTAGTTGCGGATCGATTTGGTGAGCGCGGCGCGAAGCCCCTGCTCATGTGTGCCGCCCTCGGGCGTCGGAATGGTGTTGCAATAGGACGACGAAAATCCGTCGTCACCGCCGAACCAGGCGACCGCCCACTCCACCGTGCCGTGGCTCCCGTCCTTTTCCACACGGCCAGAGAAGATATCCTCCACCACGCGGTGCTTTCCCTCCAGCCGCTCGGAAAGGAAGTCCTTCAGGCCGCCGGGGAAATGCAGCACCGCCTTGTCCGGCGTCTCCTTGTCCCTGAGGAGGGAGGGATCACAGGACCAGCGGATTTCCACGCCGCCGAACAGATAGGACTTGGAGCGCGACATCTTGTAGAGACGCGCCGCCGAAAAAGCCGTCTGGCCCCTGCCGAAAATCTGCTCATCGGGGTGGAAGGACACTTTGGTACCCCGGCGGCCAGACACCTTGCCGAGGTTCTCGACCGGCCCCTGCGGCTTGCCGCGGCGGAACTCTTGCCGGTAGAGCTGCTGGCCGCGCGCCACTTCGACGATCACATGGTCGGAGAGCGCGTTGACCACCGATACGCCCACGCCGTGCAGGCCGCCCGAGGTTTCATAAGCGCCCGAGTCGAACTTGCCGCCCGCATGCAGCGTGGTCATGATGACTTCGAGGGCCGACTTGTCCTTGAACTTCGGATGCGGATCAACCGGAATGCCACGGCCATTGTCGGTGACGGAAAGATAGCCGTCCTCCGTATAGGAAACATCGATCCAGCTGGCATGGCCCGCCACGGCCTCGTCCATCGCATTGTCGAGCACTTCGGCAAAGAGATGGTGCAGTGCCTTCTCATCAGTGCCGCCGATATACATGCCGGGCCGGCGCCGCACGGGCTCCAGCCCTTCGAGCACCTCGATGTCGGCAGCGGTATAGCTCTCCTCGCCGCGCAGTTTTGCGGGTGCCCGCGATTTCTCCGGCTTGGAGGCCGACGGCAGTTCGTCAAAGAGGCTGGCGGATTTGGCAGGCTTGGCCATTCGTGTTCCCGAATCGTTTCGGCTGGTGAGTACGCCGAGGCAGAAGTTCTGGCAACACTTGACTTCCGATGCCCACAACGGGACTTCTATGAGGGCCATGGTTGACACCGTCATCATTCCCAACCGGCCCTTCTGGGCCCGCGCCCTGCTCTTGCTCTGCGCCGTCGAAATCGGCATGGGACTGCTCTTTATATATGCCGGGGCGACACGGTCCTCGGGCCTCGCGCTGGCTTTGGGCAGTCTGATGACCGCACTGTTTCTCTGGCTGGCCGTTTTTTCATGGCCGATTGCCTGGCTGCGGGAGCCCGCGATCGAACTCCGGCCGGAGGGTTTGCTGGACCGGCGGCTTGCCCGGTCCGTGATCCCGTGGGAGGCCGTCAGCTGGAAGATTCTGTTCAACGGCCGCGCCTACAGCCTGAAGATCGATGTGGCGGAACCAGCCCGGCACGCCATGAGGCCCTATATGCTCGCCCGCATAGCGGCGCCTTTCAGCCGGCTCTGGCGGCACCCCGAATTCACACTTCACACCCTCGGCACCCGCCACAATGCCCATCAGTTGGGCGAAAAACTCCGGCTTTTCAAATCACCGGCCGACTGACACCCTCCAAGTGACGAATTAACAGGCGGCCTGCCTGATTACTTGACATCCCTCCCAATGGGGAGTTTCCTGCCATCAAATAAAAATACTTCGCAGCAAACGATTCATGAGAATGGCCAAGCCCGCTGCGGGGATAAAGGCTGGCTGTGGGAGAAAACGAATGTCTGACCTCAATCAACGAATTGAGGCGATGTACAAACGCGATGTGCTTGCAGCATGGGCGTTCGTCATCGGCCTCTGGTTTGCACTTGTCTTCGTACTGATCGCCACATGGAACGTTGCGCCCGAAGGGCCCTGGCGGACCGTGCTGATGATCGGCGGCGCCGCCGTCCTCGTCTTCAACACCGCCGCCATCGGCGCGATGGTCCGGCACTACAAGGAAGACAAGCAGTTCATCTACGGCCTCGACATCAAGCATCTCGACGAGATGCGCAGCCGCAAGCACTGAGGGAGGCCGCAGATGGCGAAATACATTCCACCGCGCCAGAGCAAATTCGGTCAGGTGATCGACGTGCTCGTGCTTCTGGTGCTGATCATCGGTGCGCTGCGCCTGCCGCTCTGGTTCGATCTTGCCGGCGGCGCCAAGACGCCCGCCCCCTACAACCCCACCGCCACATGGGCGGAACTTGGCCAGGATACGCCGGAAAAGGTCGCGGCATGGAACGCGCTCGGCTACGCAAGCCCCGATAACGAGGCGCTGCAAAGCCTGATCACGGCGCGCTTTGACTATACGATCAACTACCTCGAACTGCTCATCATGATCGTCGTGGTGGTCGGCTATTACGTCCTCGTCGTGCGCTTCTCGGGCAACGAGTACAAGGAAGTCATCGCAGAAAAATTCGGCGACAGGAAATAGGGGCCGTCATGGAATTCTGGAATCTCATGGAATATGCGGCCTGGATCCTCTCTGCGATCTTCGGCCTCTACATCATCGTCGACTGGTTCAAGGTTGACTCGACCTACTCGGAGGAGGCGCTGACCTCCTCGCGTGAGGGCGAAATCGAAGCCATGACTGAAAAGCACCAGCTCTGAGGACCGGACAATGGCAAATGCACATCAAGCTGCCGGCGCTCCGGTACAAAAAATCAGCCTTCTGCGCGTTCTCGGCCCCGCCCATGTCTGGGCGCTGGGTGTGGGCATCGTGCTGGTGGGCGAATACATGGGCTGGAACTTCGCTGTCGGCAAAGGTGGCGCCTATGCGGCGCTCATCGCCTGCTGGTTCGCGGGGCTTCTCTATACCTGCGTCGCGATGATCGACTCCGAGGTGACGTCCACCGTCGCAGCGGCGGGTGGTCAGTACACGCAAGCGAAGCACATCATCGGCCCGCTCATGGCCTTCAATGTCGGCCTTTATCTGGTGTTCGCCTACACCATGCTGGAGGCCGCCAACGCCATCACGCTCGGCTATCTCATATCGCAGGTGGCCGCGCTCTCGGGCTATACCGGAGAACTCAATCATACGCCGTTCATCGTGCTGACGATCATGTTCCTCGCCTGGCTGAACTATCGCGGCGTTCTCGCCACCCTGACCTTCAACCTGGTGATCACGGCTGTGGCCTTCATCGCCATCATCGTGCTGTTCCTCAGCACGCTGACGGGCACGACGGCACTCAATCACGCCGGGCTGATGTCCGGCCCGGCTGCATTGCCCTATGGCGCCATCGGCGTCGTGGCGGCCATGCATTTCGGCCTGTGGTACTATCTCGGCATCGAAGGCACCACCCAGGCCGCTGAGGAAGTGCGCTCTCCTGCGCGCGCCCTGCCCTTCGGCACCATGGCCGGCATCATCACGCTGGCGATCGCCGCTACACTCACCTGGTATGTCTGTTCCGGCATACTTCCGTGGGAATTCCTCGGCGATGGCGTGAACGGTTCCGTGGCGCCGCTGTTCGACGCCAGCCGCCTCTCGGGCTCGCCGTTCCTGATGCTGCTGCTTGGCATCGGCACGTTGTTCGCCACCATGGCTTCGGCCAATGGCTGCATCAACGACGCTTCGCGCGCCTGGTTCTCGATGGGCCGCGATCACTACCTGCCCGCCTGGTTTGGCGCGGTGCACCCCAAGCACCGGACACCCTACCGGTCGATCATCTTCCTCGTGCCGATCGCGCTGATCTTCGCGCTCGGCGCTCCGCTGGATCAGGTGATCACCTTCTCGATCCTGTCCGGCTTGCTGGGTTACACCTTCATGCCGATCAACATCATCATGTTCCGTCACAAGTGGCCGCTTGACACCATCAAGCGCGGCTATGTGCATCCGTTCCACCCGATCCCCGCCATCGTGCTGCTCTGCCTGTGCGCGGTGACGTTCTTCGCGGTGTTCCTCGGCTATGGCACGCAGTTGATCGCCATGGTGGGCTTCTACATCGTGGTGTCGCTGTGGTTCCACTTCTGGCGCTACCGCTTCGTGAAGCGCGGCGACCAGTTCACCATGCCGTGGCCGCGCCCGCGCGGCTATTGACGCTGGCCCACTGACACGCAAACAGTTCTGGCCCGCTTCCACCGAGGCGGGCCAGTTTCATTGCGGAGAAGCATTTTCCCGTGTTCCAGTCATTCTTCCTCATCCTGATGGCCGCCCTTTTGGGCACCGGCTTCATCTACCTCCTGTACCGCCGGGCGCAGGACGCACGCGGCCGCTCGGCACGCCGCGCCAGCTTTCTCAATGATGTGCAGGGCCTGTTTTCGGGCGGGCTGAAAGCCACAAATCCGGATGGCTTTCCCCGGATCTCGGGCACCTACCGGGGCCTCACGTTCGATGTTCAGGCGGTTCCGGACACGCTCAACATGCGGAAGCTTCCGACACTCTGGCTGCTGGTGAGCCTCCCCGACCGGATGCCCGTCAAGGCAACTTTTGATCTCATGATGCGCCCGCGCGGGGTAGAACTGTTCTCCAACCATGCGGCGTTGCCGGTACAGATCGAGGCCGACAAAGGCTTCCCGCATGATTGCGTGATCCGCACGGACGCACCGATGGCGTTGCCCCCGCGCGAGCTGCTGCTCCGCCACACCCACATCTTCACGGATGGCAAGGCGAAGGAGCTTGTGATTTCGCCCAAGGGCGTCCGCATCGTCTGGCTGGCGGAAGAAGCGGATCGTGGCCGCTACCTCATATTCCGTGACAGCGAGATGGGCCTCACGCCATTCCCTGCCGCCGAGGTGAAGCCGCTGCTCGATTATCTGATCAACCTCCGCCAAGACCTTATCGCCGCCACCACGGAGAAGGCCACATGAGCAATGCCAAGCCCTCAGCACCCAGCGAGCCTCCACCATCCAAGCGCCCGATGCACCCGCTGACGATCCTCGCACTTGCCATCGTGCTGCCGGGCTCAGGCCAGGTGTTCAATGGCGAGCCGGTCCGCGGGCTTATCTTCCTGTTCTTCATGTTCCTGCTGGGCGGCTTCACACTGGTGACCGCCTCGCCCGACGTGTCGATCGTGGGCAAGCTGGCCGGCGGCATCTTCGTTTATGCGATTTCGGTCTTCGATGCCTACAAGAAGGCCCGCATCCGCCATGAAGTCTGGCGCTATGCAACCGAAAAGCGTTGAAGCCCGTCACCGGCCCCGCTGTTGCAGGCCTTACACATTTCTCTGTCCATTTACGGGTTCAGGGGGTATACGCGCCCGGCTTTTGACGCAAACACAGGAGTTCCGATGAAATGACCAACTGGCCCGTGCACGCCGCGTGGAATGGCCCCATCGTGATGATCGGCTTCGGCTCGATCGGACGGGGTACACTGCCTCTGATCCTCCGCCACATCAAAGGCGATCCCAAACGGATCACAGTGATCGATCCCGATGCGTCCAGAAGCCAGATGGCCGAGAAGCAGGGCGTCTCCTTTGTGAACGAGGCGATCACCCGGAAGAACTGTAAGCAGGTGCTGAAACCCCTGCTCACCTCCGGCCCCGGACCAGCCTTCATCGTCAACCTGTCCGTCGACGTCGACAGCCTCGACATCATGCGCCTCGCGCGCGAGACCAACGCGCTTTACATCGACACGGTGATCGAGCCGTGGCCAGGATTTTATTACAACAGCAAGATAGCCCAGGGCGACCGCACCAACTACGCGATGCGCGAGAAGATGCTTGCGCTGAAGCATGAGCTGGGCCAGGGCCCCACCGCCGTCTCCTGCTGCGGAGCCAACCCCGGCATGGTCTCCTGGTTCGTGAAGCAGGCGCTGATGAACATTGCCGCCGACACGAAAACCAAGGTGGCCGAGCCCAAGACGCGTGAAGGCTGGGCGAAGCTGATGAAGCGCCTTGGCGTCAAGGGCATCCATATCGCCGAGCGTGACACGCAGCGTGCCAGGGAGCCGAAGCCCTTCGGCACCTTCGTCAACACCTGGTCGGTCGATGGCTTCATCTCCGAAGGCCTGCAGCCCGCCGAACTGGGCTGGGGCACGCATGAGAAGAAGCTGCCGCCCAAGGGCAAGCGCCACAAGACGGGCTGCGGCGCCGCGATCTATATCGAGACGCCCGGCGCCGATACGCGCGTGCGCACCTGGACACCCACCGAGGGCGCGCATTTCGGCTATCTCGTGACCCACAACGAGGCGATCTCGATTTCCGACTATTACACCGTTCGTGATGGCCGCAAGGTCGCCTATCGGCCGACCTGCCATTACGCCTATCACCCGAGCAATGATGCCCTGTTGTCCTGGGCGGAACTCCTCGGCAATGGCGGGAAGAAGCAGAAGTTCTCCTATGTCCTCGACGAAAAGCAGATCGCCGATGGGCGTGATGAGCTGGGCGTGCTTCTCTACGGCCACAAGATGAATGCTTACTGGTACGGCTCGCAGCTCTCGATCGAGGAAGCCCGCAAGCTGGCGCCCCACCAGAGTGCCACGGGGCTTCAGGTGACGTCCGCGGTGCTGGCTGGCATGGTCTGGGCCATCGAGAACCCGAATGCCGGTATCGTCGAAACCGACGAGATGGACTACCGCCGCTGCCTTGAAGTACAGACGCCCTATCTGGGCCCGGTGCGCGGCGTCTATACCGACTGGACCCCGCTGCAGTCAGTTCTCGGCCTTTTCGAGCCCGATCTCGACCGGCGCGACCCGTGGCAGTTCCAGAACATTCTGGTACGCTGATGCGACTCGGCCGCCATGGCGTGGGTGGCACCCCGCCATGGCGCGCCTGATATACTGCTCGACGGAGGGAACATGAAACCGATCCGCACCCTGGCCATCGCCGCCGCTGTTGTTCTGGCGGCAAACTCATTCGCGCTGGCCGCTCCGCAGCATGGCATCGCCATGCATGGTGATCCGGCCCTTCCGCCAGACTTCAAGCATCTACCCTATGCCAACCCGGATGCGCCCCAGGGCGGCGACTTGCGGCAGGCCGTCACCGGTTCTTTCGACAGCGTCAACCCCTTCATCGTCAAGGGCTCTGCGGCGCAGGGTGTCCGTGCCTATACGGTCGAAAGCCTCATGGGCCGCAACTGGTCCGAGCCCTTCGCGCTCTACGGGCTTCTGGCGGAATCGATTGAGGTCTCGGATGACCGCAAGACCTTCACCTTCAAGCTGCGCCCCGAGGCGAAGTTCTCCGATGGCACACCCGTCACCGCGGCGGATGTGAAGTTCTCGCTTGAGACGCTGCGCGACAAAGGGCGCCCGAACTTCAAGAACTCCTATTCGAAGATTACCCGCATTGATACGCCGGATGAGCGCACCATCACCTTCACCCAGGAGGTGGGAGACCGGGAATTGCCGCTGATCATCGGCGTCATGCCGATCCTGTCGGCAAAGTTCTGGGACGGCAAGGACTTCAGCGTCACGACGCTTGATCCCATCATCGGCTCCGGCCCCTATGTGATGGACAAGATCAAGGCCGGCGAAAGCATCACCTACCGCAAGAACCCGAATTACTGGGGCAAGAACCTGCCACTGCAGAAGGGTGTCGGCAATTTCGACAGCGTGCGCTTTGATTACTACCGCGATGCCAACGCCGCCTTCGAGGCGTTCAAGTCCGGCCTTGCCGATGTGCGGATCGAGACGGACCCCGGCCGCTGGAACACCGGCTATGATTTCCCGGCGGTGAAGGACGGCAAGATCACGCTGGAAAAGATCGAACAGAAGTCGCCCGCACCCGCCATGGGCTTCGTGTTCAACACCCGCCGCAAGATCTTCGAGGATCCGCGCGTGCGCGAGGCGCTCATCATGGCCTTCGATTTCGAGTGGGCCAACGCCAATCTCTTCGCCAACGCCTATCAGCGTACCTATGGCTATTTCAGCGGCTCTGATCTCTCCTCGAAGGGCAGGCCGGTGGATGATGCTGAGAAGGCCGTGCTGGGCGATGCGATCAACAAGCTGCGCCCTGAGTTTATCGATGGCTCCTACCAGCTTCCGGTGAGCGACGGCTCGGGCCGGGACCGCAAGATGCTGCGCAAGGCAGTGGCGCTGCTTGAGGAAGCGGGCTGGAAGATCACCGACGCAGGCCTCGTCAACGCGGCTGGCGAGCCCTTCGCCTTCACCATCGTGGTGCAAAACCCGGATCAGGAGCGGATCGCGCTGCACTACCAGCGCACGCTGCAGATGATCGGTATCAAGGCTGAGGTCCGCTCGGTGGATTCGGCGCAGTTCACAGCGCTGCAGACGGCTTATGACTATGACATGATCCAGGCGACCTGGTTCAACTCGCTGTCCCCCGGCAATGAGCAGGTGCTCTATTTCGGCTCGCCGGGCCGCGAGGCACAGGGTACGCGCAACTATCCCGGCATCGCCGACAAGGATGTGGACCGCGCCATTCAGGCGATGCTCGATGCGAAGACGCCGGAGGACTTCGTTGCAGCGGTCCGCGCCGAGGACCGGCTGCTCGTATCCGGCTTCTACATGGTGCCCTTCTACAATGCCGGCGGCCAGTGGGTGGCGCGCTGGAACCACATCGGCCGGCCCGATCAGCAGCCCCTGCCCGGCTTCGAGGCCACCACGCTCTGGCGAAATCCGTGAGCTACACCGGCGAGATACCGCCGGAGCGGCTCAACCTCGCGCGCTACTGCCTCGCCGGAAAACCTGCTGAGAAGACAGCGCTGATCGTCGCTGGCCCATCGCCTGAACACTGGCGTTATGGCAGGCTGGAAGAAGCGGTGTTGCGCCTGTCACACGGCCTCCGGTCCATGGGCGTCGAAGCGGGCGAGCGGCTCTACATCCGCATGGGCAACTCGCTCGATTACGCACTGCTCTTCTTCGCCGCGAATGCGGCTGGCGCGCTGCCGATCCCCGCCTCGCCGATGCTCACGCCGCGCGAGGTGGCCTATCTTATGTCGCACAGCGGCGCGCGCTTTCTGGCATGGGACGGGGTTCTTGACCTGCCGGACATGGATGGCGTCAGGATACTTACTCCAGATGACATCTCCGTGCTGAAGCAAGCCCCCATCGGCACCTACGCGGATACCGCCGCCAGTGATCCGGCCTATCTGATCTTCACCTCTGGCACATCCGGCACACCAAAAGGCGTGCTCCACGCCCAGCGCGCCATCTGGGGGCGGCGGCCCATGTACCAAGGCTGGTACGGCCTCACTGCCTCGGACGTGATGCTTCACACCGGCGCCTTCAACTGGACCTACACGCTCGGCACCGGCCTGTGCGACCCCTTCGCCAATGGCGCGACATCTGTCGTCTATACGGGCGCGCGCGATGATGCCGTCTGGGCCAGGCTCATCGCGCAGCATGGCGTCACCATCATGGCCTCGGTGCCGGGCATCTACCGGCATCTCCTGCGGGCAGGATTCCAGGCCGGTTCATCCCTCCGCCACGGCCTGACGGCGGGAGAGGCGCTCGCACGGCCCATACGCGATGGCTGGCGCGAGCAGACCGGCCTTGACCTCTATGAAGCCCTCGGCATGAGCGAGATTTCAACCTACATCTCGTCTTCTCCCACCGTTCCGGTGAGGCCCGGCTCTCCGGGCAAGGCGCAGAAAGGCCGGAGTGTTTGCATTCTCGAAAATGGCCAGTTGGCCGTCCACCGGTCAGACCCGGGCCTGATGCTGCGCTACTGGGGCGAAGACCCGCTGACCGGTGAGTGGTTTGCCACCGGCGACATGGCCGAGATCGATGCCGATGGTTATGTCTGGTATCACGGCCGCGGTGATGACCTGATGAATGCAGGCGGCTTCCGCGTCTCGCCGCTCGAGGTCGAAGGCATTCTGCTGCAACACCCGGATGTGGCAGAGGCCGGGGTGCGCGAATGGGCAGTGTCTGACACCGCCTCGATCATCGCCGCCTTCATCGTACCCCATGCCGGAAAGACCCCAAGCGAGGACGCCGTTCTGGCCTTTGCGAGGGACAGGCTCGCCGCCTATAAGTGCCCGAAGCAAATCTGGTTCGTCTCTGCGCTTCCACGGACCGCCAACGGCAAGCTCATCCGGAAGGCGCTGGAGAAACCCTGATGGCCGAACGTTTCATCATCGACGTCGTATCCGATGTCATCTGCCCGTGGTGCTTCCTCGGCAAGCGCCGTCTTGATGCTGCGCTGAACCGGCTTGATGACATCGATGTGTTCGTGCGCTGGCGGCCCTATATGCTGGATCCCACCATTCCACCGGAAGGTCTGGACCGCCAGCAATACATGCTTGCCAAATTCGGGCCGGAGCGGCTTGCCACCATCCATGATCCGCTGATCGCGGCGGGTGAGGAACTGGGGGTTCCCTATGACTTCGACGCGATCAGCCGAACACCCAATACGCTCGACGCCCACCGGCTGATGCGGTGGTCGCACACGGTGGAACGCCAGCACGACATGGCCGAGCGCCTGTTCATGGCCTATTGGAGCGAAGGCCAGGACGTGGGCAACCGCGACGTGCTGGCCGCCTGCGCCGGTGATGTCGGCATCAATGCCCGGCAAATCCGCGACCTGCTCGACAGCGCGCAGGACGTGGAGGAAACCAGGGCCGAAATCCAGCACGCCACCAACATCGGCGTCACCGGTGTTCCCACCTTCATCCTCGCCCAGAGCTACGCGCTGGCCGGCGCACAATCGCCAGAGGTGCTGGCGGATGCGATCGGCCGCGTGGCCAAGGAACTGGCGGAAGACGGGGCTTAAATCCCCGAACACAGTTCATGGCCGGGCAACGACCCGGCTATCCTGTCTCGGTGCCAGGACAAGGATGCGCCGATCAAGTCCGCGCATGCAGAACCTTAGGATTTCCCCTTGCCGCTCACACTTTCACCTGCGTTTGGCGTAAGCATCATGAACTGCCAGAGCGAACTCATCGAACAGGCCGCCACCACGAAAAAGACGATGGTGAAGTCCATTGGCGTCAGCACGGTTTCGGCGCGATACCACTGTGCGCCCTCCAGCACGAAGGCGGCCAGCACCACGCCCATCGACAGAGACAGTTGCTGGACAACGGTATAGAGGCTCGTCGCATAGCTCGCCTGCGCGTAGTCCACGTCCGAATAGGACATGGCGTTGAGCGCCGTGAACTGCAGCGAGCGCAGGAAGCCGCCGACGAAGAGCAGCGAAATGGCCAGAAGATAGGGCGTGGCACTCGACAGGAGCCCCATGACAGCGATCGAGATGCTCGCCACGATGCCGTTGACGACCAGCAGATTTCGGAACCCAAAGCGGCGGATCATGCTGCCAGCCCCCAGCTTCATCAGCAAGGCACCGGCTGCGGCCATGAAGGTGATCATGCCGGATTCGAAGGCGCTCATGCCATAGGCCAGCTGGAACATCAGCGGCAGCAGGAACGGCACCGCCCCCACCCCGATGCGAAACAGGCTGCCGCCCACCACCCCGGCGCGGAAGGTTTCGATGCGCAACAGGCGGAGATCAAGAATGGGGTTATCGCACCGCCTGGCATGGCGGGCATAGAACACCATCAGCACCACACCCGCCAGCATCAGTGCGCTGGGCGAATAGCCCGGCAGCAAGTTCCGCCCCATGACCGTCAGCCCGAAGATGAAGGCAGAAAGCCCGAGCCCTGACAGGAAGAAGCCCTTGACATCGAGCGGCGGCACCTCCTCCACGCGTGTATCCGGCATCAGCACCGTGGCAAGCACCAGCGCGATGATGCCGAAGGGCAGGTTCATCCAGAATACCCAACGCCAGCCAAAACTGTCGGTGATGAAGCCGCCGACCGGCGGGCCGACGAGCGGCCCGAGGAGTGCCGGAATAGTCAGCCAAGCCAGCGCATCCACGAGTTCTGATTTCGGCACCGTGCGCAGCAGGATGATGCGGCCCACCGGCACCATCATGGCGCCGCCGAGGCCCTGAAGTCCGCGCGCCGCAACCAGTTCGCCGAGCGAAGACGCCATGCCGCAGAACAGCGAGCCCATGGTGAAGACAGCAATCGCCGCGCGGAACACGTGGCGCGCGCCGAACCGGTCGGCCAGCCAGCCGCTCACAGGAATGAACACGGTGAGGCTCAGCAGATAGGTGGTGAAGGCCAGCTTGAGAACAATGGGGTCGGTGCCGAGATCCTCCGCGATGGCCGGCAGCGAGGTGGCGATCACAGTCGAGTCCATGTTCTCCATGAACAGCGCCGAAGCAATGGTGAGGGGGATCAAACGGGAAGCCGGCATCGGCTTCGCATAGCACAGGATCGGCATCGCCCTTTATGCGCTCTGCGCAAAGGTGACAGCCCTTCCCGCCGGGGCAGGGCTGCCCGGCCCCTTTCCGGCCCGAATCCGCGGGTCTATACAGATAATCCAATCCCTGCCGTTGAGACGCGCCACGGGCCGCGTCAGGAGAATTTCCGTGATTGACCGTTTCTTCACCTGGCTCGAATCGCTGGTGGACCCGTTTCCGCCGGAGCGGCCTTCGATGCCGCCCCAGGGGTTCCTCGCCTTCTGCTGGCACTACACCAAGCCGTTCTGGCCGCTGCTGCTTGCTTCCACCCTGTTCTCGGCGCTGATCGCGCTGATTGAGGTCTATCTCTTTGCCTTCCTCGGCGACCTCGTGGACCTCCTCGTCAGCGCCGACCGCGCCACATTCTGGCAGGACAACGGCACGGAACTGATGATCATGGGCGCAGTGGCGCTGCTGGCCCTCCCCCTCCTCAACTTCGTATCCGAAGCAATCGCGCATCAGGGGCTTCGCGGCAATTATGCCATGCGCATCCGCTGGGTGGCGCACCGCTACGTGCTGCGCCAGAGCATGGACTTCTTCACCAATGACTTTGCAGGCCGCGTTGCCACAAAGGTGATGCAGACAGCGCTTGGCGTACGTGATGCGGTGATGAAGTTCACCGAGGTTCTGGTCTATGTCGGCGTCTATTTCATCGGCGCGGTGGTGCTCGTCGCCACGGCCGACAAGTGGCTGATGATCCCGCTGCTGATCTGGCTGGCGGGCTATGCGGCGGCCTGCTGGTACTTCGTGCCGAAGCTCGGCAAGCTGTCGATGGAGCAGGCGGACATGCGCTCGCTCGTGACCGGCCGCGTGGTGGACAGCTACACCAACATCCCCACGGTGAAGCTCTTCGCCCACACCGACCGCGAGGACAGCTATGCCCGGGAGGGCATGGGATGGATGCTCGACTCGGTGAACAAGTCGATGCGCATGTCCACCCTGATGACAACGGCGCTGCAGATCCTGTCCGGCGTGCTGATCTTCACCATGTCGGCCATGGCGATCTGGCTCTGGCACACCGGTGCCATCAGCACCGGCGCCATCGCCTTCGCGGTTGGCCTCACGCTGCGCCTCAAGGCGATGTCGCAGTGGATCATCTGGGAGGTAGCGGGGCTGTTCGAGAACATCGGCGTCATCCAGGACGGGATCGAGACCATCGCGCGCGAACGCTCCATCAAGGATGTGGCGGATGCCAAGCCGCTTGAGGTGACGGAAGGTGCAATTCAATTCGAGCACCTCTCCTTCAACTACGGCAAGCCCGCAGGCCCCAAGGACAGGCCGGTGCTGCGGGATCTTTCGCTCACAATCGCACCGGGGGAGAAGGTGGGGCTTGTCGGGCGTTCGGGTGCTGGGAAGTCCACCCTCGCCAACCTGCTCTTGCGTTTCTACGATCTCGAAAGTGGCCGTATCCTGATCGACGGGCAGGACATCTCGCAGGTCACGCAGGATTCGCTGCGAGCCGCCATCGGCGTCGTGACACAGGATACCTCCCTGCTCCACCGGTCGGTGATCGACAATATCCGCTATGGCAAGCCCGATGCCACCATGGCGGAGGTGGAGGCTGCAGCACGCAAGGCGCATGCCGATGAGTTCATCGCCTCACTCGTCGATCCGCAAGGGCGGCGCGGGTATGAAGCGCATGTCGGCGAGCGCGGCGTGAAGCTTTCGGGCGGCCAGCGCCAGCGCATCGCCATCGCCCGCGTTCTGCTCAAGAACGCGCCGATCCTCGTGCTGGACGAAGCCACCAGTGCGCTCGACTCGGAAGTGGAACAGGCCATTCAGGAAAATCTCTATGCGCTGATGGAAGGCAAGACGGTGATCGCCGTCGCGCATCGCCTGTCCACCATCGCCGCGATGGACCGCCTCGTCATCATGGACAGGGGCATGATCGTGGAGGATGGCCCGCACCGGGCGCTGCTCGACAAGGGCGGGCTTTATGCCTCGCTCTGGCAGCGCCAGTCCGGCGGGTTCCTGCTCGAGGACGAAGACCTCGAAGCCGCCGAATAATCATTTCTTCACCATATTGCAGCCATAGGTCGAAGCGATGAGGCCCGCAATCGAGGTGGGGTGATGATGTTTCGGAAGATCACGATTCTCGCAGGCGCGGCGGCCATGCTGGCCGCCTGCTCGACCGACCCTTACACTGGCGAGCAAAAGGTTTCGAATACCGCCATCGGCGCGGGGGCCGGTGCGCTGCTGGGCACGGCCACGGGGCTTGTCATCGGCAAGACCACCAGCGCCTCGACCCGCAAATCCATGCTGATCGGCGCGGGCCTCGGCGCGCTGGCAGGCGGCGGCGTGGGCCTCTACATGGACAACCAGGAAGCCAAACTGCGCGAACGGCTGCGCGGTTCGGGTGTGTCAGTCACTCGCGTGGGCGACGACATCATCCTGAACATGCCCTCCAACATCACCTTCGACACAGATCAGTCGGCGGTGAAACCACAGTTTTACGAGACGCTGAACTCGGTGGCGATCGTATTGCGGGAATTCAACAAGACACTGGTGGACGTGACCGGCCATACCGACTCGACCGGCACCCCCGCCCACAATCAGCAACTGTCGGAACGCCGCGCCGGTTCGGTGGCGGAATATCTGGTGGCGCAGGGAAACAATTCGCAGCGCTTCCAGGTCATCGGCGCGGGCCAGCGCGATCCCATCGCCACCAACGCGACCCCCGAAGGCCGCGCCCAGAACCGCCGGGTGGAAATCCGCATCGTCCCGCTGACCTAGCAAAGCTTCGGCAAACACGCGGTTCGGTAACCGCTTCATTCCCGCGCGGCGATGCCCTAAAGGGCAGGCATGTCCGAAGCGCGCTTTACACTGACGATTCCCGCCCTCTCCCATGACGCAGCCAATGAATTGGCCACGGCGCTGGAGGAGAACATCCGGTTGGACCCGCTTGCCATCACCATCAACGAGACGGATGAGGCAAAAGCCCTGTGGGAGGTGGTTCTCTATTTCGGCAGCGAAAGCGAAACCCTGGATGCTCGGGGCATAATCGGCATTGAAGGCGCCAGCCTTGCGCCGGTGCCCCAGCAGGACTGGGTGCGTCAGTCGCTCGAGGGCCTGGCGCCGGTTGTGGCCGGTCGGTTCTTCCTGCACGGCTCGCATGACCGCCACCGCCGGCGGGCGGGCGGGATATCGCTCGAAATCGACGCGGGGACCGCCTTCGGCACCGGCCATCATGGCACGACGGAGGGCTGCCTTCTCGCGCTGGACGAGATTCTCCGGCGGCGTATGCCGGGCAAGATACTGGATGTGGGCTGTGGCACTGGTGTTCTGGCTATCGCGGCAGCCAAGGCCTCCGGCCGGCCGGCCCTCGCCAGCGACATCGACCCCGAAGCCGTGCGGGTGACGATTGCCAATGCCGCCCTCAACCATGTGCGGCCGCTGATCTCAAGCTTTGCAGCAGCAGGGCTCCACCATCCGCGCATTGCCGGGCAAGGCCCCTATGACCTGATCTTCGCCAACATCCTGGCGCGGCCGCTCGTGGCGCTGGCGACCGGCCTTTCGCGGGCCCTGGCACCGGGGGGCGATTTGATCCTCTCCGGCCTGACACTTGACCAGATGCGCTGGATTGAAGCCACCTATGAGAACCGCGGGCTGGCGCTCGCGGGCCGCATCACGCGCGGCAACTGGGCCACGCTCGTCTTTTCAAAGGCGCACACGAAAAAGCGCCCGGGAGGGAGGACACCCGGGCGCCTTCAGGTAGCCAGCTCCAGAGGAGCCGGCTGGGAGCTCGATGGTTAGGGCTTACTGGCCCCAGACCGCCTTGGAGATATCGTTGCGCTTCACGCCGATGTCGGCCAGGAGCCGGTCATCCAGCTGCGCCAGCTGACGCTCCGCGCGGGTGCGGGCCAGATAGGTCTTGACGCGGCCGAGAAGGCCGGCACCCATGCTGTTGCGGTGGTTGCGAACGGCCTCGCGGCCATAAGTGATCGTGGTCATGTATCGTCTCCTGTTCGTATCTCCAGACCGGGTCGGATTATCGACACGGGCGATCCAGAGTTGAAATGATTGTGCACCGCAGTGC
The DNA here is from genome assembly GCA_964392525.1 of uncultured Aestuariivirga sp. Lineage (GTDB taxonomy): Bacteria > Pseudomonadota > Alphaproteobacteria > Rhizobiales > Aestuariivirgaceae > Aestuariivirga. Next base: position 21,878 of record CAYMQH010000041.1, read on the forward strand.
GATACCAGCCATGTAGTACGCATTTGCAGCATGTTCCAGCCGAAGTTTTGCGCCTCATCCATGCATTTTTTGCATGGAGAAATCGAAGCAGATACTTCCCCGGCAGTGAAACGCTGAGATACCAGTTATCCGTTGATTATGACGGATTTATTGCGAAGATAGCCTTATTTCGGACACAGAAATTAATCGGCGTTAACATGTCTTTGACGAACCAAAGAGCGTCGTTTCTGCGCAAACCCATTCTAAAAACGCATGAACGAAATCAGTTTCACACCAGATATTTGTGCATTGCACCATAATTGCTGCATCAACAAACAAAATGCCCGGCCTTTCGGCCGGGCATCATGCGTGAAATCTGTCCGGTCCGATCAGGAGGCGACGAGATTGCCGGCCGAGCTGCGGCCCGTGCGCTTGTCGGTCACGATCTCGAACGAGACCTTCTGGCCCTCCTTCAGCGTGCGCAGACCAGCGCGCTCAACAGCGGAGATGTGGACGAAAATATCTTTCGCCCCGTTGTCAGGCTGAATGAAGCCATAGCCCTTCTGCTCGTTGAACCACTTCACTGTACCCGTATCCATGGGATTTCCTTAACGTCGTTGGGTTGTGCCTGCGTCCTGACGCGTCTTTCTCAGCCACGGCAAGACAATGGTCGAGAATTGGAGGAGTCTTGCGTGCGCGGCCCAACGGGTAGCGAAGCGGCCAATCGTCCGGCCCAAGTATCGATGTCATATTATATGTCGCGAATTACGTCCGTTGCAAGGTCAAATAGGCATGTTCTTTTTATAGTTTATTGTCATGCTCGCAAAACGGCCCACTCAGTCCGGCCGCAGCGGACCGGGGGACCACAGCCGCCGTTCAGGCTTGCAGCGCGGGGATCGAGGGCGTTGCCGGGTGCGGCCCGCCGGGCTAATCCTTGCGGCATGACCGATATCACCAGCACCCGCCTCAGCCTCCTCCGCGCCGAACTCAAGAGGCGCAAGCTCACCGGCATCATCGTGCCGCGGCAGGATGAGTTTCAGGGGGAATATGTGGCCGCCTATGCCGAGCGCCTGAAATGGATCACCGGCTTTGCCGGCAGCTGGGGCCTTGCCATCATCACGCTCCGGAAAGCCGCGATCTTCGTGGATGGCCGCTACACCATTCAGGTGCGCGACCAGGTGGATACCGCACACATCACGCCACAGCATCTGATCGACGAGCCGCCCACCGCCTGGATTGCCAGAAGCCTCAGGAAGGGCGACAGGCTGGGCTTCGACCCATGGCTGGTGACGGCCGACCAGGCGCGCCGCTTCCGGGAGGCTTGCATCAACGTCGGGGCGGCGCTCGTCCCTGTCACCTCGAACCCCATCGATGCCATCTGGAAGGACCAGCCGCCACGGCCCGCCGCCCAGATCGCCACCCAGCCCACCCAATTCGCCGGCCGCACCGCGGCAGACAAGATCCGCGACATCCAGAAGGCGATATCGGGACATGACGCCGTGGTGCTCACCCAGCCGGACTCGGTCTCCTGGCTTCTCAACCTGCGCGGCTTCGACACGCCCTTCACGCCCGTCGTTCCCGCCTATGCCATTTTGCATGCAAAGGGGCCTGTCGAACTCTTCATCGATCCCAAGAAGCTCACCGGCGAGGTGAACGCGCATCTCCGCAGGATCGCCGTCTGCAGGACGCCGAAGGAGATCGAGAAAACGCTGAAGATGCTCGGCAAGAAGAAAGCCCAGGTACTGATCGACCCGGCGACGGTTCCCGAGCGCATCCGCGTGGTGCTGGCAGCCGCCAGGGCGCAGATCGTCAACGGGCCTGATCCGGTGGCGCTACCCAAGGCGCGCAAGAACCTTGTGGAACAGGACGGCGCGCGAGCTGCCCAGCGCCGCGATGGCGTGGCCATGAGCCGCTTCCTCTGCTGGCTTGATGCCCATGCCCTGAAGAATGGCCTGACGGAACTCGACATTGCCGCAAATCTTCTGGCCTTCCGCGAGGCAACGGGCGAGTTGAAAGACCTCTCCTTCGAGACGATCCCCGCTTCAGGCCCGCACGCCGCCATTCCGCACTACCATGCCACGCCAGCCTCCAACCGCAGGCTGGTGAAGGACGAAATCCTCCTGGTCGATTCCGGGGCGCAATACGTCGACGGCACGACCGACATCACACGCACTGTGATCCTCGGCACTGCAACAGCTGAGATGCGCGATCATTTCACCCGCGTGCTGAAAGGCATGATCAACCTCAGCCGCATCCGCTTTCCGAAAGGCACGTGCGGCGCCCAGTTGGACGTGCTGGCCCGGCAGCACCTGTGGAGCGCTGGCCTTGACTTCGACCACGGCACCGGCCACGGCGTCGGCGCCTATCTCTCGGTGCATGAAGGCCCGGCGCGCATCAACAAGTCGGACCGCACGCCGCTTGAACCCGGCATGATCCTCTCGAACGAACCGGGCTTCTACAAGCCTGGCCACTATGGCATCCGCATCGAGAATCTGGTCATGGTGCATGAAGCACGGATGATCGACGGCGGCGACCGCGCCATGCTGGGCTTCGAGACGCTCACCCTCTGCCCGATCGACCGCCGCTTGATTACACCGCAGCTTCTGGATGCTGAGGAGCGGATCTGGCTCAACGCCTATCACGCTCGGGTGCTGAAGGAGATCGGCCCCCTGCTCGACGGAGCGGAACTGGCCTGGCTCAAGAAATCCTGCGCGCCGCT